>CANGUK010000075.1 GCA_947457095.1 Cyclobacteriaceae bacterium
AAATTGTAAAAGGTGGTTTTAAAAAGGTTCGATTTGTATAAAAAGTTTGTAAAAAGTATTGATTTAGGTTTTTCTAGTTTTTCAAAATCCAATTTCAGAAGATTTGGATTTGGGTGGAGAAACTAAACAAACCTTCACAAAAATTTTGTGAAGGCTTTCGAGCCAAATCAACCAAATAACCGACTTTAAGTACTTGGGATGTCCTTTTTCGCTAGGTAAAAGTCTACCATATCGTAATTACTGACCTCTTGCTCGAGTATTTCACTTACAGTTTTTGGTGGTGAAACGATTACTTTTTCACCTGGAGTCCAATTGAGTGGAAGCGCTAGTTTGGATTTGTCAGCAGGGGGAGAGAATAAAATGAACCATAGGTAAGTTAAAGCAGGGATAGAAGTTGGGAGAAGTAGTGGATTCCATTTTTTAAATCCAGTCTAAACTGCCTGCATTAGGAGCAGAAAGTCCATTTGAGGCACCAATTCCTTAATTCAAAAATCAAAATAGGCTATTTTATAGATAAATAAAAACAACCTAATTGAATTCGAATTAAAATAATTTTAAAATTTCATTTTTAAATTAAATAAAATGATTTAAGTTGCACCTGAATTTAATGTAATTCCAGGCAATTTTTTGAGGCTAGCCCCCTCGGTTCATGACCCATTTTTTCTCATTTATCTATTTTTTAACTCAAAACACATGAAACTAAATCGATCACATTTTTCAGCTATCCTCTTGGCCGGCCCCTTACTTTTCAGCGCCTGCCTTCCCAAAGAGGAGTTACAATTAAACACCACCGACCAGCTATGGACGCAAACGCTGCCACTAGACGAATGGCAGCAGGTGGAAACAGCCAAAGAATTCTCACAACTGCTTGGCGAGGTAATGCAAGACAAAGAAGCAAGGATTTCCCTCAGTGCCCACATTCAGCGTTACGATGACTTCGGAGATGCGGTATCCCTTTCGGCCTTGCTTGGAGATAAGCAAACCATGCCTCCTTCGGAATTGGCAAGTTTGAGCCGTGCAGGGAATACTTTTTCCCTTCGAACAGGGACAAATCCCTTTCGAGAAACGTTGCTTCATCATTCCTTGGAGCGTTTTGATGCCTATCCTTTTCTAGAAAGGGCTTTTGAGACCTTTCGTGCTCGACCCGAGCGTGCGCAGCAAATGGTGTCAATTCAGGAGGATCTAATTGCGTTTTTTGCAAGCCAAGGCCTGGTGATTCACTTCCCTTACGAGGAACGATTCAATTGGGGAACCTATGCTGGCTCAATCACAACCACCTACGATCCTCTGATTCGTGAAGACTGGAACGAAGGGTTTTTGTATACACTGACAGGTGGAGGGCTGGCTGGTGCCGAGGGCAAGCGACTTCCCTATGTAGACGATGCTTATTCGGTGGATAATGCCACCCTAGTGGTGACCTACGTGGATGAAGATTTTTACGAGACTCAGATTACACCTCCGGTTCCTGAGCTTCCTACCCCCGCAGCCGATGCAGTGATTTTGAATTACAACGTCAACCATACCTCCATTTCCCAAGCAGATATCTTATTTACGACGATTCCGGAGGTTCAAATGACCAATAAAGATTATAAAAAGATTTTTAGTCGTTTTGTTAAAGTGAGGCTTTTTAGGGGTTCAAGCAAGGTAAAGGTCAGTTTCAATGGAACTACAAGCGCTACTGCTGAGGGAGAGACCTTCCAATACGATGTCATTACATTTTCTAAGGACGATATCGAGTCAAAGAGATGGAAAACTGTCAATATTCAATTTGATCCAGATTGGGACCTATCCGAAAATAGCCAGCAGCTTCTTCTTTTCACTGAGCTGAGGAGGCATGGAAAAGCCAAGGGGACTGCCAATGCCAAGGTGGGCTATGATTTTGTAAATCAAAAGCCAACTGCGGAGTTCACTTCTTCGGTTGTAGTTGAAGCTGAATTAGAAAATTCTCTTTTTCGAACCAATTCTGAATTGTCACGGCCATCGGTATTGGCTTACATAATTGGAGCTACCGATTTTGGTATCCGTACCCGAAATGGCATTGATTTCAATGTGAAAAGTGTGGGTCCTTTACATTTTTATTTTGAACACCGCTTCACGGACATTCCTGGCTAAGTCCGATTCACTTCTTTTTTTTAAAACTTAAATTCTATTCCTATGAAAAATGCAACTTGGTTGGCCTTGATCCTATTTCTTTCCTTTCCACAAGCGATGGCTCAAAAGCTTGATTCCATTTTGTCACGATCTAACCTCAATTTTTCTTACGGGCTTTCTAATGATTTCCGTTCTTACGATCCTATAGACAGAGATTTTTACTTTGAGATGATCAGTTGGGGGGAGGCATTTGGCTTTGAGTACCTGTATAGACCTGCTGGAAAAAATGAGTTTGGGTTTGGGTTTTCCAAGCAAGTGAATTCGGAGGACTATACAGATGTCAAACAGTATCCAAATGCCGTGCTTATTTTTGAAGATTACCGAATCAGAAAGGTGAAAAACTTCCATTACTTGGTATTCAAACGGCATTTTATAGAAGACAAGTTGATCGGTTCGGCCGGGCTATACTACCTACTTCACAGGGATCCTTACGTCTCAATCAATCGGAGAAATCCAGATCAAACTGTTATTCTACTATATGATGATGCTGTAAATTCAGACTTTGGCGTTTTTGTGGGGATAGAATATTACCATTCCCTTCGCGAAAATTTTCAAGTTGGCCTGCGAACTCGTCTTTCCTACACGGAGGGGTATTTGGAGCCTATCGAAAGTCTTGAATTTACTCCAGTGCTTCGGTTTACTTTGAAATAAGGAAGATGTTCTGAATGCAGCGGAGGAGGAAACTTCTCCGCTGTTTTTTATGAAGGACCAACTAATTCCTTCAGCCCTTTTCTTTTAGCGAAAGTGCTTGAAGCAACAGATGCCGGCGATGGGCATAGGTAAAGTAGCGCTCGATACGCGCTCGAGGAGAGGTCAACTGGGTTTTTCCAGCCATCCAATCTTGAATTAGTGTTTGCAAGGTTCCCAACTCTTTTCTCTTAAGGAGCAACCCGGTATCTCCAATAATCTCTGGAATGGCGCCTACCGCCGATCCGATGGGTATACATCCACAGGCCATGGCCTCACCCAAGGCATTGGGGAAGCCCTCCGAACTGGAAAGCTGCAGGTAAAATTCATGGGTATTGTAGCGCTGCACCAAGGATGCTGGGGTCTCTTTTCCCAATACCTGGATATTGGTTGATTGGGGATTGTAGTTGGCGTCTCCCACCAAAGTGAAGCTCCATTCCGGATTACTTGCAGCCAATTGCTCAATCAAGTCATACCCCTTAACCCGTGCACGGGCAGGAGAGGAGGTACTTGTGGCCACCGAAATAAAACTGTGCTTCACTCGCTCCAAACCCAAGTCCTTCCAAAAATCAACATCAAATCCATTTGGAATCACCTGTATAGGGGTTTTCAAACCAGGAATTAGTTTTAATAGGCCCTGCTTCGGGCTGATTCTCGAGTCATAGCAGTAGTCCTGACTTACCAAGGCCTCGGCTACTGGCAAGATCAAACTGCAATGGGTAAAGGAGTAAGCCGTAGCCCAAGCAAGCGGATTCTTTCGAAAGTTACCATAGCCAATCTCCGGCATGTTGATGCAGTCGGTTCCCCCTGCTTGGATGGTACATTTTTTACCAAAAATGGTTCCAAAAATCACTGGCAATACGGTATGGTAGCCCCCAAAGAAACAGAGGTATTGGCTCGTTTTTGGGAGGTACCAGAGCAATTGAAAAAATTGAAGTACCAAGTACAATGGAAGTTTCCAGGCTGTCTGGGTAAACTCCAAAGGGACAATCCTAGCCACAGGACGAATCATTTCCAAGTCACGTTCAATAAATGCGGTTCGTACTGGAAACAAATACAAAATCATGGGCGAGTAGGGGATTGAATGAGAAAGTTACAAAAAAAAGAGCGGGAATTTCCCGCTCCTAGATTAGTTCACTGCTGGTTAAACGACCAAATTGACAATTTTTCCAGGCACGATAATCACCTTTTTAGGGGCTTTGCCTTCCAGCCATTTTTGAACCTGTGCATCCGCGAGTGCTGCCTTTTCGATCTCTGGAACAGTCAGGGTAAGCGGAAGGTCCAACTTAGCCCGCAACTTTCCGTTGATCATCACGGGATATTCAAAATTGCTTTCTACTAAATGGGCCTCCTGGAATTCAGGGAAGCTGGCTTTGGTGATTGAATCGCTATGACCCAAAAGCGCCCAAAGCTCTTCAGCAATATGTGGTGCGTAAGGGGAAACCAAAATAGCCAAAGGCTCCAATACTTCCCGCTTGTTGCATCCCAAAGAGGTCAGCTCATTTACACAAATCATGAAGCTGGACACCGAGGTGTTGAAGGAGAAGTTGGCCATGTCCTCTTCCATCTTTTTGATGGCTTTGTGGAGGGCTTTCAGTTCTTCCTTGTTTGCGGGGAGATCAGACACTACAAAGGCGCCGTTTTGTGGATGGTAGAGGTTCCATAACTTTCGCAAGAATTTGTACACCCCATCGATGCCGTTGGTATTCCATGGCTTAAACTGTTCCAAGGGTCCCAAAAACATTTCGTACAAGCGGAGCGTGTCTGCCCCATAGCGCTCGATGATGTCGTCTGGATTGACCACATTGTACTTGGACTTGGACATTTTTTCTACCTCTGCCCCACAATGGTACTTTCCATCCTCCAAGATAAATTCCGCATTGGCTAGATCAGGTCTCCAGGCTTTGAATTTTTCCAGGTTCAGCTGGTCGTTGTGCACGATGTTCACATCCACATGCATGGCGGAGGTGTCGTGGTTATCTTTCAATCCAAGCGACACGAAGGTATTACTCCCTTTGATTCGGTACACAAAGTTGGATCGACCCTGGATCATACCCTGGTTGATCATTTTTTGGAAGGGCTCGTCGATGGAGACTGCTCCGATATCATACAGAAACTTGGTCCAGAATCGGGAATAGAGTAGGTGACCTGTGGCATGTTCTGATCCACCGATGTAGAGATCTACGGCTCCCCAATAATCTGTTTTATCTTTATCTGCAAAGGAATTGGTGTTGCTTGGATCCATGTATCGGAAAAAATACCAGCTTGATCCCGCCCAACCCGGCATGGTGGAAAGCTCCAAGGGATAGGTACCCGTTTCAGTGGTGTAAGTCCAATCCTTTGCTCTACCCAGTGGAGGGGCACCATCCTCCGTAGGCAAGTACTTGTCTACCTCAGGAAGTACCAAAGGCAGGTCTTTTTCTTCAATCAAATAGGGTAGTCCGTCCTTGAAATAGACCGGTAGCGGTTCACCCCAGTAGCGCTGTCTGGTAAAGATGGCATCGCGCATGCGGTACTGCACTTTTCCCCGACCGATACCCTGCTCCTCCAAAAAGGCGATGCATGTATTCATCGCTTCCTTCATGGTCAAGCCGGTAAGGTTGCCAGAATTGATCACTATTCCTCCTTTTCCAGGGAAGGATCCATTTTCCATAGATCCTTCAATCACCTGGCGGATTTCCAATCCAAAATGGGTTGCAAAATTGTAATCCCGCTCGTCATGAGCAGGAACGGCCATCACTGCACCTGTGCCGTAGCCGGCCAGTACGTAGTCTGCTATCCAAACTGGAATTTCTTCTCCATTAAATGGATTGATGGCATAGGAGCCTGTAAATGCACCTGAAATGGTTTTGACATCGCTCATGCGATCGCGCTCGGAACGATTTTTTGCCTGCTGAATGTAAGCTTCGGCTGTGGTCCGTTCTGAATCAGTAATCAACTCGGTAGCCAAGTCTGACTCTGGAGCCAAGGCCAGGTAGGTGACTCCGTAAATGGTGTCTACACGGGTGGTGAATACTTGAATTTTTTGATTGGAGCCTTTTACGGCAAAGACTACCTCTGCTCCAATGGATTTACCAATCCAGTTGCGCTGCATCTCTTTAATGGGCTCAGACCAGGCCAGTTGATCCAATCCCTTAAGCAGGCGGTCGGCATAGGCGGTGATCCGCATGGACCACTGCATCATTTTCTTCCGCTCTACGGGATGCCCGCCTCGCTCCGAAAATCCGTCCTTTACCTCGTCATTTGAGAGTACGGTACCCAAGGCACCACACCAGTTGACGGTAGTCTCTGCCAAGAAGGTCAATCGGTAGTGCAAAAGCAGTTGCTGCTGCTCATTTGTTGAAAAGGCTTTCCACTGGGCTGCAGTGAAGGCAGGGGTGTGCTCATCACAAACTGCCTTTACCTGCCCATTGCCTTCTTGTTCAAATCGGGCAACCAAGCTAGAGATTGACAAAGCTTTGTCTGCCTCCAAATCGTAGTAGCTCGAAAAGAGCTGCATAAAAATCCATTGGGTCCACTTGTAATAGGCTGGATCGGAGGTACGCACTTCTCGATCCCAGTCAAAAGCAAATCCGATATTTTTCAATTGCTCTGTATAGCGGCTGATGTTTTGTTCGGTAGTGAGGGCAGGATGTTGCCCGGTTTGGATCGCATACTGTTCGGCCGGCAAGCCAAAAGAATCGTATCCCATGGGGTGGAGTACATTAAATCCCTTCAATAGTTTGAAGCGAGAGACAATGTCAGAGGCGATGTATCCAAGTGGATGTCCTACGTGCAGCCCCGCACCTGAGGGATAGGGAAACATGTCTAAGGAATAGAATTTGGGACGCTTCTGATCTACTGCTGCTTTAAAGGTTCCCTTTTCCTTCCAATTGTGCTGCCATTTCTGCTCAATCTCCCGAAAGTTGTACTCCGCCATGATTAATTTTTTTATTGCTTTTTTGTAATGCCCGCAAAAATAGAAAATTATAAGGGCTTTATGCATCCCTTTCCGCTTCTAATCAATCTGCTTTAGTACCATTGGTCATTTTTTTTGGATAAAAGACTACTTTTTTTGTAGGTTGAGGTTTCTAAAACTCAATTCCTGATGACAACAAAATTTCTAAGTACACTCGCAGTCCTGCTTGGAGTTTCTTTTGTGGCTATCGCTCAAAAGAAATACAGCCCCAAGCAAATCGAAGCCCTCAAGACTGAGGTAGCACAGGTCGTTGAGGCCAACCACAAGCAAAGCCAGGTGATGGTGGACAAGATTTTTAGTTTTGCTGAACTTGGATTTCAGGAAGTAGAATCTTCCAAGTACTTGACTGGCATTTTGGAAAAGCAAGGCTTTACGATTGAGCGCGGAATTTCTGGAATTCCCACGGCCTGGTTTGCCACCTGGTCCAATGGTCCAGGACCCGTTATAGCATTAGGTTCTGACGTGGATAATATCCCCAAAGCCTCTCAGTATCCAGGTGTAGCATTTCACAAACCAATGATAGAAGGAGCCCCGGGCCATGGAGAAGGCCATAATGCCGGTATTCCACTCAACATCACTGCGGCACTTGCGGTAAAGCAAGTCATGGAGCGGGAGCAGATTGGTGGTACGCTTATCCTTTGGCCAGGTATTGCTGAAGAATTGGTGGCTGCCAAGGCATGGTTTGCCCGTGACGGTAAGTTTGACGGCGTAGACCTCTGCATTTTTACCCACGTGGCCAATAACCTTGGTGTGAGCTGGGGGCAGGCAACAGGCACAGGGTTAATCTCGGTAGAATATACCTTCGCTGGAGATGCGGCACACTCCGCTGGCGCCCCTTGGAGAGGAAAAAGTGCAGCCGATGCCACAGAACTGATGAACATCGGATGGAACTATAAAAGAGAACATTTACATCCTTTGAAGCGGTCGCATTCCGTAATCACTGACGGGGGTGATCAGCCCAACGTGGTACCTTCGCAAGCATCCATCTGGTACTATTTCCGAGATGTCAACTATACTGGCATCATGGACATGTATGCCCAAGCAAACGACATTGCAAAGGGAGCAGCATTGATGACCGGAACCAAGATGACTTCTAAGGTATTGGGAACTGCTTGGCCAAGGCACTTCAACAAGGTGATTGCAGAAAAAATGTATCAAAACATCCAAAAGGTGGGCTTGCCTGCCTGGGATGAGAAAGACCTTGCCTTGGCAAAGGCCGTACAGCGTGAGCTTGGTGCTAAAGAAGAGGGGCTAGCCACCTCCTTGGACGAATTGGGTGTGCCGCTGAAGGAACCGGTCTCTGGTGGTTCTGACGACATCGGCGATGTTTCTTGGGTGGTTCCAACCGTGACCCTGCGTTTTCCGTCCAATATCCCTGGGCTTCCAGGTCACCACTGGAGCAATGCCATTGCCATGGCAACTCCGATTGCACACAAGGGAGTGACTGCTGGTGCGAAGGCAGAGGCAATGACTATTTTGGATTTTCTGCTTCAGCCCGAGTTGGTGACTCAGGCTTGGGATTATTTCAAGAATGTGCAAACCAAGGAGGAGACCTACAAACCCATGATCACCAAGGAGGATGCGCCACCGATTTATTTGAATCGGGACATCATGAATCGTTTCCGTCCTGAATTGGAGAAGTTTTACTACGACGAAACGAAGTACGGGTCTTATTTGGAGCAGTTGGGTGTAACTTACCCGACGATCAAAAAAGACTAATTCAATTTTTAATACCTCATTTTTAGAACCATCCCCATGGAAACAAATCCCCCTTTTCAGCTCCGAGAGGCCAGCCTGGCGGAGCTGCTTTGGGTGCATGAACGGATTCCGGAGTTTCCAGGAAAAGCTTCAATGGATTTTTACAAAGAGCGACTTAAGCATCGCCTTAATTTAGCGTTGGTAGCAGAAAAGGATGGAGAGCTGTTGGGTTTCAAAGTGGGGTATCAAAGTGATACACCGAATACTTTTTATTCCTGGATGGGAGGGGTGAGGGCCGAGTTTCGGGGAAAAGGGATTGCATCAGCCTTGGCGGAGGAACAGGAACGCTGGGCCAAAGCACAGGGATTTACCTCCGTATTTTTCAAGACGCGCAACCGCTTTCCAGGGATGATTCAGTTTGGGGTCAAGCGCGGATTTAAGATCGTGGATCTTCATCCAAAAGGAGGGGTAGAGGATTACCGAATCGTGATGCGGAAGGACTTGTAGCAGATTCATCTTAAAAAAAAAGCTTGAGGTAATTAACTATTTCGTACCTCTTACCTCGTACTTCGTATTTACCCTTCCGATTTTAACGCTTACCTTTGCCTTCCAATTAGCGGTCGAATCACCCGCTCTACCAAAAATTCAGATGACAACACAACAATTGGTAGCTTCAGGGCTACAGCTTCCACTCATGGAAGCCTTTTACACCATCCAAGGAGAAGGACGATTTTCTGGCCATGCAGCCTATTTCATACGCCTAGGCGGCTGTGATGTGGGTTGCGTTTGGTGTGATGTAAAAGAGAGTTGGGAGGCGGGCAAGTGGCCGATCCTACCCATTGAGAAAATTGTAGAAGATGCGCTTTCTTTTCCAGGCAGGCTGGTAGTAATTACTGGCGGGGAGCCCTTGCTGTACGATTTGGGGCCATTGACGCAGCTATTGAAATCCAAAGGATTCAGTACGCACCTGGAAACCTCCGGAGCGCATCCTTTTTCAGGTGATTTTGATTGGGTGTGTTTTTCTCCCAAGAAATTCAAGAAGCCAGACCCTTCCATCTATTCCGTCGCGGATGAACTCAAAGTAGTGGTCTATCATCCGAGTGATTTGGCCTTTGCGCAGGAGCATGCGACGCAAGTGGGTTTGGGATGTGAACTACGCCTGCAGCCCGAGTGGAGCAAGGCTGCAGAACGTCTTCCTGAATTGATTAACTTTATAAAAAACAATCCAAACTGGAAAATTTCGTTACAAACACATAAATTTATGGATATCCCTTAAGTCCATGCGTAACCTTTCCTTGGTTCTTTTTCTGTTTGTTATGGCTTTTGCAGCCGAAGCGCAGATCTATTCAGAGACCGATGGAAGGGCAATTAAATTTTTTGAGGAGGGAGAAAATTTACTTTATCTGAAACGATATCCCGAGGCCTTACAAAAATACCAAGCGGCTTGGGAGCGTTCCCCGACTTTTTTTGAAGCCTACCAAAAGGGTTCTCAACTTCTCATCACCCAAGGAAAGCTTTCCGAGGCAGAGACCCTCATTCAAAAAGGGAAATCAGCTGTTTTGCCCGTAAAAAAACAGTATGCAGTCGATTTTGCCTGGCTGCTCAGCAGCATTTATTTGAAGCAAGGAAGATTTGAGGAGGCTTCCCAAGAATTCCAAGTGGTGGAGCAGGGAGCAACTGAAGTATTCAAAAAGGGGAGTTATTTTTTGGAAATGGAGGAGAAGGTGGATTTTGTGCGCAAGCAGTTACCCTTGAAAATGAACATTCAAAAGGAGATCCTACCTTCTCCACTCAATGGCTTTGCCTTGCAGTATTTCCCAGTATTGACAGCAGATGGGAAGCAGTTGTTTTTCACCAGAAGAGGCGGGACGGCTTCGTTTGATAAGGAGGATATTTACATTTCCCAGTCTGAATCTTCACAGAATTGGACTGCTCCCCAAAGCATTTCTAGCAAGATCAATTCTTCCTACAACGAGGGAACCTGCTCGGTGACTGCAGATGGCAACTTCCTGATTTTCACCTCCTGCGATGCCCCAGATAGTCAAGGAAGCTGTGATCTATACAGTGCAGAAAAGGTGGGAGGAGAATGGCAATCACCAAAAAATATGGGAACCAAAATCAATTCTTCCTTTTGGGATTCCCAACCTTCGCTTTCGGCCGATGGGAGACTCTTGTTTTTTTCTTCGGATCGAAGGGGTGGCCTAGGAGGAAATGACATCTGGTATGCGGCTAGAAAAGTAGATGGAACCTGGTCTGAAGCCAAAAACTTGGGAGCACCCATCAATACCCCAAAGGATGAAATTTCCCCTTTCTTTTTCTTCAATAATGAAACGCTTTTCTTTGCCTCGGATGGGCATTTGGGTTTTGGAGGCATGGATATTTTTCTTTCTCGAATAGCATCGGGATTGTTTCAGAAGCCGGAAAACTTGGGCTTACCGATTAATGATCACTTGGATCAAGTGGCCCTCTTCATTACGGCTGAAAAGGACTATGCCTACTACTCTGAATTGAGTACTTCTAGTACTGCTGCCGACCGCGCCTTTTTGTACAGATTCAAGTTTCCCGAGGAGATTTCGATAGGCGAGAATTTGACCGTTACTGGAGGGCAGGTAGTTCATGCCAAAACGGGAGATCCTATTTCTGCGCAACTTTCATTGGTGTCCTTAACCAATGATAGTACGCGCTACCAATTTCAGTCCAATGCTCAAAACGGCTCATTTTTAATGTTGTATCCTGAGCAAGATGCTGCAGGACTTTATGTAGAAAAAGCAGGTTTCTTACCTAAAATCTACAATGTAGACCGAGATTCCATCAAAAATGTAAAGGATTTGAAAGTGGAATTGGTGCCAATTGCTTCCGGAGAAGAATTTGTGTTTGAAAACGTGTTTTTCGATTTTGACAGCTTCAATCTCAAGCAGGAATCCTTGAGTTCGCTTCGCCGTCTACATCGCTTTTTACAAGCCAATCCAAAGGTATCTATACAAATCATTGGGCATACAGACAATGTGGGTTCAGACGACTACAACCTTCGCTTGAGCTTGCAGCGTGCTGAAAGTGTGCAGCGCTACTTGGAAGGAGAGGGCATTCGTGCTGATCGGATTGAAGTGGATGGCAAGGGGTTTCGAGAGCCCATGGTGCCCAATACCAATCCTTCAAATCAAGCACTCAACCGCCGGATTACGGTAGCTATTCAATAAAGGACGAATTAATTATAAAAAGAATAAAAATTATATAACCGTATTATAAAATTGACATATATAACTCCTT
>CANGUK010000076.1 GCA_947457095.1 Cyclobacteriaceae bacterium
CTCATCCGTTCCAATTTCTTGCAACTAGCTAGTTTAAGAATTGATAAAACCAAGATTTTGATTGAGATGAAATGCCTAATGACTGTAATTAAAACTAAATTCTAGTTAAAGTACAATGAAATGAATGGTACCCTAACAATAACTTATTTAAGTGATATAATTAAAAAATTATAATGGGGCAGTATTAAAGAAAAATAAAAAATCCAACAGATAAAAACTCATTATTGTTCTCCAAACAAAACCCTGCTCGATTTAAAACCGAGTCAACTAGTTTATAACAAATTTTAAATAGAAGAAGAGTCTATATTTAGTACAAGGCATGGGTAAGAAAAATACAAACATTTCTATAATTCAACAGCAGGAAAAAGCAGGCTACAAATCCCCATATTTTTTTTGATCCAAAAGTTTAATTCGACCTTTCCCAGCCTTTAATTTTTTCCTCAAAAATTCCAAAGCCCTTTTTAAGGGTGATTCACGAAAATTTTCTACCTTTATACCCCATAAGAATTCAACTTATTTCAACCCCTCCACCGCTTCTTATGGCTTCAAAGACGAAATACATTTTTATCACTGGAGGAGTTACTTCTTCCTTAGGGAAAGGCATTATTGCCGCATCACTCGGCAAATTGCTTCAAGCTAGAGGATTAAGTGTCACCATTCAGAAATTTGATCCTTACCTGAATATCGATCCAGGAACTCTGAATCCCTACGAGCATGGCGAGTGCTACGTAACGGAAGATGGGGCAGAAACTGATCTCGATCTAGGTCATTACGAACGTTTTTTGAACGTAGAAACTTCCCAAAGTAATAATATTACTACCGGAAGGATTTACAACAATGTCATCACCAAGGAGCGCAAGGGCGAATTTCTTGGAAAAACTGTTCAAGTAATTCCCCACATTACGGACGAAATAAAAAGCAATTTTTACAAGCTTGGCCAAGACGGAAAATACGATGTAGTCATCACCGAAATCGGTGGATGTGTGGGTGATATTGAGTCACTTCCATTTATCGAAGCCGTACGTCAAGCGCGATGGGACCTGGGGCCAGGAAATTTTTTGGTGGTACACCTCACCTTGATTCCCTACTTAAAAGCGGCCAAAGAATTAAAAACAAAGCCTACACAACATTCGGTTAAGCAACTCCTAGAAGCCGGCATACAGCCAGACATCTTGGTTTGCCGAACAGAATATCCACTTCCTCAAGATGTCAAACGCAAATTGGCACTCTTCTGTAATGTGCAGCTCGACAGTGTCATCGAAGCCATGGATGCGGAATCCATCTACGATGTACCACTGCTCATGAAAAAAGAGAAGCTTGACGAGCGCGTGCTTTCCAAACTTAACCTGAAGCCAAAATCCAAGCTAGATCTTAAGGATTGGAAAGGTTTTCTAGGCAGGTTAAAGAACCCCACAGCAGAAGTCACTATCGGCTTGATTGGAAAATATGTGTCGCTACCAGACGCCTACAAATCCATTATTGAATCTTTCACCCATGCGAGTGCAGCAGCTGAGTGCAAGGTCAAACTAGTACTCCTGTCATCCGAAGAAATTAACAAGGACAACTATACCTCAAAATTAAAGTCGCTCGATGGAATTCTAGTGGCTCCTGGATTCGGAGAACGTGGCTTTGAAGGGAAAGTAGCAACGGTCAACTATGCCCGTGAAAACAAAATTCCATTCTTTGGAATTTGCCTTGGCATGCAAGTGGCCGTGATCGAGTTTGCAAGAAATGTACTCGGTCTAGAGCACGCCAACTCCACAGAAATGGATCCCGCCACACCACATCCTGTCATTGCCCTCATGGAGGAGCAAAAGAAAATTGACCAAATGGGTGGAACTATGCGCCTAGGTTCGTATGCTTGTGATCTTAAAAAAGGCAGCAAAGCAGCCTTGGCCTATGGTAAAACTAAAATTCAGGAAAGACACAGGCACCGTTACGAATTTAACAATGCTTACCTAGAGCAACTTGAATCAAAAGGGATGTTCGCTACAGGTAAAAACCCAGAAACAGGTTTGGTTGAAATCATTGAACTAAAAAATCACCCTTGGTTTGTAGGGGTACAGTTTCATCCAGAATACAAAAGCACTGTCTTGAAACCACAACCTTTGTTTGTGGATTTCATCCAGGCAGCGCTCGACAAAAAAAATAACAAATAACTGAAACCAAGTTTCAGTCTTAGCTAACTACCATGGATAAAAATCAAGCAACAGGTTTGATCCTTTTTGCAGCTGTGATTCTCACCTACTCGCTCTTTTTTGCGACTAGCCCAGAAACTCTCCCTGTAGAAACCAGCACAGCTCCTACGGCAACAAGCACGGAAGCGCCAAAATCAACTTCAAATCTCCCATCTACGGCGCAGCTTCCAGACAGCGTATTGAATCTAGAGCGCCAAGCAAAATATGGTGATCTCGCTGCATGGACTTTGGGCGAAGAAAAAGAAGTGCTTTTAGAAAATGATGTAGTCAAAATCACACTTTCCAATAAAGGGGGAAGTATCCAAGAGGTACTACTCAAAAACTATGTCAGCTGGGAAAAAGAGCCCTTATTTCTTTTGGATAGCGCACAAACCAGCCTCAACTATAGCCTAGATACACGGCTGGGTCCTATCAATTTGAATGAGCTATTCTTTGTGCCCTCGGTAAGCACTGAAGACGTAGAAGGTGTCAAGCAACAAACCGTAACCTTTACGGCAAGTAGTCCCTCAGGTCAGTTGGTTCAAAAATACACCCTGAAAGATGGTGAATACACCTTGGGAAAGAGTTTTGAAATCCAAGGACTTCAAGGAACCGTAACTGCAAAAGCGCTTAAAATTGACTGGAAAGATGAAATCAAATCGCAGGAAAAAGACCTTGCAGAATCCCGAAGAAAAACACAGGTTAATTATTTCCTAGCCGATGGTACCTATGAAAATCTTGGACTTAGTGACGATCCGGAAGAGGCTGTAGCAGCTGGACCTGTAAAATGGGTGGGCTTTTCCCAACGGTTTTTTACAGCGGGGATAATTGCAGATTCGGTATTCCAAGAGGTAAAATTAAGCCAAAGCACCCCTACTGATTCCTCTTTAGTCCGTTCGATGAGTGCAAGCCTTTCCTTACCTATTTTAGAGGGCCAGGCCAATCTTACCTATTATTTTGGACCAGATCAGTACAAAACGCTGAAAGGGGTTACACCTGGCTTTGAGGAAAATGTGGACATGGGTTACTTTTTCGTGAGCTGGGTAAACAAATACATTGTCGTTCACCTATTCGAATTCCTAGAAAAGTATTTTAATAGCTACGGGATCATCATCATCCTGATCGTTTTGCTTATCAAATTAGCGCTATCGCCTTTGACCTACAAGTCCTACATCGGCATGGCCAAGATGCGGGTGATTAAGCCAGAAATTGATGAGCTAAAGGAAAAGTACGGAGACGATCCTACCAAAATGCAGCAAGAGCAAATGAAGCTCTTCTCGCAACTTGGTGTAAGCCCGCTTTCGGGTTGCCTACCCTTGTTGCTGCAGATGCCTTTCCTATTTGCGATGTTCTTCTTCTTCCCAAATGCCATCGAACTAAGGCAAGAATCTTTTTGGTGGGCAGAAGACCTTTCTACCTACGATGAATTCATCAAGCTCCCCTTCACCATTCCTTTTTATGGAGCACACGTGAGCTTGTTCACCTTGTTGATGACCATTTCGCAAGTGCTCTATGCCCACTTCAACAACCAGTTGACTACGGCTACTGGACCGATGAAAAATTTAGGTTACATCATGCCAGTGATGTTCATGTTTGTCTTGAACTCTTATCCTGCAGGGCTTAGCTTCTACTATTTTGTTTCCAATATTTTCACATTTGGGCAGCAAGCCTTGATCAAACTCTTTGTGGATGATGCAAAAATCCGTCAAAAGGTGGAAGAAAATAAGTTGAAAAATGTAGACAAAAAGAAATCAAAATTTCAACAACGCCTCGAAGATGCCATGAAGGTGGCAGAGGCAAACAAGAAAAAATAAGAAGAATGGAGCTGGATCAAGCTCCATTTTTTTTTCTTTGGTTCAGGAAGCTTCAAAACCAATTGTAAGGAGTCTGGAGGATCGGTTATTATTTTTTAACAAAAAGTCCTTCCCAAAAAAAGAGGATTCCTGCCAAAAATGGACCTGAATTTGCTTAATATTGACTTCTAAATTCTGGTTACATACACCATGGGAAAAATTATTGCCGTTGCGAACCAAAAAGGTGGAGTTGGAAAAACTACCACAGCCATGAATTTGGCTGCTAGCCTCGCCGTTTTGGAATTCAAAACACTTGTGATCGACGCCGACCCACAAGCCAATACCACTTCTGGTCTTGGTCAAGATCCAAAATCAATTGAAGTCAGCATTTACGAATGTATGGTGGATGGAATTGATATTCAATCCATCATCGTCAAGACAAATTTGGAGCATTTATTCCTCGTGCCTTCCCACATTGACCTGGTGGGCGCTGAGGTAGAAATGATCAATATGGACAATCGGGAAGAGAAAATGAAGGAAGTGATTGCTCCTCTGAAAGACCAATACGACTTCATTATTATCGATTGTTCTCCGTCATTAGGTTTGATTACCATCAATGCCCTTACTGCTGCCAATTCTGTAATTATACCAGTTCAATGTGAATATTTTGCATTGGAAGGTTTAGGAAAACTATTGAATACCATCAAAATCATTCAAACCCGTCTGAATCCAGATTTAGGGATTGAAGGGATTTTATTAACCATGTACGACGTGCGTCTTCGCCTTTCCAACCAGGTGGTTGAGGAAGTTCGTCTTCACTTCAAAAGCATGGTATTTGATACCATCATCCCTCGGAATGTCCGTCTCTCCGAGTCACCTAGCTTTGGCCTCCCGGTGATTTCATTTGATGCAGATGGGAAAGGAGCCATTGCCTACTTGAATTTAGCGGGAGAGATTATACAACGTAATGGACTTCAAAAAGCAACGAATTGATCATGTCTGATTCAAAATCACCAAAGAAAAATGCTTTAGGAAGAGGCTTAGGTGCCCTTTTGGAAGATAGCCCTGCCAAAGGTAAGGGACAAGAAATTTTGCCTGAAGGTCAAAAAGCAGGGATTTTTGAAATTTCGCTAACTGAAATTCAAGTGAATCCCTTCCAGCCACGAGTTCATTTTGATAAGGAAGCACTTAAAGAACTATCCGATTCGATCAAGGTGCAGGGGATCATTCAGCCGATTACGGTACGAAAATTAGCCCCGAATGAGTACCAGTTGATTTCTGGTGAAAGAAGATTTCAAGCTTCCAAACTAGCTGGACTCACCCGAATCCCGGCTTATGTTCGCACCGCCAATGACCAACAAATGTTGGAAATGGCATTGATTGAAAATATTCAACGAGAAAATCTCAACGCACTCGAAATTGCGCAATCCTACCAAAGACTTCTTGTAGAGTGTAACCTCAAACAAGAAGAATTGGGCGAACGGGTTGGAAAAAATAGAACAACTGTCAACAATTACTTACGCCTACTCAAACTCCCTCCCAGCATTCAGGCTGCTATCCGTGACCAGCAGTTGTCCATGGGACATGCCCGAGCCCTAATCAATATTGAAGATGTAGACAAGCAACTTGCCCTCTTCAAAAGAATTGTCGCTGAACAATTGAGCGTTCGCCAAGTAGAAGCTTTGGTCAAAGCACTAAATGAAGGGAAACCAGAAAAACAAAGTGGCGATTCGGGTTTAAACCCTGTCCGAAAATACGAATTGACGAAAATTCAACAGCGACTCGCAAGTCATTTTGGAACCAAAGTTGCCTTGAAGGCAGACCAAAAAAACAAAGGGGAAATTAAAATTCCTTTCTCCTCTGCCTCTGACCTCAATCGAATTCTTGAAATCTTAGAAATCATTTAATTGTGATTGCTTTTTCCTACCCTACTTCCTCAACCAAAGCTCTCCTTTGGAGCATGTTGCTGGCAGTTTGCTGGTTGGGAATAGCTAAAAATCCAGTACAGGGACAAACGGATTCCCTAGGCAGAGCTCAAAAAGAGCGGGTAAAGAAAACAGAAGAAGAACTCTCCCTTCTACCCAAAGATCCCAAAAAGGCTACTTTACTATCGGCAATATTGCCAGGCGCGGGCCAAGTATACAATGGCAAAAGCTGGAAGGTACCCATCCTCTATGCAGGAATCCTTACTGATCTCTACTTCGTCAATTACAATCACCGGAGGTATGAAAACTTCCGTGACGCACTTTTCGCTTTGGATAAGGGAAAGCCCAACCAGTTTCCTTCCCTAAACAGGGCAGCATTGGTGCGCAATGTGGACTATTGGAGACAGAATCGAGACTTAACGATGCTCCTTTTACTTGGAATCTACGCGCTAAACTTGGTGGATGCCAATGTGGATGCACACCTGTCAGGCTTTGACATTTCAGAGGATTTGGCCTTGCAAGTAGCTCCTCATCTTGGCACAGTTTCTGCATCCAATTCCATGGGAGTTTCACTTACACTTCGATTTAAGTAATGAATATTGCACTACTTGGTTACGGCAAAATGGGAAAGCTAATTGGCGAATTAGCGACCGAAAGGGGACATCAGATTGTGGCCAAGATCGACCTTGAAAACCAAGATTTGCGCAATGCGCTAGACCCAAAAACTATCGATGTAGCAATCGAATTTAGCCAACCCGAGGCAGCATTGGAGAACATTCGATGGGCGATTACCCAAGGAATTCCAGTTCTTTCTGGTACTACCGGCTGGCTAGCACATATGCCCGAAATCGAAGCCTTGACTCATAAGCACCAAGGCACCTTCTTTTATGCCTCAAATTTCAGCATTGGTGTCAATGTGTTCTTTAAAGTCAATGAGCTGCTTGCCCAATTGATGAATGAAACGAATGGCTACCAAGTAGCGGTCGAAGAAATTCACCACACCGCAAAAAAAGACGCTCCTTCTGGTACAGCAATTACTTTGGCCGAAGGAATTCTCAAGCATTACGCCAAACTTAAAACCTGGAATTTGGTAGGAGAAACCCCAAACAGCCCAGATTCATTACCGATTACTTCCAAACGCATCGATCCTGCACCTGGCACCCATCACATTCGCTATACCTCTGCGATTGATGACCTAGAAATCACGCATACTGCGCACAGTAGGCATGGATTTGCCCTTGGGGCTATCCAAGTGGCCGAGTGGATTTTGGGAAAAAAAGGAGTACTTTCGATGGACGATTACCTTTCTTTTTAAGATACTAGCTACCCAATGAGCAAAACTAAACCAAAAAAATCAGCCTTTCGTGAGTGGATCGATGCGCTGTTATTTGCAGTAATTGCGGCCTCCTTGATCCGATGGATCCTACTTGAGCCCTTTACTATCCCGACCGCATCCATGGAAAAAACCCTTCTCGTTGGGGACTTCCTTTTTGTAAGTAAAATGCATTACGGAACGAGAATTCCAAAAACACCATTGCAGGTTCCACTTACGCATCAAAAAATCTGGGGTACGGATATTCCCTCTTATACCGACTTAATTCAACTCCCCTACTATCGATTGCCAGGATTTACCTCTGTGCAGCGCAATGACGTAGTGGTTTTCAATTATCCAGTGGAATTTAATTATCCAAACGACCTCAAAACCAATTACATCAAACGTGCTGTAGCCGTTCCTGGAGATCAAATTGAAGTTCGAGAGGGCGAACTTTTTGTCAACCAAAAAGCATCCCCAAAGCCAGAGGAAATGCAGTATTCCTATGAAATCACAACTAACAGAACACTTACAGTGGATTTTTTAAAGGATTACGGGATCAATCAAGAGAGCTTCTACGCTGCTCCTGATGGCAGTCGTTACCTGGTTTGGACTACAGATCAAAACATCGAAAAGCTTAAATCTTCGCCAGTAGTCACTTCGGTTACTAAATCCCTTCAGCCTAAAGGTCAAGCAGAGTCTGTGATTTTGCCAAACGGCTCAATCCGCACATGGAATAGAGTCGATTATGGTCCGCTACTAGTACCTGGTGAAGATCAAACCTTGGATATGACCCCTGACAATGTGATGAAGTATGCCTTCACCATTGAAAAATACGAAGGGCACGAAAAGGTAGAAGTGAAAGATGGCGCCTTATTCATTGATGGCAAAAAGGTAGACCGCTATACCTTCAAACAGAATTATTACTTCATGATGGGAGACAATAGACATGACTCCTTGGATTCGCGCTACTGGGGCTTCGTACCTGAAGACCACGTAGTGGGCAAAGCTTGGTTCCTGTGGCTTTCCCTGGACAAGTTTGAATCCATGTTCTCCAAAATACGCTGGAATAGATTCTTCAAAGGAATCTCCTAAACTTGAGGCCTCGCAATGCGGGGCCTTTTTTTTACCAGGAAATTGGGGCTTGACCAGTCGACACCAGGTAGTCATTCGTCTTGGAAAAATGCTTGCACCCCCAAAAGCCCCGATGAGCAGCAAGGGGACTTGGATGTGGAGCCTTCAGGATGTAATGCTTTTTGGAATCAATCAGCTCCTCTTTTTTCTGAGCATAAGCACCCCATAGAAGAAACACCACCCCTTCCCGTTCTTGGCTGATGGTCCGAATGACCGCATCCGTCACATTTTCCCATCCTTGGTTTTGGTGGGAGCCGGCCGAATTTGCACGTACGGTAAGCGTGGCATTCAACAAAAACACCCCCTGAGCTGCCCATCGGCTGAGATCACCATTGGGGGGCATGGGAACACCTAAATCCGTTTTGAGCTCTTTAAAAATATTCAACAAACTTGGTGGGAAAGGTAGGCCTGCAGCTACGGAAAAAGCAAGCCCATTGGCTTGTCCTTCCCCATGATAGGGGTCCTGGCCCAAAATAACCACCTTCACAGCAGGCAGAGGGCAATGCCAAAAAGCAGAGAAAATCTTCTTCCCTGGAGGAAAGACCTGATGTTGCTGGTACTCCTGCTTGACAAATTCAGCAAGTTTTAGAAAAGAATCACTCTGAAAAACAGGACTTAAGGCAGCTTTCCAACTGGGCTCGAGAGCAACATCCATCGCGTAAGGGTTGATTTGAGAAGGATAAATTCTAACTTAGTGGTTCAATCGACAATACCATGGTCTCTGCGATTACCAAAGGAATTCAAGTAAGTGTTGAAACTACCTATCAGCCTGATTTTTCGAATCCACAGCAGCACCATTATGTATTCACCTACAAGGTACGCATAGAAAATAAAAGCAACCACACCGTACAATTGTTGCGTAGACGCTGGGAAATTTTTGATGCTGCCGAAAGCAGAAAAATTGTAGAAGGTGATGGAGTGGTCGGACAGCAACCCATATTGGAGCCTGGGGAAACACATACCTATGTTTCAGGCTGTAATTTGAAATCTGGAATGGGGAAAATGCGCGGATCCTTTACCCTTGAAAAGCTACGGGACGGCCAACTGTGGGAGGTAGTCATTCCAGAGTTTCAGCTTATTGCTACGCTCTTCCAAAATTAATGGAGCGAAATGCAGCGTACATGGTCTTTGCTTATTTAAGGCATTGGCTTCTCAAAGAAGATCGCTACAGTCAACAGTCTCCCTTTATTTTTTCAGTGTACCAAGGAGCACTCGATTTACTAAAAAAAGAAAAGCCTTCTAGCAAAGCGGAAAAAATAGCCTTACTCAATGGCTACTTCTGCCAACTCACCCCTGCAATTCAAGTACTAGAATTGGGTGTTGGAAATGAAACAATCACAAAATCCCTGAATCAAGTTACTCCAGGAAAATTGCACAAAATTCAAGCAACAGAATCTTTAGCACAAGTGAAGGAGGCCGCATTACGGCAAATTCAAGAACAGCAGTCTTTCGATTTTATACTTATCCATCCGCAAAGCTCACAAGAATATTTGCAGGAAGCCCTCTCCCTATTTTTGCCGCGGATGCATGCTCAAGGAATTCTGGTTCTGGAAGGGATCCACCACAGCCAAGGGATGCATATCTGTTGGAAAAGGGTCCAAGCGGATACTGGAATCCAACTTACTCTTGATTTTTTTGATTTTGGGGTGGCTTTCAAATCCTATTCTGGGCCAAAAACCAACCTGCATCTATCCTTTTGAGTCAAATTAGGAAAGCGCTCATTCTTGGATTTTAGTTGGAAAAAATCCATTCAAGGAACCTAGCAAGGCAAACTTTATCTTCACTTGTCAACAATTGGCAAAGATATTGATAAAGAGTAGGTAAGGATTTTTATAGACTAGTACTCCAAGTTGTAAGAACAGCTGGAAACTGGAAATCTAAAGAATCCGAAAATTGTAGTTTTCCCATGGATCAACAACTCAAGAATCAAGCGCCTCAGAAATCCGAACAGGGAAAGAACTTAATCCTAGTGGTATTGGTGCTACTTGTACTGATTAGTGGCGCCAAATTGTACTTGGATTCCCTCGAAAAAAGCAAGCAAACGGAAGAAATCACCGGTTTGACTGAAGAAAATACCGCATTAAGTACACGACTTGATTCTGTAGAAACCCAACTTAAACTTCGTATTCAGGAATTGGAAAAACTCGGAGCCAATGTCACCGAACTTCGCTTCCTTCAAGATCAGTTGACCCAAGAGAAAAAATCCAATACGCAGCGAAGTGCGCGGGAAATTGCAGCCCTAAATCAGCGAATCAATGATCTTTCTACTCTATTGGTTCAAAAAGATAAGGAAATTGGTGAGCTACAAGCACGTTACCAAGCACTTAACTCTGAGAATGAAGCATTAAAGAGTAGCCAATCTGAAATGGAGAAAGAAGTGGCCAGCATCAATCTTCAGAAGCAGGAATTGGCAACTAAAGTAGCAGAAGCATCCAAGCTCAAACTTTCGGCTGTTCGTATCTCAGGGATCAATGCACGCGGCAAGGAATTGGCTGCTGGCAAGGCATTTAAAAACAAACAACTCAAAGGAATCCAAGTAGTAGCCAAACTTGCGGAGAATACTGTGGCAGAAAAGGGAAGCAGGACAGCATACATACAGGTAATTGGACCCAACAAGTTGCCTCTTTTTGATTTGGCAAAGGGTTCGGGCTCCTTCAATTGGTCTGGAGAAGAGGAGTTTTATACCACCAAACAAGAGTTTTGGTTTGATACGAAAGAACAAACTCTTGTATTTTTTTACGAGAAAGGAAGTACTTATCCAGTAGGAACCTATGAAATCAAGTTGTACGTGGACAAGCAGTACATAGGGAGCGGGACTTTTGCAATTGACTAGCTATTCGCCCTAGTCGTTATTTTTTGATTTATCCGGTAGAATTTGGCTATTTGTTTGGAGGGAAGGTGGTTTTCTACTACTTTTGCGGTCTATTTATTTAAATTCCAACAAACACATTAAAAAATGTTCCAAAGAAGTTACGAGACGGTATTCATTTTAACTCCCGTTTTATCTGATGTTCAGATGAAGGATACTGTCGACAAGTTTGTGAACTTGTTAAAAGAAGAGGGGGCAGATGTTATCAATGTGGAAAACTGGGGTCTTAAAAAAATGGCGTACACCATTGAAAAAAAGACAACAGGTTTTTATGTATTGGTAGAGTTCAAGGCTGATCCAACACTAATCAGAAAGTTTGAGGTA
>CANGUK010000077.1 GCA_947457095.1 Cyclobacteriaceae bacterium
CATTCCATTCTTCACATTTCTGATTTTCACCGTACACAAAATACCCACTTTGGAGGTGTCCATTTTGCTGTTATCCAGTACGCGCGCATTGCCCACTACCTCTTCTAACTTCGCGATTTTCAGTTCCAATAGTCCTTGGGCATCCTTTGCCGCATCGTATTCGGCATTTTCACTCAAATCCCCTTTGTCACGTGCTTCCGCGATTTGGTGGGCAATATCTATTCTTCCCTTCGTCTTCAACTCATGAAGCTCGTCCTTCAATTTCTTTAATCCCTCCTCGGTGTAATACTGTACTTTTGACATAGCTGTTTAATTTTCAAAAGGCTCAAAAAACAAAGTAACGGTCGCTTTTCGGGGACCGTTACTACCTTTTGCCTTTAAATACCTTACAAAGATAGAAAAGCATTTTCACAAAGCAAGTGGCTTCTCCTCTTCCTTAATCCACAATTATTTCAGTTGTTTTTTGAATTCTCGAAGGATTTGTTTGACGAGTACTTCGTTGATTTTTTGATAGGATTCAATCGTCCAACCTGCCACATGCGGGGTGAAAAGGACATTCTCTCTCGCCGCGAGAAGTTTAAATTGATGCTTTTGTTCAGCACTAAATCGTTCGAATTTTTCATTTTCCAGGACATCCAAAACGACACCTTTCAAGATTCCTTGATCGAGCGCCTGATTAAGGGTTTCCATTCGGATCACTTCACCCCTTGCCGTATTGATCAGCCAAAATGGCTTAGAGAATCCTTTCAGCTCATCTAAACTAAAAAAATCTCGCGTTTCAGGAGTCAAGGGAACATGGATGCTCAACACATCAGCTTCTTTCTTGAGGGCCTTCCAACTCACTTCCTTTACTCCCTCTTTACCAAAATCTTTCTTGTATTTATCGTAGGCGAGCACCTTCACCCCAAACCCTTTCAGCCGCTTGGCAAAAGCAGCACCCATATTTCCATAGCCGAAAATACCCACCGTTTTACCCATCAACTCAACTCCCCGATTTCCTTCCCGATCCCAGATTCCTTTACGTACTTGTTGGTCCGCCTTTACCAGGTGGTTGAATAGTGCCAAAAGACCTCCCAGGGCATGCTCGGCAACTGCATCGCGATTGCCTTTGGCAGCATGAAATAGTTTGACGCCGCGCTCCTTTAGATAGTCAAGATCCAACTGATCCAAGCCAGCCCCAGCTCTACCGATAAATTTAAGTCGGGAAGCCCGCTCGAGTAATTCTCGATCAAGAGGAGTCTTGGATCGAATTAGGATGCCTTCGTAGTCCCCGATTTGTTCAAAAAGTTCGGCTCTAGTGATTTTTGGAGCATAGTCGACCTGAAATCCAGCTTTTTGCAATAATCCCAAGATGCTCTCGTGCATCTCATCTACTAGCAATACCTTCATCCTTAGAGATTCAGCAACAACATGGCCACCCCAAAATACACGGCTAGACCCAACAAGTCATTGGTAGTCGTGATAAATGGTCCAGAAGCAATCGCTGGATTAATTCCAAAGCGATGCAACACCAAAGGGGTAACGGTACCCATAAAAGAAGAGAGCAAGACCACACAGAAAAGTGCAAATCCTACCGTAATGCCAAATAAGGGTTCAAACCCATACAGGTAGATGACTACCAAAAACACAAACCCGCCCAAAACAAAGCCGTTGAGTAAAGCCACTAAAAATCCTTTGAAAAAACGCTGCCAAGGGGTGTCGTCAAATGCCGATTTGGAGGCCAAAGATTGTACGATCAAGGAAGAGGCTTGGATCCCCACATTCCCGCCAGTCGCTGCGACCAGAGGAATAAAGGAAGCAAGCGCGAGGTATTTCGAAAGCCCTCCTTCAAAAAAACCAATCAACTTGGCTCCCAACAAACCCCCAATCACGCCAATGAGCAACCAAGGAAGACGCGCTTTGGAAATCGTGAAAACCGAATCCGATTCTTCGATATCCGCAGACACCCCGGCCATCGCTTGGATATCTTCATCCGCCTCCTCTTGGACTACGTCCAAAATATCATCGACCGTGATTCGTCCTACCAACTTATTTTTGGCATTGACCACGGGAACAGATTCCAAATCATACTTTCGCATCAAAGTTGCTACCTCCTCCTGGTCCATATACACCGGTACGGAGATGATGTTCTCATCGATGATGTCCTCAATTTTTGTTTCAGCAGCAGTAAGGATGATCTTTTTTAGCGATACGCGCCCCAATAACTGTTGCTTGTTATTGACCACATAGATGGAGTAAATCTTCTCTACATTTTCTGCCTGTCTCCGGATCTCATTGATCGTCTGGACTATATTCCAGTTTTTGTTGGCACGGATAAATTCCTTCGCCATAATCCCCCCTGCTGTATCTTCTTCGTAGCGAAGCAATTCAAGAATTTGCTCCAACTTGAGTCGATCATCAATTTCAGCAATGACCTCTTCCCGTTCTTTTTCGGAGAAAAAGTTTAAAATATCTGCCCCATCATCGGAATCCATCAACTCGATCCAGGAGGCTATCTCTTTTGTTTCTAATTCTTGAAGGATTTTCTCGAGGGTGGTGTCCGAAAGTTCAATTAAGGTGTCTGCTGCCAATTGGCTTTCTATAAGACGCAGTACATACAGGGATTCCGAAGTATCCAGCTCATCCAGAATAGCGGCAATATCCGCCACATTGACCCCGTCGAGTGAATCTAAAATATAGGCGGTATCGGAAGCGGCTATCCCCGTTTGGAGACGCTCCAGATACTCTTTGGAAAGCTCAAATTTTTTAATTGGCTCCACGACCTTTTTCGATTTGTTGAGTCAAAAATACAAAATCTGCCACATCCAATTGCTCTGCACGCTTGTCCAAAATTGGATTTGACTTGAATTCTTCTGTAAGTTGGAAGGATTTTAGGGAATTACGAAGGGTTTTTCTGCGATTTCCAAAGCCTCCTTTTACTACCTGCTGGAAAAGCTTTTCATTGCAATCCAGTTTTTGCACTTGATTTCTCGTCAATCGGATCACACCAGAATTCACTTTTGGAGGAGGATTGAATACTCCTGGAGGCACCGAAAACAGGTACTCAATATCGTACCAAGCCTGAAGTAAAACCGAAAGGATCCCATATTCCTTACTTCCCTTTGGAGAGGCAATTCGCCGTGCCACTTCTTTCTGAAGCATGCAGACCACCTCAGTCACTTGATTCTTATGTTCCAAGACCTTAAAAAAGATCTGAGAAGAAATGTTGTACGGGAAATTACCTGCAATAGCAATGGGAGCAGGAAAAGCAGCACCTAAATCAAATTTCAAAAAATCTCCTTCCAGAATTCGATCCTTCAATTCAGGATATTTTTGATGCAAATAAGCAATGCTCTCTCGATCAATCTCAATGAGGTGAACTTCCAAGTTTCCCTTCATCAAAAAATCAGTCAAAACACCCATCCCAGGTCCTATTTCCAGCACTTGGGTAACTCCAGCATGGCCAGTTACTCCCTCAGCAATTCGCTCTGCGATGCTGAGATCAATCAAAAAATGCTGACCGAGATGCTTTTTAGGTTTGACCTTTTCCATCGTAACCCTCTGGTTTTTTTTTGTAAATTGCAGTCCTAAAATTAAGGGATTATTCCCAGACGGCACGGAATTTTGTTTCGCGCCCTGCACTATGGAAGCCATGCAAACAAAGAAACAAAGACCCATCATTGGAATTAGTATTGGAGATATCAATGGAATTGGACCAGAAGTAATTCTGAAAGCACTTGCCGATGCACGTGTCTTTGCCAATTTCACCCCTTTGATTTATGGTCATGGCAAAGCCTTGTCCCACTACAAAAAGTTGTTGAATCTAGAAGACCTTTACTTTACCCAAGTGCGCTCCTTAGATGAAATTCAACATCGAAAAGTCAATGTCATCAACTGCCAAGAAGAATGCCCTGAAGTCATTCCGGGGGTAGAAAGCCAGGAGGCTGGCAAACTAGCTTTGACAGCTTTTGCCGCTGCGGTAGAGGATTTGAAAGCAGGAAAAATTCAGGGCTTGGTAACCGCTCCCCTATCAAAAAGTAATATCAATTCCGATACGCAACCCTTTGTGGGGCACACAGAATACCTCATTGAGGCCACAGGAAGCAAATCTGGCTTGATGATGCTCGTGGGCGAAGACCTACGCGTGGGCTTGGTTACAGGACATATCCCATTAGCCCAGGTTCCTGCAGCGGTCACCAAGGAAAAAGTCATCGAAAAAGCTAAAATATTTATCCAAAGCCTAGAGAAAGATTTTGGAATCAATAAACCAAAAATCGCCATCCTAGGCTTGAATCCGCATGCTGGAGAAGATGGGCTATTGGGTTCAGAGGAAGAAACAATCCTCAAACCTGCCATCCAAGAATTGAAGGATTCCAAGCATTATGTTTTTGGACCTTACCCTGCGGATGGATTCTTCGGGATGATGCACCAACAAAAATTTGATGGTGTGCTTGCGCTTTACCATGATCAAGGGCTAATCCCATTTAAATCGATCGCTTTCAGCAGCGGAGTCAACTTTACCGCAGGCCTTTCGGTGATCCGAACTTCTCCAGATCATGGCACTGCTTACGCCATTGCTGGGAAAAATACAGCAGATTGCTCCTCCTTCCGAGCCGCACTTTTCCTAGCTTCAGATATTGTGGAACGACATCAAGGAGAATCAGAATAGCCTTAAAATTGAAAAAAGATGGGTGAAGCCAAATTATATTTCAATTTCTGTTTCACCTATGACAAATAATTACCTAAATTTGCGGACTTAATTCAGGAGGAAGTAAGGTGAAGTTTTGGAAAACCTTTGATATTGAAGTCATTAAATTCAAAGAAGGACTGCATGAAGTGGTCTTTCAGATTGAAGATGCTTTTTTTCAGCAGGTTGAAGGAAATGAACTCCTCAAAAAAGGAAACTTGACCGCACGGGTCAAGATTGATAAGGGTGCCAATCTCATGGAGCTAACTTTCCACATCTTTGGAAAAGTGGAGCTTACCTGCGATAGAAGCTTGGAAGTTTTTGACCATACTTTGGATTTCACTGAAAAGATGATTTACAAGTTTGGATCAGAAGTAAAAGAAATTGATGAGTCAGTGATGATGATTACTCGGGAAACCCCTACAATCAACGTGGCACAACTCATTTATGAATACATCTTGCTTGCTTTGCCCTTAAAAAAGATACATCCTGCTTACAAAAATGAATTGGATGAGGAAGACAATGAATTGGAAGCTGGCTACGTCTGTGTAGACAGAGAGGCTGCTGAAAGTTCGGACGAAGATTCATCTGACAATACAACTACCCCTGTTGATCCACGATGGGAGCAACTTGGAAAACTAAAAAACAAAGAATAACCATAAATCACACATAGAAATGGCACATCCTAAACGCAAAATTTCGAAAACCAGAAGAGATAAAAGAAGAACCCATTACAAATTGGAGGCTCCTGGATTAGCAAAATGTCCTACCACTGGCGAAATGCACTTGCCACACAGAGCGTTCTGGTTGGATGGTAAATTGTACTACAAAGGACAAGTGATCATCGAAAAAGAGGTGAAGGCTTAATTTCCTTTAATCCACTACGAATTCCACTCCCAAAAGAGTGGAATTTTTAGTTTTATTAAATACTAGCCAGCTGATTACCAATAGTTTACCGTGACAATTTCGGAAGGCTTTGGCGTTCATAAGGCATTGTACTATTTTTGACTTCCCTGATATCAAATGACTTTGGGTTCTTCAAAGAATTTGAACATCGACAAAAAGAACTGAATCCGACACGATGGATAAATTAAGAGCAATGGTCACAGGAATTCATGGATATGTTCCTGAATATCGGTTGACCAACAAAGAATTGGAATCTCTAGTAGACACCAATGACGAATGGATCATGTCCAGAACAGGCATCAAGGAGAGAAGAATCCTAAAAGGTGAAAATCAAGGAACTTCCGTGTTGGGGATTGGAGCAGTGAAAGGCCTCTTGGAAAAAACAGGAACCGATCCTCTTGATGTAGAACTCATCATTTGCGCTACCGTTACCCCTGACATGCCCTTCCCTGCTACTGCCAACATCATTGCTGATAAAGTAGGTGCCAAAAATTCTTTTTCCTTTGACATTGGAGCTGCCTGCTCAGGCTTCTTGTATGCGCTGCAGCTGGGTGCTCAATTTATCCAAGCTGGAACACACAAAAAGGTAGTGGTAGTCGGAGCAGATAAAATGTCTGCCATTGTCGATTACCAGGATCGAACCACTTGCATCCTTTTTGGGGATGGTGCCGGAGCGGTGCTTCTAGAACCTACTACTGAAAAGTTGGGTGTAATGGATGCGATTTTAAAAGCAGATGGTTCAGGCGAAAACTTCCTACACATGAAAGCTGGAGGTAGCCGAAAGCCTGCCACCCTGGAAACCATCGCAAACCGAGAGCATTATGCTTACCAAGAAGGAGCTACTGTATTCAAATTTGCAGTGACCAACATGGCTGATGTGAGTGCAGAAGTAATGGAAAGAAACGGCCTTACAGGTGATGATATAGCATGGTTAGTTCCGCATCAAGCCAACAAGCGAATCATCGACGCCACTGCCAATAGAATGGGCGTGGGACCTGAAAAAGTGATGATGAATATAGAACGCTATGGAAATACAACCGCTGCGACGATTCCACTATGTCTTTGGGAGTATGAAAGCCAACTGAAAAAAGGAGATAACCTCATTCTTGCTGCCTTTGGTGGTGGGTTTACTTGGGGCGCCATCTACCTAAAGTGGGCTTTGGATCCGAAATAATTAATTTGACTTAAAAAAATTATGGCAAGTACTGCAGATTTTAAAAATGGGCTTTGTCTCGAAATGAATAACGACATCTACACGATTGTCGAATTTCAACATGTGAAACCTGGAAAAGGGGCTGCTTTTGTTCGTACGAAACTAAAAAGTTTGCGTAGTGGCAAAACCCTAGACAAGACCTTCAATGCGGGAGAAAAAGTAACAACTGCACGTGTGGAAAAAAGAGCTCACCAGTTTCTGTACAAGGACGATTTGGGCTACAATTTCATGGATACTGATAATTTCGAGCAAATTTCCTTGGAAGAACGCTTGATTGAGCGTTCAAATCTTTTGAAGGATGGACAGCTTGTAGATATTTTGGTTCATGCAGAAACAGAAACTCCCCTATCGGTGGAACTTCCCCCATTCGTAGAGTTGATGATCACCTACACTGAGCCCGGAATCAAAGGCGATACCGCCACCAACGCGCTTAAACCTGCAACTGTGGAAACAGGTGCTACTGTCATGGTTCCTCTTTTCGTAGAACAAGACACCTTAATCAAGGTGGATACCAGAGATGGATCCTATTCAGAACGAGTAAAATAAGTAGCTTAAGTGTCTAGATTTATTTAAATTTCCTAACTAATTAGTTTTCGCTCAACCCTTAACTGCTCCAAACTCATGGAACAAAAAAAGAACACTATGAAACCTAAAGAAATTCAAGATTTAATTGATTATATCTCAAATACTGGCCTTGCAGAAGTAAAAATCAAGACGGAAGAATTTGAACTTTCGGTAAAGAAATATGCAGATGGCCCAGCTCCAGCACCGGCTCCACAAGTAATTGCAGCGGCTCCAGCTCCCGTAGCAGCGGCCCCGGCTACTCCAGCACCTGCACCAAGCCCAGCTGCAAGCTCCAATTTAGTGGAAATCAAGTCTCCGATAATCGGAACTTTTTACTTAACACCGAATCCAGAAGCGGGACCATTTGTAAGCGAAGGCAGCATCATAAGCGCCGGAAAGACCGTTTGCATTATCGAAGCGATGAAGTTGTTCAACGAAGTTGAATCCGAAATTTCTGGAAAAATTGTAAAAATCTTGGTTGCCAATGCTACCCCAGTAGAATACGACCAGCCTTTATTCCTCGTAGATCCAGCAGGTTGATTTTTGCACTAAATCAAAAAGAACGTGTTTAAGAAAATTTTAATTGCCAACCGTGGCGAAATCGCACTTCGGGTCATTCGTACCTGCAAGGAGATGGGCATCAAAACTGTAGCTGTTTATTCTACTGCAGACAAAGACAGTCTTCATGTGCGCTTTGCAGATGAAGCCGTTTGTATAGGACCTGCTCCAAGCCGTGAATCCTACCTCAATATCACACGAATTATTTCTGCTGCTGAGATTACCAATGCAGATGCCATACACCCTGGATACGGCTTCCTATCTGAAAACGAAGAGTTTTCGAGAGTTTGCGAGGAATACGGCATCAAGTTTATCGGAGCATCACCAGATATGATTGCCAAAATGGGCGATAAAGCTACGGCTAAAGCAACCATGAAAGCTGCAGGTGTACCGACCATTCCAGGATCAGATGGATTAGTGGATTCCATTGAACAAGGCCTTGTCATCGCCAAAGAGATGGGTTATCCAGTGATCTTAAAAGCTACTGCCGGTGGCGGTGGTAAAGGAATGCGAATCGTTAAGGAAGATAGTGAATTCAAAAAAGCTTGGGATGATGCCAAAATGGAATCAGGAGCTGCTTTTGGAAACGATGGCTTATACCTTGAAAAGTTTGTAGAAGAACCTCGTCATATCGAAATTCAAATCGTAGGCGACCATACAGGCAAAGCTTGTCACCTGTCGGAGCGCGACTGCTCCATTCAGCGAAGACACCAAAAGCTTGTTGAAGAAACTCCTTCCCCATTCATTACAGAAGAATTGCGAGAAGCCATGGGTAAGGCTGCGATCAAAGGAGCGGAAGCTATTGGCTACGAAGGAGCTGGAACCATTGAGTTTTTGGTGGACAAAAACCGCAACTTCTACTTCATGGAGATGAATACCCGTATCCAAGTGGAGCATCCCATCACCGAAGAGGTTACCGATTTTGACTTAATCAAAGAGCAAATCAAAGTTGCTGCTGGCGAAACCATCTCTGGAAGAAACTACTATCCAAAGCTATTTGCGATGGAATGTCGTATCAATGCAGAGGATCCATCCAATGGATTCCGACCAAGCCCAGGAAAGATCCTAAACTTGCATATCCCAGGTGGTCGCGGAGTACGCGTAGATTCGCACGTATATGCAGGATATGTGATTCCTCCTAATTACGATTCCATGATTGCCAAATTGATTGTTAGCGGTCAATCCAGAGAGGAAGTAATCGTTCGGATGAAGCGCGCTTTGGAGGAATTTGTGATCGATGGTATCAAAACCACCATCCCATTCCACATTGCACTATTGGAAAACGAACAATTTAAGGCGGGTAACTTCACTACCAAGTTTCTCGATACTTTTGATTTTTCGATTATTAAAAAATAAGAGATTCCAAAGTCTGGAATTAGGTACAAAAAAAGGAGAAACAGCAGTTTCTCCTTTTTTTGTTTTAGTTGACCAAGCATGAAGGAATTATCCCACCACGTGTACCTTCAACATGTTTGTTTTTCCTTTTTCACTTAATGGCATGCTCCCCGTATTGACAATTACTTCTCCTGTGTGCACATGTCCATCTCGCTTCAAAATAGCTTCAATATCAGCAAACACCCCATCTGTGGAAGCCTGACCTTCGTAATAATAGGCACGGATACCCCACACTAGAGACATTTGAGTCAAGAGCTTCTGATTTCTTGTAAAAACAAAAATATTGGAAAGCGGACGGTGAGAAGCCAAACGAAACCCGGTAAATCCAGAAGAGGTTATGCCCACAATTGCCTTGGCCTTCACGTTTCTTGATAGCCTAGCAGCCATCAAAATCAGGTTATTGCTCAAAAAGGTAGGGTCTTCCTCAGGGATTTTGTAGAGGTTGTGGTACACCTCAGCATTTTCTTCCAAGTACGAAATAATTCTAGTCATTGCTTTTACGGCATTAATCGGATACTTCCCGGAGGCTGTTTCTGCTGAAAGCATCACCGCATCGGCTCCATCCAATACTGCATTGGCTACGTCGTTTGTTTCGGCACGCGTAGGGCGAGGATTTTGAATCATGCTTTCCATCATCTGCGTAGCAATGATGACTGGCTTGCAGGCCAATTTACATTTCTCTACCATCTTCTTTTGCCAGAGGGGCACGATTTCCATAGGTACTTCTACGCCAAGGTCACCACGGGCAACCATGATCGCATCAGTCGCTTCGATGATGGCATCGATATTTTCCAAAGCCTCAGGCTTTTCGATCTTCGCAACTATTTTACAGAATTTACCTGCCGCTTTGATGCGGTTTCGAAGGTCTACGATGTCCTCAGCAGATCTTACGAAAGACAAGGCAATCCAATCTACGTCGTTGGCCAAACCAAATTCAAGATCTTCCAAATCCTTTTCGGTCAAGGAAGGTGCAGAAACTTTGGTATTTGGCAGGTTTATCCCTTTTCTAGACTTCAAAATCCCTCCGTGAATTACCGTGCAATTCACATCTTTTCCATTCGTATCATTGACCACCAACTCCAAATTACCATCGTCAATGAGGATGTGCTCACCTTCTTGTACGTCCTGAGGCAGGTTTTTATAAACCGTGCTCACCAAGGATGAAGTGCCCACTACTGGATCACTGGTAATCGTGATTTTATCACCTGGGTTAATTTCAACACCGTTGTTTTCTACCTCACCCACGCGGATTTTGGGGCCCTGAAGGTCTTGAAGTATTCCTAAATGGCAATTCATTTCCTGGTTGACCCGACGAATGGTATCCAAAACTTCCTTGTGGACCTCATGGGATCCATGTGAAAAATTGAGTCGAAACACATTGGCTCCAGCAAAGGCCAAACTTTTTATCATCTCGTAATTATTCGAAGCTGGGCCAATGGTGGCTAAAATTTTAGTCTTTTTAAAGGGTAAATGAGACATGTCGTATTAATAAGTTAATAGGTTTTCTTTTGATTTCAACTTGGAAATATCAATCCGTACGATGCTTTGTACCAAAGAATTTTGGGAAAGTTTCTCCATAAAGTTGCTCAAATCTAACTGTTCTGTTTCGTCTTGAACCAATAGAAAATAGTCAAGATTTTTCAGTTCAGGTATCAAATAGGCCAATTGCTGTGAGGAATTAAGCGCTTTATTTTTTAGCAATTGAATGAATCCGTGCGGTAAAGAAAGAAAATACTGAGAGATTTCTAACTTTTCTGCGCTAAGAAACTCCAATTCCAAATCATCTGCCTTCACTAAATTCAAGTCCAGTTCTTTGTTGACCAACCAGGCCATTCGGTAATCCCGAATCGGAGATACTATCCCGAGTAATTCAAAGTCAAAAGTAGGTTCAACAAGTAACTTGGCCTTCTTCATTACGGAAGTTCTGGATGGAACACAAAAATAGAAATTAAAACGAAGGAAGAGGCATATTCGCAATCCCCAAAATTTACTTCCCCCATTTCTTTGTCAATTAGGCATTAAATATATTTCTTTGCGGAGAGTTATTAACTAAACTGATCACAAAATGTCTGAAATTGCACAAAAAGTAAAGGCCATCATTGTTGACAAACTTGGCGTAGAAGAATCTGA
>CANGUK010000078.1 GCA_947457095.1 Cyclobacteriaceae bacterium
AAAACGAAAAAGGCGACTCGAAAGTCGCCTTTTTTTGTGCGCATGAGAAGATTCGAACTTCCACACCCGAACGGGCACCACCCCCTCAAAGTGGCGTGTCTACCAATTTCACCACATGCGCGATTGGGGATTGCAAAAGTAGAAAACCAAGCTTTGGGAAGCAAAGCTTCCCTTCGGTTTTCTTTACTTTTTTTACTCGTTAGCCAAAAACCTTCTTTTCAGCAGACTGAAGTGTATTGTACAGTAAAGCTGCAATGGTCATCGGACCTACCCCGCCTGGTACAGGCGTGATGGCGGATGCAATGGGCGCTACTTCGTCGTACTTTACATCTCCAATCAATCGGAAACCTGTTTTCTTAGTTTCGTCTGCAATACGGTGGATGCCCACGTCAATCACCACTGCTCCAGGCTTCACCATATCGGCTGTTACAAACTCGGGCTTACCAATCGCCACAATCAAAATATCTGCTGTTCTACAAATGGCTGCCAAGTCCTTGGTCCTGGAATGGGTAAGAGTTACGGTGGCATTGCCAGGATAGCCATTACGGGCCATCAAAATACTCATTGGGCTTCCTACAATATGGCTGCGACCGATGACCACACAATGCTTGCCGGAGGTTTCGATTTGGTAGCGCTTGAGCAATTCAATAATTCCATAAGGGGTAGCAGCCACGTAAGCAGGCCAGTTGAGGGTCATTCTCCCAACATTTGCCGGGGTAAATCCATCCACGTCTTTTTCGGGACGAATTCGATTGGTCACCTTATCCACTGATATGTGAGCAGGAAGGGGGAGTTGCACAATCAAACCGTCGATATCCGGGTTTTGATTGATGTCCTCCACGGTACGGAGGAGTTCCTCTTCAGAAACATCTGCCGGTAGGCGTACCAGCGTAGAAGTAAATCCTACCTCCTCGCAAGCCTTCACTTTGGCTCCTACATAGGTTTGGCTGGCACCATCTTCTCCTACCAGTATAGCGGCTAGGTGAGGCTGCTTTCCGCCTTCTTGTTTAATTTCCGATACCCGCGCTGCAATTTCATTTTTTATGTCTTGCGCGGTTTTTTTTCCATCGATTAGAGTGCTCATGGGATCTCCTATTCTACTTTATTCTTCAATCGATATTCAACAATCGACATTCATTATTATTCTTTTCTATTCAAAAACTAAACTCCTAAATCGTTGACGTTAGTTGATTAAAATCAATTCGATCACTTGTTGTGTAGGAAACTTACTCAAATCGGTTACGCTCAGCAGTGGATACACTTTTAACAAAAATAGAAATCAACTGATTGCACTCATCTTTCACTCGACTCAAAAATGCATGATCCTGATGAAGCATTGCTCTTTCTACTATTTTCAATCCAATTAACGTCTCTCTTAACTCTTTTAAAATGACTTTAAACTTATGTATAAAATCTTTTCTCGATTCCCCACCTTGCGCCTCCCCATAATTTAAAGCAGGACTTGTTCCGCTTCTGAGCAATTGATTTGCTAAATGATTTCCGGATTTGCTGGAAATCATACTTTCTGTAAACTGGATTATTTGAGCTGCAAACTCAATTAATCGCTCTTCCAAATCAAACTTTTTCTCCATCACTACTGCAGCGAAAAAATGGGTGTAAAAAATTAAAAATTGGACATTCTGGAGGTTAACTACACGTTAAACTCCGAATGTCGAATATTGAATGAAGAAAGATGAAGAAACAGAACCGTACCTCGTACTTCCTACTTTATTAGTCTAATTTCAACACCGCCATAAACGCCTCCTGAGGGATCTCGACATTACCAACCTGGCGCATGCGCTTCTTCCCTTTTTTCTGCTTTTCCAAGAGTTTACGCTTACGCGAAATATCACCCCCGTAGCACTTGGCCAACACGTTTTTACGCAAGGCCTTTACCGTTTCACGGGCAATGATTTTCTGCCCTATGGCAGCCTGAATGGCGATTTCAAACATTTGCCGTGGCACCAGCTCCTTCAGCTTATCGCAAAGACGCTTGCCCCAATCGTAGGCTTTATCCCGGTGCACAATCGCAGAAAGTGCATCCACAGGCTCCCCATTGAGCATGATGTCCAAGCGCACCATGTGCGACTCTTGGAACCCTTTCAATTCGTAATCTAGGGAAGCGTAGCCTCTGGAAATGGTCTTCAAGCGATCAAAGAAGTCGAATACGATTTCCGCCAAAGGCATGTCAAATTGCAACTCCACCCGGTCAGAAGTCAAATACACCTGATTCTTGATCTGACCACGTTTGTCCATGCAAAGAGAAATCACAGGACCTACGTATTCTGCTGCGGTGATGATGGAAGCCCTCACAAAAGGCTCCTCGATATGTTTGAATCGCGTAGGATCAGGCATATCGGATGGCGCATTGATTACCTGGTACTCGTCGTTGGTCATGAGGGCCTTGAACTGCACTGAAGGTACTGTCGTGATGACAGTCATGTCAAATTCACGTTCCAAACGCTCCTGAACAATCTCCATGTGCAACATGCCCAAAAATCCGCATCGGAAGCCAAAACCCAAGGCCGCAGACGTTTCTGGTTCCCATACGAGCGAGGCGTCGTTAAGCTGCAACTTTTCCATGGAGGCACGAAGTTCCTCAAATTCGGTGGTATCCACAGGATAAATACCTGCAAAAACCATCGGTTTCACATTTTCAAAGCCTTTGATAGCTTCCGCACAAGGGTTTTTGACGTGAGTCACTGTATCCCCTACGGCTACTTCTTTGGCTACTTTGATGCCGGAAATCAGGTAGCCCACATTTCCCGCACTCATGGTCATTTGTGGGATCTGGTTCACACCTAAAATCCCTATCTCGTCCGCAAAATACTCCTTGCCCGAATTGACAAACTTAATCTTATCCCCCTTTTTCAGGGTACCGTTAAAAATTCGAAAAATTACCTCCACCCCACGGAAGGAGTTAAACTGCGAGTCAAAAATCATAGCCTGAAGAGGAGCCTCTGGATCCCCTTTGGGAGGCGGAATATTTTCAATCACCTTAGCCAAAATATCCTCAATACCGATCCCTTCCTTGCCCGAAGCCAACACGATATCCTCCCGCTTACAGCCCAAAAGGTCAATCACCTCATCGGCCACCACCTCTGGATCAGCACCAGGAAGATCAATTTTATTCAAAACAGGGATAATTTCTAAGTCATGACCTAGTGCCAAATAGAGGTTAGAAATCGTCTGGGCCTCCACGCCTTGGGATGCATCGACGATCAGCAAAGCCCCTTCACAGGCGGCAATGGAACGCGATACCTCATAGGAAAAATCCACGTGTCCTGGAGTATCAATCAAGTTGAGAATGTACTCCTCGCCCTTGTAGTTGTACTTCATCTGGATGGCGTGAGACTTGATCGTGATGCCACGCTCTCGCTCCAGGTCCATGTCGTCCAACAATTGATTTTGCATCTCTCGGTCAGAAACCGTGTTGGTCGTCTGCAACAACCTGTCTGCTAAAGTACTCTTCCCATGGTCGATGTGGGCGATGATACAGAAATTCCGAATGTTTTTCATAAGCTTACGTGTGGCAAAAGTAGGAAAAAAGTAGCGTTCTCAGCTAGTATTCCCTAGAAATAGACAAGGAATTCCACGCACTTTTCGAAGTGGATCTGCCTTAATGAAAAAAGCGAAGTTGACCAGGAATTGTTTGCTGCAAAATCAGATTTAAACTCGGCTAAACAGTTGTAAGGAAGCCTAGAAGAACCTTCCCGAAGACTTTTATCCCTTTTTCTGGGAGCAGCATCTATTCTAAATTACTTTTGCAGGCCAAAGAATAGCCTCATGAAAGCCATCGCCGATCGAAAAAAAGCACAGAATATAGGGGAATACCTGATCTACATGTACCAAATGGAAGACCTCATTCGCTCCTATCAGGGCAACTTGGAAGAGATTTACACCTACGTGATTTCCCACTACCCTGTCGTTGAGGAAGAAAAACAAGAAATAAAGACCTGGTTTGGAGACCTCGCTGCGCAAATGCAAACAGAAGGGCTTCTGGAAAAGGGGCACCTCAAGACAGTCCAAGAAATCGTGAATTCGCTGCTCGATTTGCATTACCAATTGCTCAAATCAGATGCGGGCTATGTACAAACCTTCAATCCAGTCAAACCTCACTTGCTCGAAGCCATTGACACTGCTGCTGGGGAAGACGTAGGAAATGAGATTCAAATCTGTTTGAACGGAGTGTATGGCCTACTCCTCTGTCGCTTGCTAGGAAAAAAAGTCAGCGATCGCCAACTCGAAGCAGCCGATGCCTTTGGTGGAGTACTTAGCTACTTGAGTTTTGCCTATGCCCAACGCATTTTTCTGCATCCAAATTAATCGGAGATACAAGCTACCCGTTTTTTAGCCATACTAGATTTTTCTAGTTTACGGATTCTTTTTTCCTTCGGTACAGCTACTCTGAAATAGAAAGCGTATTTTTAGACAAGCACTTTTTTACTCATGATTTTCTACCAAGCTTCTCCCGAGCAACTTTTTTCGCAACTGCGGACAACCTCTTCTGGTTTGGAGGAAGAAGAAGCCCAAAATCGCAGCCAAAAGTTCGGTGCAAATGTGCTGCTCGAAACCAAGAAAAATAGTGTTTTCATTCTATTCATCAGCCAATTCAAAGACCTGATGATCTTGATTTTGGCAGGGGCAGCCCTACTTTCAGGATGGATTGGAGACTGGACAGATACGCTCATAATTTTGGGTATCCTCCTTTTGAATGCCGTATTGGGGTTTGTCCAAGAGTACAAGGCTGAAAAGGCTATGGATTCCCTAAAGAAACTTACCCAAACGCAAAGTAAAGTTCTTCGATCTGGAAAAGTGATTTCCATTCCCGCTTCGCAATTGGTCGTTGGAGATATAATCCTCTTGGAAGCAGGCAACCAGGTGCCTGCAGATGTGCGGTTTCTGGAAAGCTTTTCTCTAAAAATTGACGAATCATCGCTCACAGGTGAATCCCTTCCGGTAGACAAACAAATGGAGGTACTCCTTGGGGAAAATTTAATCCCAGGTGATCAGTTCAACATGGGTTTCAAAGGCACCCTAGTCACTCAAGGCAGAGCCAAAGGACTGGTGGTGGCCATCGGGATGGATACGGAGTTGGGGAAAATTGCCTCCCTTCTTCAAACGAGCTCCCCACCCACTCCACTTCAACAACGGATGCAGCGATTTGGAAAATTGATTTCCCTAGCCGTTCTCGTTATTTGTGTGGTGCTTTTCGTCGTTGGTATCCTCAGAGGAGAGGCAATCTTGCAGGTGCTGCTCCTTTCCGTGAGTTTGGCTGTAGCTGCCATCCCAGAAGCGCTACCTGCGCTGATTACCATTGCGCTCTCACTAGGCGCCAAGCGCTTGGCCAAAAAAAATGCCTTGATCCGCAAACTTCCCGCTGTGGAGAGTCTTGGTGCTGTTACATACATCTGCACCGACAAAACGGGCACCCTCACCGAAAACAAACTAGCCGTAACCCGTACAGAGGCAGAAGACCAGGATAGGTTTACACCGAATTTCAGCAACCTCCAACTGTCACAAGCCTTGTGCCATGATGTTCACTTTACTCCAGAGGGTCGCTTTGCAGGCGAACCAACCGAGCTGGCTTTGGTCGCTGAACTGGTGAAAGAGATTTCCTTGGAAAAGTACAAGCTCCTGGTTGACCATTTTCCAAGAATTGGAGAGATCCCCTTTGACTCCGATCGCAAACGGATGAGCACCTTTCACCAACTGCCCCAAGGAGTCTTACTTCTTTGCAAAGGGGCTCCTGAATCCATTGCCAAGGTCTTGGCCGACCCAGTATCCGCCCAATTTTTGGAGCAAAGTACCGAAGAATGGGCACTCCAAGGGGAGCGTGTATTGGCATTTGGGGGAAGATGGCTTCCAAGCTTGCCCACAGAAAAAGACTGGCCAGAATTGGAAGCTAAGCTCCTCTATTTTGGAAAAATAGCCCTAATTGATCCCCCACGCGAAGAGATCAAAGCCTCTATAACCGCCTGCCTAGCAGCAGGAATTATCCCAGTTATGATTACCGGAGATCATCCCGCCACCGCCAAAGCCATTGCTACCCAGGTGGGCATTTGGAAGGCCGGTGACTTGGTGTTGACGGGTAGGGAATTGGCGGAAATTTCAGACGCAGACTTTGAGGCTCAGGTGGAGCAGGTGACCGTCTATGCCCGAGTAGCACCTGAACAGAAATTGCGCATTGTGCAGGCGCTCCAACAAAAAGGTCACTTCACAGCCATGACTGGAGATGGGGTCAATGATGCCCCCTCACTTAAAGCAGCTACCATTGGCATTGCCATGGGTATCGCAGGCACGGATGTGAGCAAGGAGGCGGCAAACCTGATTTTGTTGGATGATAATTTTTCCACGATAGTCAAGGCCATTGCAGAAGGGCGACGGATTTTTGACAACCTAATCAAATTCATCAAATACATCCTTACCTGCAATGGTGCAGAAATTTGGGTCATCGCAGTCGCTCCGTTTTTGGGTTTACCCATTCCACTATTGCCGATTCATATTTTATGGATCAACCTGGTAACTGATGGCTTGCCCGCTTTGGCATTAGCAAGTGAAGTAGCCGAACCGGATGGCATGCAGCGATCCCCAAGGCCTGCAAAAGAGAGTTTACTTGCCAAAGGTGTAGGTTTTCATATTTTATGGGTAGGCATGCTGATGGCGGCCGTCACGCTTGGTACACAAGCCTTGGCCCTTGCACAAGGCTGGCATTGGCAAACGATGGTCTTTTCTGTGCTCTCCTTTTCCCAATTGGGGCATATCCTCTCCATTCGCAGTGACCGCACCTTTCTTTACCGACAAGGAATCCTAGGCAACAAGCCCCTACTCCTTGCAGTAGGATTTACAGTAGTACTACAACTTGCTGTGATTTACCTTCCTTTTTTCAATGGGATATTCAAAACCGAAGCCTTAAGTTGGGAGGAACTCGCAGTCTGCTTTGCACTCTCCTCGGTGGTATTCCATGCCGTAGAACTAGAAAAATGGGTGCGGAATAGATTTTATCCTTTATCTAGGATAAGCAAAAAAGATTAAACCAGGAGCAAGCCGTTTTCCGCCAACAGCTCCCAGACTTCGGACTCTAGAAGTTCCTCAAAATCTCCTAACTCCTCCTCATAGGCTGCTCGAATCTCCTTGACGGTGACCGTGGGTTGGCGGTAACTTACTTTTTCCAATAACCAAAATACCCACTGCCCAAATTCAAGCGGAAGCTCTAGGGCAAAATCTTCTTTTTTGCCCGAAAAAATAAGTTCACACATCCCCTCTTCCAACTCCTCCAACTGCGGTGAAGTTCCTAACCAGCACAAGCGCTGCTGGTCTTTCGCCTTTTTTGGAGCTTGTGCTTGGAGCTGATGCTGTATGTAAGACTTTGGGATACTTGTGGGAGGAACTTTGAAATCAAACCAGTTTTTCAAGGGAAGCTCCAACCCTACTCCCTGCATGTAGTTGAATAAGGACTTGCGCAAGCCTTCAGAGAAAATGCCATGATCAATGCCGGAAGGATCCTCAAAATCAACCTCATTGTTGGCAAAGGGGCCCAACTCTGTATCTGTGCGGACCACCCCAAAGGCCTTGGGATTGAGCCCCACAGGACTATGGACCGTCATGGCAAAGCGATGCCAAAAACCAGATTGAATGATTCCCTGCTCAAAGAGCTGTCTGACCATCTCCAGGGAGTCCACCGTTTCCTGAATCGTTTGGGTAGGGTAGCCATACATCAGGTAGGCGTGCACCAAAATCCCTGCTTGGGTAAAATTTTGGGTTACCTGAGCCACCTGCGGCACCGTAACTCCTTTTTTAATCAAGTCTAGGAGTCGATCCGAAGCCACCTCTAGTCCACCCGAAACTGCTATGCAGCCCGATGCACGGAGTAGACGGCAGAGATCTGCTGAGAAACTAATTTCAAAACGAATGTTGGTCCACCAGACCACGACGAGTTCCCGCCGAAGAATCTCCAGCGCCAAGTCACGCATAAGCGCTGGGGGTGCCGCCTCATCTACAAAATGAAAGCCATTGGTGCCCGTCTGGAGCATGATCTCTTCAATGCGGTCACAGAGGATAGCCGCCGTTATCGGTTCGTAGCGACCGATATAATCTAGGGAAACATCGCAAAAGGTACATTTTCCCCAGTAGCAGCCATGCGCCAGCGTCAACTTATTCCAACGCCCATCGCTCCAAAGCCGGTGCATGGGATTTGCCACTTCAATCACCGAAAGGTAGTCTCGGAGGGGTAGGTCGCTGTAATCTGGAGTCCCTACTTCCCGCTGGGCAAGGTCTTTGACCGCTCGATTATCAATGTAAGTGACCTGCCCGTCAAGACGGAGAAAGGTGCGCTTCAATTCAGTATGGGGTCTTTTTCCCGCCAGGTGCTCCAAAAGCAAGAGCACAGGTGCTTCCCCATCGTCGAGGACTATGTAATCTACGTAATCAAATACGCGGGGCTCTTTCAAGGAACGTAATTCCGTATTCGGGTAGCCCCCACCCATCCAGATTTTTATCTTTGGGTGCTTGGATTTGAGGTATTGTCCACACTTTAGAGCGGCGTAAAGGTTGCCCGGAAAGGGGACCGAAAAAGCAACAGACTCGGGCTGGTAGCGCTGAATTTTTTCTTCTAAAAGTTGGAGTAGCAACTCATCCACCAAACTATTCGGTTGCTCGAGCGCTTCCTGCAATTCATCAAAGGTACGCGCAGACATCCCCAGGCGCTCCGCATAGCGGGTAAATCCAAAGTGAGGATCAATCGCTTCGGTAATCAGGTCGCCGAGATCCTCGAGGTACAGTGTAGCGAGGTAGCGTGCCTTGTCTCGAATCCCCAAAGCTCCAAAAGCCCAATCCAGTTCCTCCACCTGTTCGAAGCGTCCTGCCTGCGGCAAAAACTCTCCTTCGGCAATGCTGTAGGCGAGGGTAGGATTTTTGTCTTGAAGAAAATCGATGACCGAACCGATGGTTTGCAGATATTGAGCACGAAGTCGGAGGATGCGAAGGGAATTATCCGAGAGCGAGGTTGATTTTTCTGCCTGTTCAAAAATCCGTGTTAAGCCGGGCTTAGACAGGATAGCCAACATTACCTCAATTCCCAAATCCGCCTGCTTGCAATCGGCACCTAAGGTATTCAAAAACCCCTTCAGATAGGCCGTCGCCGGATACGGCGTATTGAGTTGCGTGAACGGAGGAGTGATGAATAAGACTTGGGTCGACACTACGCTTTGTGGTTGGCTCGAGCAAAGGTCGTAAAGAAAGGCGATTTTTCCGCTAGGGACTAAGCATGCTAAATTGACGGGAAAAACAGGTGCTAAATCGAAACTGTCCACTGAAAAAAGGCAAACTCATTGCCTTTGGTGGCTAAGTCCTTAAAATTTCGATCTTTGTACCCATGAGCAACAATGATATCCTACGCACCCTGCGGTACACCTTTCATTACCATGATCACAAGATGAAGGAGATTTTTGGCCTGGGGGGTAAGGAAATCTCATTTGAGGAAGTCGCCTTGTGGCTCAAGAAGGAGGAAGATCCCGACTTCAAAAAACTTTATGACAAAGACCTGAGCCATTTTTTAGATGGGCTGATTGTCCTGAATCGAGGCAAGAAAGCCGGTGCTGCACCGGTGGTGGAGAAGTCGCTGAACAACAATGGGATCCTGCGGAAACTGAAGATTGCATTGAACCTCCAGGAAGAAGGGATGCTGGAGATCTTTGCCTTGCGTGGCTTCCGATTGAGTAAGCACGAGCTGAGTGCCTTTTTCCGAAATCCCTCCCAAGCACAGTACAGAGAATGTAAGGACCAGGTTCTACGAAATTTTTTGATGGGATTGCAGGAGAAGTATCGGGGAGAGGGAAAGTAAATCTGTGATTTACTGAAATATTAAATAAATTGGTCTTCAAGTTTTTGGCCGAATCAAAACCTTTTTTTGAAGATTTCCGTAGAAGATCCTATGGCTTTTTGGAGATAGTAACTCTTTTTAATTCTTTACAAATTCCTCCAACTTCATTTTTGAGCTTTTTTTCCTGAGTTTAGTTGATCCTTTTCTGTACTAGAATTTTAACCTTTTTAACCCTAATTTTTTATGAAAACAAAAATGTTTAAATCTGTATTTTTCTTATTTCTAGCGTTATTCACTTTCGGTTGTTTGGATGAGGATGTGGAAGTAAATGAAATAAAACAATCCCAATACAAAATTATCAAAGCAACTTCAATGGAGAAAACCAAAGTCTCTGATTGGATGTCATCTTCCATTTCCAATCGAATAAATGGAAGTTTTAACGTAGATGAATTACAAAAATTAGTAGACCTTGAGAAAGGTTCTCAGCTTCTCACCATTCTAAATTCAAACAATCCCAATGAAGCTATTTCATTTTCATTAGACCAAGAGGGCAAAGTTGCATTTTCATTTTTAAGCAAAACAATAAAAAGTGAAAATGGTGATATAACTAACGAGATTTATTCTACAAATGGCACCTTAAAAATTTCGTATGTGGATAGAGTAGACGGATCAAGAAATATTATTTACAGCGAAAATTCAATCATAAACGGAAGAACTGCTGGTTGGTGGAGCGATATGGATGGTTGTCTAGGCAGATTTCATAATCTCACTCCTTCAAATCTAGCAAATATAGGGATAAGCATTGTTTTCAACTCTGCCACTCTAGGCTTATACACTCCTCTTTCCGTTGTTGTATGCGTTGGATATGCCACTACCTTACTTGAAATATAATGGACAGATTACTTACTTATCACCTTGCGACGCTAATCCCAATGATTGTAATCCTTTCTCTTTACATCTATGCTGTCATAGGTTCAGCGCTTTTTGCGATCCTGTTTTGCCTTTATGCATTCGTGTATAGACCATACATAGATTTTAAAAGACTGCATAAAAAAGGGCTTGTCACGAAAGATGAATTTATAAAGTCATTTGGGTTTATCCGGTTCAACTACTATTACGAATTGCTATTTGAAAAATAGATTACTTCATTTAGGCGATAAACGAAGTATCCCTGTTTTTTCAATAGGCAAGTAAGAAATAATGGTGTGGTTCCTAAACTTTCCGTAGGTTTCGAGACCAAAACCGAGTTGAATGAAACCAAACGAAACCTCCATTTTTGAAAGAATGCTAGCCGGAGGGCTGATTTCTTTTGCGGACCCAGAATACCCCAAGATTTTTGAGGAGGTGTCCAA
>CANGUK010000079.1 GCA_947457095.1 Cyclobacteriaceae bacterium
ATAAATCCTCCTAAATTTTATATTTTTGCCCACATCCTCTTCAAAAGAAGCTTCTTTGATGAAAAAAATACTCACACTTGCCTTCCTTGCATTTGCACTGAACGCACAAGCACAAGATTCCGATAGCAAAAGTCCAAAAACCCCTATCGGTGGTCGTCCCAACATTCCCAATGACTTGACCGTAGAGTTTGGCTGGACACAGCTGACCAACCGACCTGCTGACCTTGCCATCAATTTCTTTGGATCAAGAAGTTTCAATGTCTACTACCAAAAACCTTTCAGCGTATTCGGAGAAAACTCTGGATTTGTGGTGAGCCCAGGAATTGGTGTTTCTACAAACAAGTTTGCCTTCACCGAAGATGAAAACTTGTTTCGCAGCAGCACCCTCGGCGCCGAATCCTCAGTTCTGAAGAAGGTGAATAGCGTATACGGAACAACTATCGAAGTCAAAACCAATAACCTCTCCGTGAACTATGTGGAGGTTCCGGTAGACTTGCAGTACAACTTCAATAAAAAAGACTACAGCAAAAGCTTCCGACTTAGCCTTGGCGCTCGGGTAGGCATGCTCTACCAATCCCATACCAAAATTTCCTACGACTCCCCTACCTCAGGTACGGTAAAAATCAAACAGTCCGAAAACTATGGGCTTGAAAAAATCCGTTATGGCCTACATTTTAAGGCTGGCAGCCCTGGATTTAACGTGTGGACGACCTACTACCTCAGCCCTATGTGGCAAGCCAACAGAGGTCCTTTCAATAACGAAGCCAACCAAGTTAGTTTTGGAATTGCACTAGGACTATTTTAATCCTAGCAAATCAAAAAATATAAAACTCCCTACTGGGAGTTTTTTTGTGCCCACACAGAACCTTGGTCAGCCGAAAAACCCATAGATCCAGGAAAATCCAATCCAGCAGGTGACAAATCCTACCAAAAGCCCCACATACACTTCAGCAGGACGGTGGGCATCTAAATACAAACGGGAAGAGGCTACTATTCCTCCGAGCACCAATGTGGCTACCAACAAATAGGCCACCGTCAACGAAGGAAAAAAAAGCCCCAAAATCCCTACAACGGCCAATACCCCTCCGATTCCGGTCAAGTGCGCAGACATTTTCCAAAAATAAGTGACAGCCGTCAGCAGCGCCACTGCGGTAGTAATGACGGCCATCCCCTGCCACAATATGGGATCCAACTCGGTTTTCTCCTTTAAAAAATAGGTGGTCAATACATAGAAAAGCGTCACCACTAGAAAGGGAATGCGACGATCACTTTTCTCTTCAAAATGCAAGCTCTTCACGTAACCACTCCAACGCAAGCCCAACATCAAGATCATGGGAATCAGTAACGTGGAACTTACTATCAAGTAAAAGATCCGAACCTTAAATGCTTCGGGTAGGCTGGTAGCTTGAGGCACTCCGAAAAACAGCAAGCCAAATACCAAGGAAGGCATGAGTAAGGGCTGAAAGATCACCGAAAGCAAAAGGGCTAATTTTCGTACCACTAGAGTTCTTTTCGGAGTCTAGCCACCGGAATTTGCAATTGCTCCCGGTACTTAGCTACCGTACGACGGGCGATATTGTAGCCTTTTTTGTTCAACATCTTCACCAACTTATCGTCCGACAGTGGTTTCTTTTTGTCTTCCGCATCCACCATGCCTTGAAGAACCGATTTTACTTCCCGGTTACTGACATCTTCCCCACTATCTGTCGCGATGCCCTCGGAGAAAAAGTACTTCAAAGGAAACACACCAAATTCGGTTTGAATGGATTTGCTGTTCGCTACCCGAGAGACGGTGGAGATATCCATGTCAATTTTTTCAGCAATATCTTTTAAAATCATAGGACGTAAGGCCGCCTCGTCTCCATCTATAAAAAAGGGGTATTGGTACTGCAGGATCGCCTCCATAGTTCGAAGCAATGTATTTTGCCGCTGCTTGATCGCATCAATAAACCACTTCGCAGAATCCAGCTTTTGCTTCACAAAAGAAACAGTCTCCTTGAGTTTCTTATCCTTTTTATCGCTCTTGTCGTAGGAATCAAATAGCTCCGCATAGGACCGCGAAATCCGCAATTCGGGGGCATTTTTGGAATTCAATAGAATTTCAAACTTCCCTCCATTGGTCACCAAGATAAAGTCAGGGATCACGTACTGGGTCAGTACCAAACCATCCGCCACTCCTCCTGGCTTGGGATTGAGTCGGGTGATCAATTGCACTGCCTCCTTGATCTCGTCTTCGTCCAGGTTGAGGCGCTTTTGAATTTTAGGGTAATGCTTTTTGGTAAATTCCTCAAAGCAATCCTGAATAATCGCCAAGGCATGTTGCACGGTGGGATCATCCGGATGCTCCTTGCGCTCCAGCTGGATGATTAAACACTCTTGCAAGCTTCGAGCGGCAATACCTGCCGGATCGAAGGTTTGTATTTTGCGTAGTATTTCTTCGAGCTCATCCAGGTCGGTTTCCACATTTTGGGAAAAAGCCAGGTCATTGATGATGGAGGTCAATTCACGACGGATATAACCATCGTTCTCAATGCTCCCAATCAGTTGCTCTCCAATGAGTCGCTGACGCTCATCGAGCTTCAAAAAATTCAACTGGGTGATCAATTGTTCGTGCAGCGAACTGGGCGCAGAAAAAGGAATCTCTCGATCCTCATCGTCGGGATTGTAGTTGCCATCTCCCTGCATCTTGTAGCCTCCGTAGTCGTCGTCCAAGTAGTCATCTACATTGACTTCGCCGGAGTCGCTCCCAAACTCATCTCCATAGCCCTCGTCGAAATCCTCCTCCCCCGAAGTTTCGTTCTCCTCCACCTTTCCTTCCTCTAAGGCAGGGTTGATTTCAAGCTCCTCTTCGATCCGTGCATCTAGCTCTGCCGTAGGCACTTGCAGCAGCTTGATAAACTGAATCTGCTGCGGGGAAAGTTTTTGAGAGAGTGACTGAGAAAGCGTTAACTTTTGCATTGAAATGATTCAAACCACTTATTTGCGAAAAAAGAGGAGCCTTCCTAAGAAAACAGCTCAGTCAAATTTAGGAAAAAGCGTCAATTTTTTGATAAAAAGGTGATTTAATCGTTTTTTTGCATTCCACTAAAATCAAAGAGGCGGTATTCGCCTTCCTCTACCCCAACGCAAATGGCATTTAACAAACGGGTCAAAATCAAGACCATCCTGGAACAAGACTTGATCGGACAAGAACTCACCCTCATGGGCTGGGTACGCACCAAGCGAAGCAACAAGAATGTTTCCTTCATTGCGCTCAATGACGGTTCCATCATTACCAATTACCAGGTGGTGGCCGACCCCAATGTCATTGCAGAAGAGATTCTCAAAAAGTGCAGCACCGGTGCCTGCTTGAAAATCACGGGAAAGGTGGAAGCCTCCCAAGGCGCAGGACAGCAGTCGGAATTGATTGCTAGCCAAATTGAGATCTTGGGCGAGTCGGATCCGGAAAAATATCCACTCCAACCTAAAAAGCACTCCCTAGAATTTCTCCGTGAGATCGCGCATCTCCGTATGCGAACCAACACATTTGGAGCAGTATTCCGTGTGCGCCATGCGCTAGCTTATGCGGTACATACCTACTTTAACACGAAAGGCTTTTTCTACATCCATACTCCAATTATCACGGCTTCCGATGCCGAAGGGGCAGGAGAAACCTTCAAGGTAACTACCCTAGACCTACTCCATCCTCCCAAAACAGAGGATGGCAAAATCGACTTCAGCCAAGACTTTTTTGAGCGGGAAACTAACCTGACTGTTTCCGGTCAACTCGAAGGAGAATTGGCAGCCATGGCCTTGGCTGAGGTGTATACCTTTGGACCTACCTTCCGCGCCGAAAATTCAAACACCACGCGCCACTTGGCGGAATTCTGGATGATCGAACCTGAAATGGCCTTCTACGATGCCGAAGACAATCAAAACCTCGCAGAAGATTTCCTCAAGTACATCATCCGCTATGCCTTGGAGCACTGCGCCGAAGACCTGGCCTTTTTGGATCAGCGCGCCGCTGAAGAAGAGCAAAGCAAGCCTACTGAGCAACGTGCAGAATTGGGTCTTCTCGACAAATTGAAGTTTGTGGTAGAAAATGACTTTGTGCGTCTTACCTACACGGAGGCGATCGATATCCTTCGCAACTCCAACCACAACAAAAAGAAGAAATTCTCCTACCTCATCGAAGAATGGGGCACAGATTTACAATCCGAACACGAACGCTACTTGGTAGAAAAGCACTTCAAAAAACCCGTCATCCTCACCGACTATCCGAAAGGCATCAAGGCATTCTACATGCGCCAAAATGAGGATGGGAAAACAGTAGCTGCTATGGATATTTTGTTTCCTGGCATTGGGGAGATCGTAGGTGGGTCCCAGCGGGAAGAGCGGCTAGATAAGCTCAGCCAACGCATGGAAGAAATGCACATCCCTACCGAAGAGCTCAGTTGGTACCTAGACACAAGAAGATTTGGCAGTACGCCACACGCAGGCTTTGGACTCGGCTTTGAACGCATGGTATTGTTTGTCACAGGCATGGGCAATATCCGCGATGTCATCGCCTTCCCAAGAACACCAGGAAACGCTGAGTTTTAAGCGAAATCTAGCACGAAAAACGCCTCCAAAATCGAAATTTTTGGAGGCGTTTTTTTTAGCTGACCACCTTTATTCGCCAAGCCAATGGAATGCAAATCAGGCTGAAGAAAATCGCTAGGTAGCCCACATAATTGAAATTGGTCAATTGACCTAATTCATTTTCTCCAATCATGAAACCAGCTGCAAGGGAAGCAAAACCAGCTGCCAGCTGCTGCACTGCAGAATTGAAACTTAAAAAGCTACCTCTATTTTCGGGCTGAGCGGTACCTGTGACCAAGGCCGCAGCGGGCACATACCGTCCATTGGAGGTTACAAAAAAGAATGTAGTCACCACAAGGACCAAGGCTACAGGAGTGACTCCCAAGTGGGTAATGATGCCAATAGGAATCAAATTGAGCAGCATGAAAATCGTAAAGATCTGCAGCTTGCCATGTTTGTCCGCCAGCTTACCCACCCAAGGAGAGGTAAACATGGTGAATGCACCCCCAGCCATGTAGACGTAGGTAAGCTGCAATTCCGTAAAGCCCACATTGGCAACATTGTAAGGACTTAGAAAAGGGATGATCATAAATTGCCCCAGCATCATCATGATGGAAAGGCTGATGGCGCGCATTTGATTGGGATTACTGGTTACCCGACTCACCACTGCAAAAGGATGGGGGCGGACGCTCCCTGCGCTAAGGTGTCCTGTGATGGAAGGGATAAACTTCGCAATCATACCCAAACTCACCACCGATAGGGCTGAAAGAATGTAGAACGGCGTATGCCAATCCGACAAACTTGCAAGAAAGAGTCCCAAGGGCACTCCCATCACTGAAGCAAATGAGAAGGCAGACATCACCAAACCCATGGCCCGGCCACGGCGCTCATCGGGTACCACATCGCCAATAATGGCCAAAATCAAGGCAGAGGTAAGGCCTCCAAAAATACCGGACACCACACGAGCCAATAACAAGATGGGGTAATTCGGAGATAGCGCACAACCCAAGGTACCCAAAGTAAAGCCCACAAATACCCAAATTAGAATTCGCTTTCGGTCAAAACGATCCAAGAAAAAGGCCCCAAAGAAACTGGATGCTCCGGCACTGAAGGTGTAGGAAGACACCAAAAACCCAAACTCACTGGGACTGATTTCAAACAAGCGCATCAGTTGCGGACCTAGCGGCATCAGCATCATGAAATCCACGATGTGAATAAAGTTGATGGCTGCCAAGGTCCAGAGTAAGGCTTTCTCTTGTTTCATGGAAAAATTTTAAAATGGAAATAGGGTAGAAATACGATGGAAATAGATGGGTCTGAAACTAGTCCAAGCCGATGCGACGATAGGTTTCTGGAATGGCTTCGATCAAATCATGAGCCATCGTGCCCCGCAGGTATTTTGCTCCAGCAAGCTCACCTGCCAATCCATGGTGAAACACCCCGCAAAGAACCGCATTTTCCGGAGAATAACCTTGACCCAAGAATGAAGTAAGCATGCCTGTTAAGGCGTCGCCCATGCCTGCTGTGGCCATGTACTTGCTTCCTGTTGAATTAAATACCTGACGCCCATCAGCAAGGCTGCAGAGGGAATTGGCCCCTTTCAGGACGATATTCAGGGTATACTTGAGGCAACATGCTTTTGCCTTCTCCATACGCTCTAACTGATTCTCAGAATGTCCAAACAAGCGGTCAAACTCTTTCAAGTGTGGGGTGAGAATACTTCCTTTGGGAATCAGAGCCCACATGCTGGGATTCTTCGCCAAGCAATTCAAGGCATCGGCATCCAGAACAACCGGCTTTTGAGTGGCCGAAAGCATATTTTTAAGCAGCTCTCCTTGGTCCATACCCAATCCCGGACCAATTCCAATTGCATCGTAAGCCGAGAACTCCTGGTGGTCCCCAAATACACACATGGCCTCTGGCACCGCTGCGGCAAGGGCACTTCGCTCCTCTTCAGGGATCAAACAAGTCACCAAGCCAGTCCCCGTACGAAAGGCTGCTTTGGAAGCCAAAATTGCGGCACCCATTTTTCCTTTACTCCCTGCTACCAAAAGTATTTTTCCAAAATCCCCCTTGTGGGCAAAACGGTGGAAACGACGATGGAGCGGAAATAAATCGGCCTCTTCCAAGAAAAAGGTGGTAGCTGAAAATCCCTCCAGTTCCTCCTTAGCAAAGCCTATATCCAGTACCACTAGTTCGCCCATGTATTCTGCATGCTCTGGCAGGAGTAGGGACAACTTTGGAAAACCCAAGGTGACGGTCAAGTCCGCTTGTACCGCCTCACCAGATAAAATAGAATCAGCTGGCAAACCACTTGGGAGATCCAGTGAAATAATTGTTCCTACAAAGGAATTCATGATTTGGATTCGCTCCTTTGCTTCTTCTCGAAGTGGTCCGGTACAGCCCAAGCCTAGATACGCATCGATCAGAATTCCATCTTTTGGAAAGGAAGAAGCACCAAGTGGGTAGCTCTTAATTTGGGAAGGGAGAAGGGAAAAGTTTTTTGAGCAATCTGGCGACAGCTTTGCCTCATCCGAAAAGCAGACAGCTACCTCGATAGTGAATCCAAGGCTGAACAGGATTCGAGCGATGGCAAGCCCATCTCCTCCATTGTTACCTGCACCAGCGCAGACCAGAATGCGCTCCGTGGAAGCATACCCTTGGCTTTGAAACCAATCCACAAAACGCTGGGCCACCAGTTCCATAAATGCATGGTTGGAAAAACCCTTCCTCTTCAGGTGGATTTGGTCCAGGTTGGCAATCTGCAAGGCAGATAAGATCTTTTGCATCACCTAGGCAAGTTCAGGAGCTGCTACCTTTTTGGGAAGTGTCAACCTGGCTAGAAAAAAGAGTCCAATCACAAAGAAGACCACAAGGAATAAAGCTGAGTTCCGCATGCTCCCAGTGAGTTGCTCGATAAATCCATAGGTGAATGTTCCCAACACAACAGCTACCTTTTCTGTAAGGTCAAAAAAACTAAAAAAGGAAGCATGATCCGTGGTTGTGGTTGGGATTAGCTTGGCATAGGTAGAGCGAGAAAGGGATTGAATTCCACCCATAACCATACCTACCACAAAAGCCAAGGAATAAAACTGGTAGACGGAATGCACGTAATATGCTGCCACACAGATGCCCATCCAAACGAATACCATGGTAACCAAGCTGTTTTTGTTTCCGATCTGCTTGGAGATAAAAGCAAAAAGGTAGCTCCCCCCTATGGCCACTAACTGAATGATTAATACGGTAAGAATCAATTGATCACCAGGCATTCCCAGTTCCTTATCCCCAAAAGAAGCTGCCAAGTACATCACCGTCTGCACTCCCATGGAATAAAAGAAAAAGGATGCCAAAAATCGATTGGCTACCGGTATGGAGCGAAGCTCCCGAAAGACCAAAGAAACTTCGCGGTATCCTTTCCAGAGGTAATCGGAGGAAATTGATTTTTTGTAGGGATTATTGGGCAAAACTCGAAAAGGGATCTGCGCAAATCCTATCCACCAAAGACCTGTTACTAGGAAGGAAAATCGTGGAGCAAAACTCCCTGTCGGCATCCCAAACCATTCAGGAAATTGAATGGTCATTAAATTAAATATCAAGAGAATCACACTTCCGATGTAACCCATTGCAAATCCTTTGGCGCTAAGCATATCAAACTCTTCTTCTTTGGCTATCTCTGGCAGGTAAGAATTGTAAAACACGATACTCCCAGAAAATCCTACACTCGCTAGTACACTGCAGATAATTCCAAATTCAAGATTCTCTCCGGTGAAAAAGTATAAGGCAATGCAAGACAATGATCCTAGGTACACAAAGAACTTCATGAAGTTCAATTTATTACCAGCAGCATCCGCAATCCCAGAAAGTAACGGAGCCAGCAAGGCGATTACCAAGAAAGAAAAAGAGATGGAATAGGAGTACAAGACTGTGTTGATGACTTCCCAACCAAAGAAGGAAACTTTATCAGAACCATCGACACCCTGGGTGACACTATTGTAGTAGACCGGAAAGATGGTGGAAGTAATGACTAGGCTATACACGGAATTTGCCCAATCGTACATGGCCCAGGCACGCTGAACTTTTTTGTTGGAGGTAGGCTGTGGTTTCATAGAAAATGGAATAAAAAAAGCCATTCGCAAGGCGAATGGCTTTCAATATACGGATAATACCGAAAATTAATCTTCGTAAATCTTTCCAGTGGAAGCATACAAAACTTTTCGTGCATCAGCATTTCTAAGTTCAGTTTGCACATCAGAAATTGGACCCATTTTCACATCCTTATCCACTTTCATGGAGATGGTGATGGAACCTCTATCAGCTTCTGCAAGCTTGTCACGCTCCTGGTTGACCCACTGCACAATTTCAGGGGTACTGATCAAGACGTCATTGGCTTGTACTCTAGGTTCAGAACCGTAAAGACCTGTGTTTTTTGGTTTACCAATGAAAACATAGGAAATCAACGTCTTGTTCTGAAGCTTTTGTAATTGCGTAGACTGAGGAATTTTTTGTTCTACGAGGATATCCTGCTCTCTCAACACGGTAGTCACCATGAAGAAGAACAACAACATGAAGATGATATCTGGAAGAGCGGAGGTATTGATTTGCTCCTGACCTTTTCTTTCTTTCTTAAACTTCGCCATATCAATTTCCTCCTATTTTATCAGGTTCTGCAATAGAGATCGCCATTGGAATACCTTCCTTGCCCTTATCTTGAAGTGCTTTGGAAGTTTCGTCATCTCCAGTAAGTGCGCGGTATTCATCTGCTGTGATGCCTACTCGCTCTGCATAAATGTCGAAGTAAGCTTTTTTGGCATTATCAAAAACCTCCAAGAATACTGCATAGCTAGTACCACGGTTTGTTTTGATTGAAATTACTGCTTCACCTGGGTGATCTGACGAATCTTGTCTTCTTAGCGCTTGACTTTGCAACGATGCGGGAAGCGAGTTGAACAAAGCAACCCCATCCTCATCCGGAGCACCAAAGTTCAAAATAAACTCCTTGAACTCCTTGTCAAGACCTTCTGCTTTCCTTCTGTACTCACCTTCAACTAACAAATCATTGTTAGCATTGATCAAGACGTTGAAGATATTTCTTTCGTTTTTCTTGATATCTGGTGGGGGTACATTAGGATCCTGCTTTGGAGGAAGGAAATTTAGAATTCCCTTATCCGAAGCAATGGTCGTGGTCACGAGGAAGAAAATCAACAATAGGAAGGCGATGTCAGCCATCGATCCTGCATTGATTTCATTACTCATTCTGTTTTTACTTCTTGCCATTTTATTTAACAGCTTTGGTAAGTTCAGTTACTAGAATGGAAACAATGGTAATTACTGTCAAAACATAGGTCATTACCAACATTCCACCGATTAATTGAGACATGCCAGGAGTCAAATTGAATGGGGCTCCTTCAAACTTAGGCAACACCTCGTTACCAGAAAGGGCATAGCAAATAAAGAAAAGTGCTACTAGGCCCAAAACTCCAAGTCCAGACTTCATCAATCCTTTTGGATCATCCAAAGATTTGATCAAAGGCATTACAATAGAGAGGATGGTTCCCACTACCGCTAGAAGGTAGGTGGCATAAAGCATTATATCGTAAGCATCCATATTTTCAGTGGTTTAAAACTTAATTAATTGAGCAATTCGTTTGACTTGAGAAAGATTACTTTCCAGTCAATTTGTGCTTAACCAAGATATCAACCAAGGAAATGGAAGCATCTTCCATGTCGTTTACCAAGGAATCAATTTTTGAAACTAGGTAGTTGTAGAACAATTGAAGGATCATCGCAGCGATCAAACCAGCAACTGTGGTCAAAAGTGCAATTTTAATACCACCCGCAACGATAGAAGGAGAGATATCACCAGCTGCTTCGATTGTATCGAAAGCGAAGATCATACCAACTACTGTACCGAAGAAGCCCAACATAGGAGCAAGAGCGATAAATAGAGATACCCAGATCAAACCTTTCTCTAAACGACCCATTTCAACAGAACCGTAAGAAACGATTGACTTCTCAACCATGTCAATGCCTTCAGCATAACGCATCAAACCTTGAGTGAAGATAGAAGCAACTGGTCCTTTTGTGTTTCTTGTAACTTCCTTAGCAGCTTCAACACCACCTGAAGCAAGAGCTTCTTCAACTTTCAACAACAATTTCTTAGTGTTTGTGGTTGCAAGGTTAAGCGTGATGATACGCTCCAATGCAATCGCCAATCCAAGGATCAAGCAAAGCAATACTGGAGTCATGTACAAGGGATCACCCTCAATAAATTTCTCTTTTACAATTTGGTGAAAACTTTGCTCCTCAGCGACGATCTCGTCGTCAACTACGGTTGGAGAATCAGCGGCATCAGTAGCGGCTGGAGTTGCTTCAGTAGCAGCAGCAGAATCTGCAGGTGCATCTTGAGCGTTAGCGAAAGCAGGAACGAATAGGATACCTGCAAGCATGAACAAAGCGATGAACTTTCTCATAGTTTTTTTTTTAATTGA
>CANGUK010000080.1 GCA_947457095.1 Cyclobacteriaceae bacterium
AGGATTAGGTACTTCCGACAATCTATACCAAAAATTGCCTTTTCGGATTCAAAGTACGGCAATTAATCAATTATCTTCGAGGGCTCAAGACCAAAATCCATGCTCAAGTTAGAAGATACCTACCTACACAAAGGAAAGCGAAAGGCCCTAGTAGCAGAGCTTCGCAAAAAAGGGATCCAAAACGAGGCAGTCTTGACAGCAATCAATACGCTGCCACGACACTTTTTTTTCGATACAGCATTGATTTCCCATGCTTATGAGGATAAGGCCTTTCCCATTGGCGAAGGACAAACCATTTCTCAACCCTACACGGTAGCCTTTCAATCTTCCCTGCTGGAAGTTGCTCCTGGGAACAAAATCCTTGAAATCGGAACCGGATCGGGGTACCAGGCCTGCATCTTGCACCTGCTAGGCGCTGAAGTAATCAGTATTGAGTATCAAAAAAAGCTTTTTGATCATACGAGCCGCTTTTTGCAGCGACTAGGAATCCAACTGCAACTTTTCTATGGGGATGGCACAGGAGGTGTGCCAGCGCATGCCCCCTACGATAAAATCATCGTTACCGCCGGAGCTCCTGTAGTCCCTGATGCCCTAATCAAGCAACTGAAAATCGGAGGGATTCTCGTCATCCCTGTTGGAGACCGTAGCAAGCAAGCCATGGTGAAGATTACTAAAAAGTCGGCTACCGAAATCCAACGCGAAGAATTTGAAGGATTCGCCTTTGTACCCTTGCTTGGAAAAGAAGGGTGGAATCACTAAGAATCAAACTAGTTTAGGCTGTCTAGAAAATCATTAATTCCAAATTAAATTTGGAATTAGGTCGCAAAAGTACATTTCACGGAATTTTAGTACTATTTTTGAACAAAATCAGCCGATATGCCTAATCAAAAGTTTGCCAAGGACTCCGTTACCATCATGACGGAAATGGTGCTTCCCAACGATACAAATACACTCAACAACCTCATGGGTGGACGTTTGATGCATTGGATGGATATTGTTGCGGCCATAGCTGCACAAAAGCATTGCAACCGAATCGTGGTAACCGCCTCAGCAGATAGCATTTCCTTTAAGGAACCGATCAATTTGGGAAATGTAGTCACGCTTCGCTCTCAGGTAACTCGTGCCTTCAATTCCTCCATGGAGGTATTCATTGAAGTGACGGCTGAGGACATTCCTGCGTGCAAAAAAATCATGACCCACCGTGCTTTTTTCACCTTTGTGGCGGTAGATCAAAACGGCAAACCAATTGAAGTACCCGAGGTAGTACCTGAAACTCCCGAAGAAATTGAGTTTTATGAAGGGGCATTGAGAAGAAGACAGTTGCGATTGGTACTTGCGCAGCGGATGAAGCCTGAAGACGCAGTGGAATTGCGATCCATCTTCAACTTAGACAAGAAGTAAGCAACACTCCTATTTTTAATATTGTCGTTCGCTCAACGAGTGGACCACCGCCTCGGCAGCAGTTCTACCCGAAGTCATGGCGGCATTGATAGATCCATGCAAGAGGTAATCCCCTGCTAGAAATACTTGGTCCAGCACCTTGCATTCGGTGAAGGGTATGCTAAACTTCAAGTCCCCCACCTGGGGCAATGCATGTGGGATGAGGTAGGTTTTTAGGTGTTTGAACTGATCCGCCTTGGTACCAGAAATTTCCTCCAGTTCTCCTTGAACCACCTTAAGTAACTCCTTGTCAGACAGGTCAGTATCTAATACCGTCACGGAGAGCAAAGACTTCCCTGCAGGTGCATAATCTTTGGAGACATCCTCCATAAATACCAGGTTGTTGATCACACGCTTTCCAGTGAGTAATCCAATCATCGGACGTCCTAAGAAGGATTTGGGAGCTGCAAAATACATGTTGATCACCTTACGCGCTGGCGCAAACTGACCCTCCAACTGCTTCATCACTCGATCTGGCTGTACGGCCACAATGATTCGATCTGCCTCAAGTTGCGTCCCATCTGAGAGCAAAATTTTTCCTCCTTCTACACTTGTCACGGGAGTATTCAGTCGAATTTCAGTTGTTTGAAGCTGTCCTTTGATCATTTCAGGGATCTGCCCCATGCCTTTGGCGGGAACGGCGGCATAGCCTTGGGAAAACATCTTGAAGACAAACTCAAACATTCGAGAACTCGTTTCCAAGTCCTTTTCTAAGAAAATACCTCGAAAGAAAGGCCTAAAAAAATTGGTGATGATGGCATCCGAAAATCCATACTTTTTCAAGTATTCATGGGTTGGCAGAGAAGGTTCAGCAAAAATCTCCTCAGAACTCTTCTTTTTCAATTCCTGGGTAAGGGTAAATACCTTCACCTTATCCAGGAAGGTTCCTACTTTGGAAACAGCCATTCCAACTAATTTCAATGGATTTCGCAGCGGGTCCGTGAGGATATAGGAATCCTTTCCTTCAAAAATAATAGCCCCGGGATCAAAGTTTTTGAGTTGCAAGGCTTGAAAATCAAGGTATCGCTTCGCTTCAGGATAGGCGGTATTCAAGACCTGAAACCCATGATCGAGTTGGTATCCATCTACGATATCGGTTTTCATCCTTCCACCTATTCGATCTGAAGCCTCCAAAATAACAGGTGATAAACCCGCCTTCTCGAGTTCAAGTGCGGCAATTAGGCCAGAAAGACCTGCACCTATTATGTATATCTTCTTTTCGCTCATCTGCTGCAATACTTGATTGAAGGGAATCCAGGAGAAAACTTGAGGAACACTCCGTAGTGAACTCGATTTTTTTCATTAACTCTTTCCCTTGAAAAGAGTTTGAAAAAGCCCCACCAAAAAAAGATTTGATAAATGGTCTGGCTTTACTCTTCCATTGTAGTAAACTCGAACAAAAAAGGACTTACCTATGAAGAATCTCTTCCTTTCTATTTTTACACTTGGAATCAGCTTTACAGCAACCTATGCTCAAGGCTATTTTCCCGAAGCTGGGAATTGGCAATCCAAAACTCCCAAGGAACTGGGGGTAGATGCTGGAAAACTTCAAGAAGCCATCCGCTTTGCTGAAACGCATGAAAGCACAGAAAATCGCAACCTAAAAATCGCCCATTACGAAGGCAGTTTTGGGCGAGAGCCATTTGGTTATCCGGTAGGCCCCATGAAGGAACGTGGTCCGGCTACTGGATTGATCATTTACAAGGGATATGTGGTTGGCCAATGGGGAGATCCAGCCCGAGTGGATTTGACTTTCAGTGTGGCCAAAAGTTTTCTATCCACCACTGCGGGGCTTGCAGTAGATGCGGGATTGATTCGCTCTGTTCAAGATCTAGTTCATCCCTACATGGCACCAATTTATCCTTACGACCCCTTGCGCTTGGCGGTCAATAAAGCCGATCATCTCGACCAAGAAGATGTTTTTGATCTGTTTGACACCCCACACAATCAAAAAATCACCTGGGATAACCTGCTTCGACAAACCTCAGATTGGGAGGGCAGCCTTTGGGGCAAGCCGGATTGGGGAGACCGCCCTGCAGAAGGAGTCAAGCAAAAAAGATCGCGGGATCAACGCGAACCAGGCAGCAGTTACGAATACAACGACACACGTGTCAATGTGTTGGCCTTGGCGCTATTGAATGTTTGGCGCAAACCACTTCCTCAAGTATTGAAAGAAAAAATCATGGACCCCATTGGAGCAAGCCCGACTTGGAGGTGGACAGGATACGAAAACTCCTACGTCGTGCTGGATGGACAAATCGTGCAATCCGTAAGTGGTGGCTCGCACTGGGGCGGAGGCATGATGCTTTCTGCCTGGGATCAAGCCCGGTTTGGCTACCTCACCCTTCGCAATGGAAACTGGAATGGAAAGCAACTCATTCCACGCACATGGATTGATCTTTCCAAAACCCCTACTCCGGTACAGCCCGATTATGGGTTTATGAATTACTACCTCAACTTGGAACAAAAGCAAATTCCTGCTGCTCCCAAATCTGCTTTTCTTCACCTAGGCGCAGGTTCCAACATAATCTACCTTGACCCCGAAAATGATCTCCTAGTCGTAGCTCGATGGATTCCAAATGGAGATAAATCTGAATTGATTCGACTTATTTTGGAAAGTTTGCCCTCCAAAAATTAACCAATCTTTCGGTCAGAAATTCGCGGTTGGAGGTATAGCTCCTGCTCGGCTTTGGATAAGATGCCGTAACCCAAATCCAATGGGGAAGGACCGATCCAGCTGCTTTTTCTGCCAGTTAGCGTAAGTCTTCCTTCCTTTCGATCTAGCGTCAAAATCCCAAAAAGGACTTCAGCATAAGGGCAGGTTCGCGACAAGGAAGGATAGGCGCTATGAGTAGCAGCATCCATACTGAAGTGGTTATGCTTTTCACCTACCCAATAGTAAGAAGCAGAATTCAAGTGTAAATAGGATACCCCTCCCACTTTGAGAAACTGGTCTACGTGTGCATGCCCGTTGATGGCAAGGATGATTTTGCTTGCATGCGCACTCAATAAGGCTTGGATTTCAAGCGCATTGTCAATCGTGTAGATTCCTGCGATGGGCTGATGAGAAAGAATAATAACAGGTTCTTTTGATGTTAACAGTTCCTGGTTTAGCCAGTCTTGTTGGGTTTTACCAATGTAGGAAGCATAGCCAGCAGTTGATTTCGGAGAGCCCGGATCATTCCCATCCAATACCAGTATCCGAATCCCTTGAATCACCTGGGCATAGTAAGCTGAAGGCATGCCAAAAGATTGAATCACCTGCTCCTTGGTATACCCCTCATCCAAGTCATGATTACCCATCACATGCAGGGAAGGAATTGGTCCTTGATTAAATGATTCAATAAAGAGCTGGTTCTCTTTTTTGGGAATGGCAAAATCACCCAACTGAATTTTGGCATTCGGCTGTACGCCTTTAAGCGTGTCTAAAAATACTTGAAGACGCAGGTCCGCATCGTGAATGATGTCCTTGTGCAGATCCGTAATCAACCCCAATTGAAGACGCTGCTCCTCTCCTGCCCAAAGGTCCAGAATTGCCGGGGGCAACAAGAATGAGCAGCTGGTGAGCAAAGTGGATTTAATAAAACTTCGACGATCGAGGGTCATGATTGGAAGAACTAGGCGATTGGAAACTCAATAAACTTATAATTTTTTATGGAAGATAAGTGCGGGCACCAAACCCAACTGTGGATGTCTATAGGCTTCCGGAATCTCTCCAATCACAGAAAAACCCAGGGATTTCCAAAGATGAACCGCCTTTTGGTTGGACTGGATGACAAAATTGAACTGCATGGCAAGAAATCCACGGGATTTGGCTGCTTCTTGGGCAAATTCCCCCATCCAGCGTCCCAGACCCTGCCCTTCCGCATCCTGAGAGACGACAAATCCTGCATTGCAGATGTGATCTCCCAAACCTTCTTGATTGGCTTTTAGGTAAAAGGTACCTACCAAGACACCCTCCCTTTCAACCATAAAAGTGGCTTTATCAGCCCCCATCCAATATGCTAGCATCGATTCCTTGGATTTATCTAATGAAAAAACATAGGTTCCTCCCTGTCGAACCATCGGCTCTAGGGTTCCCCAAAGGGCATCGGCGTCTTCATTGCTGGCAATTCTAGCGGAAAGTGAGGTATTCATGCGGGGAAAAGAAAGTGAATTGGTACTCAAGTACATATTGAGATAAAATGCAGTCAAGAATGGGGAAGTTCTGAAATAGCCCGGGATTTACCAAGTCCAAATTCGGGTGACTTTTGATGAAATGTTGCGCAAGGAAATACCATTTCTCAATTTGGAGCCATATATTCGACGAACCAATTGCCCATGCAGTCAAGTTCCTATCAAATACTATCTGGATTTTTAATGGCCATCGCCTCGGCTATATTTTGGGGTATTTCAGGAACCTGTGCTCAGTTTTTATTTCAAAGCAAGGGGATAGATCCTGCCTGGTTAGTCACCTGGCGCATGTTGCTGGCAGGTACTCTCCTCGTGCTATTTTCAATTGGCCGAGAGAAAAAAGCAGCCTTAGCCATTTGGAAAACTCCCAAAAATGCGGGCAAACTTTTACTCTTTGGAATCCTAGGCATGGTAGCCGTGCAGTACACCTACTTCTACAGCATTTCCCTTTCTAATGCTGCTACAGCTACCATTTTGCAATACATCGGACCTGTATTTGTCTTGGCTTTTTACGCCCTCAAAACCAAAACTTGGCCAGTACTCGGAGAGTATTTAGCGCTGATTTTCGCCCTTGCGGGTACCTTCCTTTTGGTAACCCACGGTTCGACCGAATCCTTGGTAATTTCAAATCAAGCCCTCGTTTGGGGCCTACTATCCGCCCTGGCATTGGCCTTCTACACGATCCAACCCGTAGGATTATTGCGGAGTTTTTCTCCTGCAGCCATTACGGGTTGGGGCATGCTGGTAGGTGGGATTGTATTATCCATCTGGACGCAGCCTTGGAGCTTTTCTGGCACTTGGGACGGGGAAACCTGGCTTGCCTTTGGTTACATTGTGATTTTCGGAACCGTGCTTGCCTTCGGTTTCTTCCTCACTGCAGTATCCAAGATTGGGGCCACCTTTGCCAGTCTACTCTGCAGTGTGGAGCCACTGGCCGCTACCTTAACGGCCGTCCTCTGGCTGGGTGTATCTTTTTCAGGTTACGACTGGGCGGGGACGATTCTTATCCTCTGCACGGTAGCCTTACTGACGCTTTCCAAAGAAAAGGCAAAGAAGTAGTCGGAGTTAAATCCGTGCTTGGTAGGTATACAAATCGAAATACCTTCCTTTTTTGGCGAGAAGTTCTTCGTGTTTGCCTTGCTCTACCACCCGCCCTTGTTCGATCACCAAAATCTGATCCGCTTGACGGATTGTGCTTAGTCGGTGGGCAATTACGAAGGTAGTGCGCCCATGCATCAACTCTTTCAAACTCGCCTGAATCAAGGATTCCGACTCCGTATCCAAGTTGGAGGTAGCCTCATCCAAAATAAGAATTCTTGGATCTGCCAATATCGCACGTGCGATGGCAATTCGCTGGCGCTGTCCTCCCGAGAGTTTGACGCCTCGCTCCCCTATCAAGGTATCCAATCCTTGTTCAAAGCGATCCGTAAACTCATGCACATGGGCTGCTTTGACAGCTAATTCCAATTGTGCATCCGAAGAATCAGGTCTAGGAAATAGGATATTCTCTCGAATAGTTCCTTCGAAAAGAAAATCATCTTGCAAGACCACCCCCAATTGAGAGCGGAAAGCATCGAGCGTAATGGATTGAAGATCGTGGCCATCCAAATACACCACCCCTGAATCTGGATTCAGAAATGTAGCTGCTAGACCTGCAATGGTAGTTTTCCCAGATCCTGAGGTACCCACCAAGGCAGTTACCGAACCAGCAGGTGCGTCGAAGCTAATTCCTTTGACCACATCCTTGCCGGACTCGTAAGCAAAGGACACGTTCTCAAATCGAATATCCCCTTTGATGACCTCCAAGTTTACCGTGCGCTTTTTGTCATCTGCTTCCAAGGGCATGTTCATGATCTCTTCCGTACGATCCAATCCTGCAAAGGCTTCGGTAAGCTGGCTGCCGATATTGGACATCTGCACAATCGGTGCAATCATAAAGCCTAGGTAAAGCGTAAAGGCAAGAAAATCTCCAAAGGTCATCTGCCCTTGCATAATCTGATAGCCACCCAATCCCATAATCCCGGCAGAGGCTAATCCTAATAGCAAAGCGCCAGCGGAAGTCACAAAGCTGGTTGCCGTCAAACTCGCCTTCACATTCAAAAACAGTTCTTCAACACCCTTTTCAAAAGTTTTAATCTCTTGATTTTCAGCATTAAAACCTTTAATCACTCGAATTCCCCCAAGGGTTTCGGTAAGTCTACCGGTTACTTGGGCATTGATTTTTCCGCGTTCACGAAAAATAGGTCTGATTTTACTGAAGGCCTTGAGGGAGACTAGCCCAAATATCAATACCGGCAACAAGACAAAAGCAGTCATAGATGGACTGATGGAAATCAACAAAACCAAGGAAATGATCGCCGCCAATCCCCCACCGATCATTTGGGCAAAGCCCGTACCGACCAGGTTTCTCACCCCCTCAACATCGGTCATGATGCGCGAAACCAACTCACCTGTTTTAGAGTTGTCAAAAAATCGAATCGGCAATTTGATGATGTGCTGCTGCACCTTGGACCTTAACTTGGAAATCAAAAGCTGTGCTTCCACACTTAGGATTTGGGTGAGTGCATAAGAAGTAACTGCCTGAACAAAAATGGCTAACACCACTGCAAGGATCAACCACTTCAACTGCTCCAGGTCATTACTTGGAATTACTTCATCAATCAAAAACTTAGTAGCTCCAGGAAGTACTAAACTGGCTATTCTACTAATGACGATTAGAATTAGGCCAATAAAAAGTTGCTTGCGACGAGGCCAGATGATGGTGGAAAATACTTGACGGATGGTGACTTTACGTTCCTTTTTGGGTGCCATGGAATTGAAAATAAATGAAGACAGGGTAATAAAAAAGCCTGTTACTGAAGAACAGGCTTTAGAAATTTAAATTGGATTGCGTTAGTTAGACTTGGTCAACACATTGGAGATCAAGGAAACTTTTTCGATGGGTTCAGAGGCGTTGGAATAAATACGAACCACTGAATTTTGCTTGCCCACTTTACCAGCGGAATTGAAGGAAACCTTGATTTCAGCAGATTTTCCAGGTGCTACTGGCTCTTTAGGCCAACTAGGCACTGTACAACCACAGGTGGCTGCCACATTAGAAATGATCAATGGCTGCTTGCCTGTATTGGTCAATACGAAGGTGTGGGCTACTTGCTGACCCTGGGTGATGTCCCCAAAGTCTTTGGAGTTTTCCTTAAAGGTGATCACAGGTCCTGATTCTTGTGCATTTACTTGAATTGCAAGAGCCAAAACAAAGAAGCCGAAAAGAAGTGCTATTTTTTTCATAAGAATGTGATTTAATGTTCAAATATTCAAATAATGACGCAGTATTCAAAGAAACAGGTAAGAAATGGAATAAATTTCCTTAACTCCTCTAGATGCTACCTTCAAACCAAGCTGAAAAGATACTGCATGAATTGAATTAGCACTTATGCATCTTCATCTACTAATCCTTTCACGAAAAATGAAGGAGAAAAGTTGACAAGATACAATTCCTCTGAGGCCCGAGTAACGGCCGTATACAGCCAACGGATAAATTCGGTATCCACTTGCTCCTCTAATAAATATCCTTGATCGATAAAAACTGCCTTCCACTGCCCTCCTTGGGCTTTGTGACAGGTGATGGCATATGCAAACTTGACTTGAAGAGCATTGAGGTAGGGATCTTTTCGGATGTATTCCATGCGCTCGGTCTTATTTGCTAAGTCGGCATAATCCTCGCTCACCTGCTCGTAAAGCGATCGATACTGCTCTCGCGTGAGTGAAGGCCCAGAAGAATACAGGGTGTCTAGAATGACTTTTGCTTCAAAGTATGGCTCCTCTGCATAGTCTAACAGTCGCAATTCTAAGGTGGCAAACCGCAATCCATAGCGTTCCTCAAAATTTCGGATTTTCATTACTTCAACCAAATCCCCATTTGCCAAGAAATTAACCTTCTCGGATTCGGCCATGTAGGTGTAATTGTTTTTTACAATCATCAATAAATCCCCAGAACAGATTTCATCCTCGTAAAAATGAATCGTTCGGCGGATGTAGCCATTGTATTGTACGGCGGATTTATTGGATCGGGTGATGATGCAGGTATTTTCCGTTCCATATTTGGAGTAGGCATAGCGCAAACCATCCTCCAACTTTTCGGAAGTCATTTTAAAAATGTCTTTAAATAGATGGGTTTGGATTTTTATTGCTGCATTTTCTGCCCCCAGTTCGTTACGGAGGCTAGTGGCATTAAACAAAATCCCAGACTCCAACTTTTGTCGCATGACCTCGACCAATTCAATTTGATCTGCATCCAAGCGATAGTGCCTGAGAAGGTATTCTGCATCTAAGGCGGGACTGTATTGGCTTCCTACTGGGGGCAATTGGGCTGTATCTCCCACAAAAAGCAGTCGATTTCCATCACCTGAAAAGGTGTAGGTGATTAAATCCCAAAGTAGATTTCCGGACATTCCCCCATCATCGGCAAGCATGGAGGATTCATCCACGATAAATAGCGTGTCTTTGAAGTAATTCTTCTGAAGGGTAAATCCTCCTCCCAGGGTGCCAGGATCACCCTTTGGCTTGTAGATAATCTTGTGAATGGTGAAAGCTGATCTTCCAGAATAGGTACTCATCACCTTGGCCGCCCTTCCTGTAGGTGCCAATAGCAATGGCCGAAGATCAAGGCGTGGTAGAATTTTGACTACTGCCGATAAAAGCGATGTTTTTCCTGTACCTGCGTACCCTTTTAGAATAAAGACCGGCTTCTCTGCAGCGGGCTTTCGAAAAAAATCATCCATTTTTACAAAAAAACTAGCCTGCCCCACCGTGGGTTGAAATGGAAAACTCTTTCGAAGCAAATCAGAAGGAGTTGGAAGTAGGGAGGTCGGTTTGTTCATCGCTAGACGAAAGTACATGTCAGAAGACAAGATCAGCAAAGAAATTGAGTCTAAATTTGGTAACCGGCTCCGAATACGGGTCAACGGGGTGTTGATTGAAGAAAATAAAATTCTGATGGTCAAACACAGAATGAGTGCGGACCGGGATTTTTGGTCAACCCCAGGTGGAGGAATGCAATTTGGCAGTCCTGCTCAGGAAAATCTTTCTCGAGAATTTTTGGAAGAAACAGGCCTAAAAATCGCTGTAGGAGATTTTTTATGCATCAATGAATATCTAGCCCCTCCTTTGCATGCCCTGGAGTGTTTTTTTGAAGTAAAAAGGATTAGCGGTAATGCTACTTTGGGCAATGACCCCGAACTTGCTCCCGAGAATCAAATTCTTTCAGAAATCAAATGGATGACGCTCACAGAACTTCAATCTTTGGAAAAAAATGCCATCCATCCCTTTTTTCTTGGAATAAAATCGCTCGATGAATTAGTATTGTGTAAAGGATATTTTAATTTTGAAAATAAATACCTAAAATAGCACGTTTTAAAAACCTTCAACCCTA
>CANGUK010000081.1 GCA_947457095.1 Cyclobacteriaceae bacterium
TACGTCGTTGGCGCGAATTCTCTTTAGAGCTGATTTATGATTTGCCATATCTAGTTAATTTTCTAATTCTTGTCCGAGTCCTATTTTGAACGGGAATGCAAAGTTATTGGAAATAATTAATTCTGCCAAAGGAATTTTAAACATTCCTTGCCAAGTACCGGGGTCTTGGGGGAAAAATTAAAGATCGAATGAAAAAAAGTGGGTAAAAAAGGGCTCTAGGCCCTATTTATTCAAAAAATTCCAGTAGATTCAAACATGAATTTTTTAATCTTTTCTTTCGTATCCTCTCTTTTTTTTATTCCTCTGATGCCCTTCTGGGGCTTTTTTGGACATGCCTTGATCAATCGACAGGCGGTATACTCCCTCCCTCCAGAGATGCTGCCATTCTACAAGAAGGAATTGGCCTACCTCGCTGAAAAATCGGTGAATCCCGACCGAAGGCGCTATGCTGTCAAAGGGGAAGCAGAAAAGCATTACATCGACTTGGATCATTACGGGGACAGTGTACGCTACCAGCTTCCAAAATACTGGGCAGCTGCACTGGAACAGTTTCCCGAAGACTCCCTCCGTGCACATGGCATTGGACCTTGGTCTACTTATCTCACTTTTTTGAGTTTGACCAAAGCCTTTGCAGCTCAGGATAAAGCCGCCATCCTTCGCCTGTCAGCAGACCTTGGGCATTACCTTGGGGACCTAAACGTGCCCTTGCATACCACCCAAAACTACAATGGGCAACTCAGCGGACAGACCGGCATCCATGGCTTCTGGGAAAGCAGGATTCCAGAACTGCAGGCCAAGAATTACCGATTTTGGGTGGGGAAGGCCAGCTATGTTTCAGACCCGCAACAAGCGCTTTGGGAGGCTGTGTACCGAGCCCATGCACAGGTAGACTCAGTCTTGTTCGTTGAAAAAAAACTGACTGAGACGTATGCTGAAGGCCAAAAGTACAGCTACGAGGAACGAGGAGGACAGACGGTGCGCGTCTATTCCAGGGAATTTACAGAGGCATACGCCTTGGCGCTCAACCAACAGGTGGAGCGGCAAATGCGGGCTTCTATCAAGATGATTGCAGACTTTTGGTACACCGCTTGGGTTAATGCCGGGCAGCCGGATTTGAGTTCACTCAAGCAGGAGTCTGCCCGAGAAGAGGGCCTTCGTCCTGATCCCAAACTTCGGGTACGCGAGCATTGCCCCTAAGCAAGGTATTCCTGTCCTAAATTTGTGGAGCCAAGTCCTTTAAAAAGCTTGTATTTGAAACACAATATATCTTGTATTACAAATACAAGCTTTTATATTTGTATGATTTACAACTAGTTGAATGATACAAATAGACCTACTTGCCCAAGTAATCCAGGAGCAAAATGAGAATTTTCTCCAAAAACAGCTTATCTCCAGGGAAATCACTATCCCCATACCTACCAATCAAATCTTGGTTGTAAGTGGGGTACGGCGTTGTGGTAAGAGTGTATTGATCCGGAAAAGCTTGCCTACTGATGCGCCGGGGCTCTACCTGAATTTTGAAGATCCACGATTGGTGGATTTTGAAGCGGCAGATTTTCCCAAACTCGCGCAGTTGCGCGATGACATGGGTAAAAACTCCATACTCCTAGATGAAGTTCAGACGGTGGTAGGCTGGGAAATATTTGCCCGCTCCCTACATGAAAAAGGGGAGAAGCTCTACATCACGGGTTCGAATGCCAGCATGCTTAGCCGAGAATTGGGCACAAGACTCACTGGAAGATACAAGCAAGTGGAACTTTTCCCCTTCAGCTACACCGAATTTTTGCTGTTTAAGCAGCTTCCTCCGGGTGAGGAAAGCTTTGAAACTTACTTTCAATCGGGAGGCTTTCCCGAGTTTTTGCAAAATCAGGATCCAGACTACCTACGAACACTCCTGCGAGACATTCTCACCCGTGACGTGGCTGTACGAAGAAATATCAGCAATGAAACAGCGCTCATCCGGCTCGGCGTATTTCTGTCCTCCAATGTCGCCAAGCCCTTCAGCTACTCTCGAATCGGGAGTTTGCTGGAAATCAAATCCGTACGCACAGTGATCGACTACTGCGATTACCTGGCAGAAAGCTACCTGTTTGACCTTATCCCCATGTACTCGCCTTCGATACGCAAGCAGCTGGCCAATCCAAAAAAAGCATTTTGCGTAGACCCAGCCTTGGCTTCCGCCAATTCCCTCTCCTTCAGCAAAGACCTAGGGCGAAAGTTGGAAAACTACGTCTACCTCCACCTACGGAGGTCATTCCAAGAAATTCAGTATTTCCAGACGAAGGATTCGGAATGTGACTTTGTGGTGAAGTGGAACGAAGACATCATCGCTGCGGTACAGGTTTGCTGGGAAATCAACAACGATACCCTAGCGCGAGAAATCACCGGATTAAAAAATGCGCTGGCAGAGACGAATGCGCCAAAAGGAGTGCTACTGACTTGGAACCAGGAGGATGTACTTGATGGGATAGACGTACTGCCAGTTTGGAAATGGATGATGCAGCCAGCAACGGAGTATTTCAAATTTGATTAGGCCTTTTCCCGTTGACGGACTGCCTCCACCACCACAGCAATTGCACCCCAAACAAGAATCAACCCAAAAAGCCAAGTGGGGATGGGAAAAAGATTCAAGTATTTCGCCAATACCAACAGAAGAATCAGCACGAAAGGCAAGCCATAAAGACGATCAATTAATTTTTTGGTCATAAATCCCTCGCTTAATCATGAGCTTGATTGAATTTATCTGGTAACTAAGAAATCTAAATCCTAGAAAAAGACAACCCTCTGCAAGATGCACTGAGCAGAGAGGCAAGTAAAATCGTTATCATCTTCAAAAACCTCGACGGTTTACGAATTAAAACCTTCGAGGTCTGATGGACCTCAAAGGTTTATTTCAAATTCTTGTAGCGGATACGCTTCGGCATCACATCGCCGAGGCGCTTCTTCTTGTTTTCCTCGTAGTCGGAGAAGTTGCCCTCAAACCAGTACACCTGTGAGTCCCCTTCAAAGGCCAGGATATGCGTACAGATTCGATCCAGGAACCAGCGGTCGTGGGAAATCACCACGGCACAGCCTCCAAAATTTTCCAAGGCTTCCTCCAAAGCACGAAGCGTGTTTACGTCCAAATCGTTGGTAGGTTCATCGAGCAATAGCAAGTTGCCCCCTTCCTTCAAAGTGATCGCCAAGTGCACACGGTTGCGCTCTCCACCGGAAAGCACACCTACCTTTTTCTCTTGATCCGCTCCTGCGAAGTTGAACTTGGACACGTAAGCCCTTGAGTTTACTTCCTTGTTGCCCAACTTCATGAGCTCATTCCCATCGGAAATCAACTGGTACACGGTCTTGTTGGGATCCAAGGTATCGTGCTCCTGGTCCACATAGGCCAATTTCACCGTTTCACCCACCTCAAAGTTTCCTGAATCGGCTTTTTCCTGTCCAGTAATCAATTTGAAAAGGGTAGATTTACCCGCACCGTTGGGACCAATGATGCCCACAATGCCCCCTTGCGGCAAGGAGAAACTGAGATTTTCAAAAAGCAACTTATCTCCATAGGCTTTGGACACGTTGTTGACCTCAATCACCTTGGCGCCCAAGCGCGGTCCCGGCGGGATAAAGAGTTCTAACTTGGCTTCCTTGTCCTTGGATTCTTCTCCAATCAATTTGTCGTAAGCATTCAAACGGGCCTTGCCCTTGGATTGTCTAGCTTTGGGCGACATGCGAATCCATTCCAATTCCCTTTCCAAGGTCTTCTGACGCTTGGATTCGGTTTTCTCCTCCTGCTTGAGTCGGTTTTGCTTTTGATCGAGCCAAGAAGAATAGTTGCCCTTCCAAGGAATACCCTCACCACGGTCTAGTTCGAGGATCCAGCCGGCTACATTGTCTAGGAAGTAACGGTCGTGGGTAACAGCAATGACCGTGCCCTTGTAATTCTGCAAATGCTGCTCTAACCAATGCACGGATTCGGCATCGAGGTGGTTGGTCGGTTCATCGAGAAGCAACACATCGGGCTCCTGCAAGAGCAGGCGGCAAAGCGCCACACGTCTTTTCTCCCCTCCGGATAGGTTGGCTACATTGGCATCTGCCGGCGGGAGACGCAAGGCATCCATGGCCTTGTCCAGCATCACATCGAGTTCCCAGGCATTGGCTGCATCTAATTTTTCTTGTACTTCCCCTTGGCGGGTAATCAACTTGTCCATGGCATCCGCATCGTCCATGAGGGCGGGATCCATGAATTTCTCGTTGATTTCTTCAAATTCTTTGAGCAAAGCGACCGTACTGGCTACAGCTTCCTCCACTACTTCCTTGACGGTCTTGCTGGGGTCTAACTTGGGCTCTTGTTCCAACATCCCCACGGTATAACCTGGAGACCAGACTACCTCCCCTAAAAATTCCTTGTCCAAGCCCGCAATGATGCGAAGTACAGAGGACTTGCCCGAGCCATTGAGACCCAAAACGCCAATTTTGGCGCCGTAAAAAAAGGAGAGGTAAATGTCTTTCAAGACTTTTTTCTGTGGTGGGTAGATTTTGGATACCCCTGCCATGGAAAAGATTATTTTTTCTGCACTCATGCCTGAATAGTTAGGAAGTTGGATGGTAACTGATCAATGTGGCAAAAATAACCCTTTCTTAGGATAAGTGTGGGCTAATTGATTATTTTGCATAAAATTGAGCCTCAACACCTATAACTTAGTCTAGTACCATGAAACATTCCTTTGGATATATCAAAGACGGAAAGGTCTTTCTAAAGGGATTTTTAGGGGGAGAGGACCGAGAAATTGGGGAAGTAAAGGGGGACGAAGCTTCTACCCTACGCTACTTTGAAGCTCGCTTTGCCCTACTCCAGGAAAAGGTAGCCCAATTGAAGGCTGCCATCCAAGAAAATCAAAATAAGGGTTCCTTCTTGATGAAATTGATTCATCTCAAAGAATCGCTCTACGAAAGTGATGCCTTGGGGGATTTTGCTTCACTCATCGCTGAACTTGAAGAGCAAGAGGCATTTTTGGCTGAAATTATTCAAGGCAACCGGAGTAAAAACCTAGAGATCAAGCAAGGACTGATTCAGGAAGCCATTGCCTTACAAAAAAACACCGACTGGAAAGAAACCACAGAAAAGTTCAAAGAACTTAAGTTGCGCTGGATCAAGACCGGTCCTGTGGAGAAAGAACTTCATGAGGAATTGGAAGGGCAGTTTAACCAGGCCGTCAACTACTTCTTTGGACAGCGTCAGGAATTCTACGATCAGCTGACCCTTCAGGCGGAAGTAAATATCAAGGTGTACGAGTCCTTGCTGCAGCAGGCACGCGAGGCGCACGACCTACCCGATGCCAAAATGGCTTTTGACATCAGCAAACGCATTCAAAAAGAGTGGAAAGCTGCAGGAAAAGTTCCTGCCGAACGTCGACAACCCATCTGGGATGAATTTTCCCGCTTGAATAACCGTATCTTTTCCCGCTACAAGCGAACCCTCAATCCGGGTCCAGAAATGCATCCGCGAGAACTGCTTCGCAAAATCGAGGCAATGGTAGATGAATTGAAGAAATTGGCCCATCAGCCGACCAGCCAAGAGATTACGGTACGAGCCAAAGCAATCCAAGAGGATTGGAAAAAACTCCCGATGCGAAAGCCAAAGGAAGCAACCTTGCCTGCGCGCTCTTACCAGTTTTTCATGGACATTATCTTTGAAAAAGCCTTTTTGGAAAAACTTGGACGCAGTAAATACGCAGACTTTGATGCGAAGCCGATTGAAGAACAACAGCAGATCAAAGCGGCCATTCTGAAGGATTTATTGCATCGTGACCAGACTGAATTGGAAACCATGCAGAACAATTCGGACAACTTCCGCGTTGAAACACCTGATTTCGAAATGATGATGAAAAAAAAGCTTTCGAGTTTGAAGCGGAAGATCGATGTGAAAAACTATGTATTGAAGCAACTTTCTCCTAGAACTTGAGTACACCCATTATATTAAAAAAATTACTATTCTTGCATAATTAACATCCGGAACACCTCCAAAAACAAAAACTATGTACTGGACACTTGAACTAGCCTCCTACCTTGAAGATGCCCCTTGGCCAGCAACCAAGGATGAACTCATCGATTATGCCATTCGCTCTGGCGCACCACTTGAAGTAGTGGAAAACCTCCAAGAATTGGAAGACGATGGCGAGCCTTACGAGACGATTGAAGAAATTTGGCCTGACTATCCTACCAAAGACGATTTTTTCTTCAACGAAGACGAGTATTAATCAAAAGTCCCGCAGTTGCGGGACTTTTTTTTTGTGAGGGAGCAAATTTTATCCGCATTTCACAGTCCTAGCACCTGTCGTAGCCGAGCATAGCCTGTCTTGCTCACGGGAATCTTCTGCCCGCTCCGCAGCCGAAGCAAGTAGGACTCCTTTTCATAGGGCTCTATCCCGGCTACCTCCTGTAGGTTGACCAAAAAAGAGCGATGCACTCGGACAAATTTTTCAGGATCTAAACTTTCTTCCAATTGCTTTAAGGTCATCTTTTTCAAAAACTTCCCTTCTCCCGTGTGGATGGAAATGTAATCGTCATCCGCCTCCACGTAGCGAACCTCCTGCACTTGGATCACTTTTAGTTCATTTTTTACTCGGACCACCAAGCGGCTGCTTTTTCCTGGAAGAACAGGGAACCCCTCCTCAGATACAGCACTAGAGGTATTTGCGACTTGGTGCTGACTTAAAAATCGTGCGATGGCTTGTGCAAATCGTGCCTCCGAAAAAGGTTTGACCAAATAATCCAATCCCTTGGCATCGAAAGCTTGTACCGCATACTGTTCAAAGGCAGTAGTAAATAGAACTGCAGGAGGATTTTCCAGCAATTCGAGTAATTCAAAGCCCGTAATCTTGGGCATCTGAATGTCTAGAAATATAAGGTCGGGTTGATGCTGCTGAATTACTTTGAAGGCCTCAAAACCATCGTGACAGATAGCCACCACCTCAAATTGAGGATAAGCACTCAAAAATTCCTTCACTAAACCAGCTGCTAGCGGTTCGTCATCTACGATTACTACCTTGATCATCCGGAAACAGGGATTTTTAAGTGAACACGAAATATGCCCTGGATTGCGTTTTTTTGCAACAGGTCCGTTCGCCCAAAAATAAGGAAAAGCCGGCGCTCCACAGAACTCAGCCCAAAGCCAGTTCCAGCTGGAACTGAAGCTTGGCCATCGAAAGGATTTTCCACGATTACCTGGAGGTAGTTTCCTTCTTTTTGAAAGCGAAGGCTAATTTTCACCTCTCCTAGGGTTCCATATAGCCCGTATTTAATCGCATTTTCTACCAGCGGCTGCACGAGCAGTGGTGGGAGTTTCAGTTCTTCTACACCTTCTTCTACTTGCAAATCGACCAGCAAGCGATGTCCAAATCGCACCCGCTCAATGTCAAAGTACATGCTCAGGTACTTGATTTCATCGGCCAAACTGATCCAAGATTGGCCTTCTGTCCGAAGGGTGCCTCTCAAAAAATCCGAAAGTAGCAGAATCATCTCTCGGGCACGCTGAGGACTTGCAAGCACCAAGGCATGGATGGAATTGAGGCTATTGAATAAGAAGTGTGGCTGCAGCTGCTGCCGAAGTTGGGCAAGTTCCGCTTCCTTGGAGAGTTGAAGGAGCTGCCCTTCTCGACGGCTAAGTTCCTCCTGCCCAGCTACCTTTGAGATCACTACCGCCAACACTGCCAGCAGTTGGAAAACCAAGCCAAAGACGGTCCATCTGTAAAAAATACTAGCTTCCAGTAGTTCCAAATAGTCTGAATCAAACCACCAGTTAAGGACTTGTGCATGAGACCAAACCAGCCCCCCACTCAGCAGGAGGGGAAACAGGACTAAAAGAAATCCATTTTTGCGGTTGGGCGTGTAGTGCCGAAATACCCGATCCAAAAGAAGAAGCCCTCCCAAAAAAAAGAGCATCAAAAAGAAGGCGTCCACCAATGCTTGCTCTTCATCCATCCCTTGGTGAAGTAGTAAAAAATATCCTCCCAGAAACCAGATACATCCGATTCCTGGGAGGATCCATTTCCCAAAGTTTGAACTTGAAAAAGCGGTTAAATACAAGTGCTGGGGTTAATTTTAGAATGAATTAAAAGGACTTGATTTCCAATCCACTGAACAAAAGGGTGCCTTTTAGAATCAAGACCTTGTTGGTATCTATTCCTCCTTCTCGGAACATACGCTTGTCTTCCAGACCTGCAGCAATATTGGAAACCTCTGTGCGCACATCCCAGTGCGGAGGTACGAGCAACTTGACTCCACCAAAGCCAACCTCAAGGTCTAGCGTAGCAACGCCCGTAAAATCTACCTGCGTCAGGTCGAGGTCCAAGCCACCAAAAATCACGGTAGCCTTACCTCCTTGGAAGTTTTTGGTCATCAACTTGCGATTCACGCCACTAAAGATGACGCTTTCGTTGATCCGATCCATGAAGGCGGTGCCCGTAGCGCGCATAAAGCCTGAATCTGGAGCTTTGGTAGACTCTTCCTGTGAAGGAGCAGCATCGGCCACCACTTCGGCTGGCTCGATTTCCTCAGAACTGGAGGTGGCTGTTTTCTTTTTCCGAGAAGATTCCCAATTTTTCCGTACCTCCTCCAAGGCTTTATTTTCCTGTTTTTTATGAAGAATCAAGTAGATGCCAAGGGCAATCAAGCCTACCGGCCAAATGAATTGGTCAAGGCCAAGGTCCAGGTCAAACTCTCGTTTCAGTAAAAAGTAAACCCCTATGAAGAGGACCACAGATCCAAAAAAGCTCTTGAACTGTTGACTGATGAGCGTGTAAGTACCTACCGCAATCAGAATCATCGGCCAGGTCAATACCCAATCCGGAATGTAAAGCCCGAATTTCCGAAAAAGAAGGACAAGGCCTATCCCTAGGATGATCACTCCAAAAGCAATACTCCCGTCGTTACGTGGTTTAGTGAAGTTGTTCATTTGATTTGAATTTAGTGAAACAAAACTAGTAGTCCAATCCTAGGCTTCCTTGCATTATTCGCTGAAGCCCAACAAAAAATCGGTAAAGGCCCCAAACTAGTCGGTAAAAAAGATTCTACTTATCCCCTCAACGAGCCAACATCAAAAATTCAGCAAAGGCCAGGTCCTCAGGCGTGGTCAATTTAATGTTCTCCGGATTCCCCTCAATCAGGCTGATTTCCCATCCTTGGTACTCGTAGACAGTAGCATCGTCCGTAAAAATAGCCAACTCTTCTACAGCAAAGGCTTGCAGGAGCGGCTTCAATTGAAAGGTTTGGGGAGTTTGGACCAAACGGAAATGCGTTCGATCTTGGAAACTACTTTCACCGGCAGCGCCGACCTTCCGCAAGGAATCCTTCAATGCCACCACTGGAATCGCGCTGCCTTTTTCGGCAGCCTGCTCAAAGCTAGTTTGAATTACTTTCTCACTCACAAAAGGACGAACTCCATCGTGTATTGCTACAAGACCTTCTTGAAAGGGAAGTGCCATCAAGCCATTTTTTACAGATTGAAAGCGGCTAGATCCTCCTGCAACCAGCTGGTGGGGAAGGTCGAAGCCTTGGGAAGTACATAAATCAGTCCAGTAGCCGAAGTCCTCCTTGGGCAACACCAAAATCAAGAATAAACTGGGATCAGCTTGAAAAAAGCGCTCAAGTGTATGCATCAAGACAGGCTTTCCTGCTAAGGGTAGGTATTGCTTGGAAAGGGTGGTCCCCATCCGCATTCCTTTACCACCGGCGACAAGTATTGCTGCTTTGTTCATTTTCGTTGAATTGATACAAAAATAACCTCCTATTCGGAACGCACCTCCTATTTGATCATATTTCTACGAGAGGTAGGATTGCTTTCTCTGGATGAAAATACGCTAAGAAAAAATCGAAACGGCAAAAAAAAGTCCCGCAGGTGCGGGACTAATTTGGATTACAAGATCAACATGGAGTCTCCATAAGAGAAGAATCGATATTTTTCTTTAATGGCTTCCTTGTAGGCCTTCATGATCAATGGATATCCTCCAAAAGCCGATGCGGTCATCAGGAGGGTTGACTCAGGGAGGTGAAAATTGGTGATTAAGGAATTGGCTATTTTGAAGTCGTAAGGCGGAATGATGAATTTGTCTGTCCATCCGCTGCTCGCCTTGAGACGTCCACCAGCAGTAACAGAAGATTCTACAGTTTTGAGAGAAGTAGTACCCACCGCCACAACACGCTTTTTGTTATCCAAAGCTTGGTTGACCAATTCTACCGTCTTTTCTGAAATAAAATAATTTTCGGAATCCATCTTGTGCTTGGTTAGATCTTCCACATCTACTTGACGGAAAGTACCTAGCCCCACGTGGAGGGTAATCGGAGCGATTTCTACCCCTTTCAATTCCAAACGCTTGAGCAATTGGGGAGTAAAGTGGAGTCCAGCTGTAGGAGCAGCAACAGCACCCACATTTTTGGCAAATACAGTTTGGTAACGTTCTCTATCCTCAGGTTCAATAGCACGTTCGATGTACTCCTTTAAAAGGGGAGTTTCACCAAGGGTATCGATGGTTTTGTGAAATTCTTCTTCCGTACCATCAAATAGGAAGCGGATAGTTCTTCCTCTAGAGGTAGTGTTGTCAATGACCTCAGCCACCAAGTCACTATCCCCAAAATAAAGTTTGTTGCCTACTCGAATTTTCCGAGCAGGATCTACTAGAACATCCCAAAGTTTGAATTCCGCATTGAGTTCTCGCAACAAAAAAACTTCGATTTTTGCGCCCGTTTTTTCCTTGTTTCCGTATAGACGAGCAGGGAAAACCTTGGTATCGTTGGTGACGATTACATCTCCCTCCTCAAAATACTCGAGGATATCCTTAAAGGTACGGTGTTCAATTTCTCCAGTTTTACGATGAACAACCATCAATCTGGACTCATCCCGATTTTCAGTCGGATAGAGCGCGATCAGTTTTTTGGGAACTTCAAATTTGAAATCAGATAATTTCATATACGGCGTTTAGGAGTAGTTGACTTAGTCGAACTCGATAAGCAGATTACTTTTAAAAAATGCAAAGATAAGTACAATAATGCCCAA
>CANGUK010000082.1 GCA_947457095.1 Cyclobacteriaceae bacterium
AAAAGTTACATGGACTTCATCAATCCCAATTCCTTGAAGGTGATTAAAAATGCCTATCTAGAACCACACTTGGGTCAGGCTAGTCCAAACGAGAGCTACCAATTCCAACGCCTCGGCTATTTTACCCTGGATTCAGATTCACGTGCAGGACAGCTGGTATTTAATAAGACAGTAGGATTAAAAGATACTTGGGCGAAGCAAAATGCTGCCACTGCAAACAAGCAGCAGACTGCAACGAAGCCGGTAGCGCAAGCTCCTCAAGAAGCCAAATCAGCCTTGAACGAGATTCAATACATCGGTAAAAAATTGACCAACTTATCTGGAGATAAGCTGGAAGCAGCCTTGCAGGATATTCGAGTACAAGCTGAACAGGTAACTTACGAGGAGTTGGAACCCCTATTTGGTACTGCTGCTAAAAAGGTAGGAACCCGACTTGCTGTGTTGGTATCCCTTTCAGTGCTTTTGGCAAAAGGAACACCTAAAACTCCAGCTGCTATGGAATTTATTACTTCCTGCCAATCGGATGAATCAATTACACTTAGAGAGGAAGCTGCTAAAGTTGCTTAAATCAAATTTATTAAATGAAAAAGCCACTGCATTTGCAGTGGCTTTTTTTTATGCAAACCCTTATCCTCTTTTGATTTGCAATTGGATATCGGAAAACTCCTTTTGCTCGATGAAAGGCTGACTGCGTAGTCTTCTGCCTGTTGCGGCAAAGATCGCATTGGCGATCGCCCCTCCCGTAGGTGGCAGTGCAGGCTCACCCAATCCAGTTGGATCAAATCCAGAATCTACGAAGTGAGTTTCGATTTCAGGAACTTCTTTCAAACGAATCAATCGGTAACTATCAAAGTTTCGCTGCTTAGGCACCCCAGCTTCAAAGGTCAGATTGGTGTACATCGCATGCCCCATGCCATCTACAATACCACCACGAACTTGGTGATTGGCACCGGTAGGATTCACGACTAAACCGCAATCCGTCACTGCGGTGATTTTCTTCAAGGTAGGTACTCCTCCAGCCATCTCGATGTCTGCCACTTGAGCTACATAAGATTTATGGGAGAAGTAAACGCTGAATCCTTGCTTTACAGAAGGATTTTTACCCCAATTGGACTTATCCTTCGCCATTTTCACGACTCCAAGCATTCGATCCACATCGTAGCCCAACTCTCCTACTGGTTTGGTTTTGGCACGATTCAAGAGTTCCAAACGGAAGTCAACAGGATCCTTACCCACAGCTAAGGCTACTTCATCCAGGAAGCTTTGCTCGGCATAAGCGAGGAAATTGGTGATCGGTGCTCTCCAAGCATTCGTAGTGATACTCGAAACATGTTCGATGGTTTCAATTAATACGTGATCTACAGCACCCGTCGGAAAATTTGTTTCTCGAGTAGTATTGCCCGCATTCATGCCGACTCCACGAAGTTTGTAACCAATCATGGTTCCGGTAGCATCCAAAGCTGCTTCAAATCGGTAGCGAACAGCAGGTCGATACGCTCCACCAGTCAATTCATCTTCCCGGCTCCAAGTAACTTTTACAGGAGCTTTGATGGCTCTAGACACTTCTACAGCTTCAACTACATAATCTGCACGAAGTCTTCTTCCGAAACCTCCGCCCAAACGTGTGATGGCAACCGATACATTTTCTGGTGGAATCCCAAGTAATGCAGCTGTTTCTTGTCGTGCGCGATCGGGTGTTTGAGTAGGACCTACAAGTTCTACTTTATCCCCTTGCACATGCGCAAAGAAGTTTTCCGGCTCCATCGGAGAATGTGCTAGAAATGGGCACTGGTATTCAGCAGTCACGATTTTAGCAGCAGACTTGAAGGCAGCAGCTACATCTCCATCCTTGCGCTTCACCTCAGCTTTGCCTTTGGCCATCAGCTCGGTAAACAAGCGATCGTGGTCTGTTGTACTTTCTACTACCCCATCTGGTTCGTAGTTGACCTTCAACAATTTTTTGGCCTTCAAAAGTGGCCAAGTAGAGGTTCCTACTACAGCCACACTTGATCCAAAAGTAACCACGTTGGTAACTCCAGCTACAGCCCGTGCTGCACTATCGTCCACCGAAACTAGCTTCATGCCAAATGGTGCTCGTTGGATCATGGCATATTGCATTCCTTCCCGCTGGAAATCCAAACCATACATGGGCTTGCCAGAATACATTTCTTTGGCATCCACATTTTTGACTGGAGTACCGATGATTGTAAAGTCTTTTTTGTCTTTTAAGGTAACTTCTTCAGGAGCTGTAAGCGTGGTAGCCACTGCTACAAATTCTCCAAAATGACCTTTTTTGCCAGATCCTTCGTGGCTAATCATTCCCTTAGAAACTGTGATCTCAGTTGCAGGAACTTTCCAGGTTTGTGCGGCTGCAGCTACCAAAAGGAACTTGGCAGTTGCACCAGCTTTTCGCAGTCTTTCCCAGCTATGAGGCATTGCTCCGGAGCCACCAGTTAGCTGTCGCTCGTATTTTTCAGGATCCAAATTGGCTTGAACTACTCGTACCTTCTCCCAGTCTGCCTCCAATTCTTCGGCGACCACCATAGGGAAAGATGTTTTAATATTTTGTCCTAACTCCGGGTTAGGCGAAAAGATGACCACATCACCAGTTGGTGAGATGGATAGAAAGCTATTGAAGGATTTGGCTTGAGCCAAAATCTGTTCGGTGCTTAGCACCTCCATTTTTGGAGAATCACAACTAAACCAGTTGAATCCAATGACTAATCCACCAGCAGTGGTCCCAGCGATTTTCAGAAAGTCTCTTCTGCTTGTTCCTGTCTGTGTTTTCATAATTATTTGGATTTAGCGGCTGCTGCCACAGCTTCTCTGATTTTATGATAGGTGCCACAGCGACAGATATTTCGATTCATCGCATTGTCAATTTCTTCCAAGGTTGGAGAAGGGTTTTGTTCTAAAAAAGCTGCAGCGGTCATGATTTGACCGGCCTGGCAATACCCACATTGAGCTACATCGACTTCTTCCCAAGCCTTCTGTACCGGGTGATCCCCATCCTGAGAAAGCCCTTCGATGGTAGTCACTTCTGAATTTCCAATGCTAGAAACAGGAGTAACGCAGGAGAAAATGGCGTTTCCATTCAAATGAACGGTACAAGCGCCACATTGAGCGATGCCACAGGAAAACTTGGTGCCCACAAGATTTAAATGATCTCGTAGAACCCAAAGTAATGGAGTATCGTCTTCCACCTCTACCTGGTGTGTGGTTCCATTTACTTTTAGTGTAAAATTTGCCATATCTGGTTTGTTTTTAGACTTTAAACTACTAAAAAAGAGTTGTAAAAACCAACCAATTTTGTGAAAGGATAAAAGAAGGGTTGAATTGCGGTGGGTTTTGAATTGAAAAACTGCTCCGTGAACCTAAGAATCGAAACTTGTCCTAAAGATTGATCCTGAAAAATGACATTTTGTTGCGGGGAGATTTTTTTTAACTTCGATTTATCTTTTTTACCCAAACCTGAAAAAAAATGTCTCAAACCATCAAAGCAGCCATTGTCGGAACTGGATTTATTGGTCCTGCACACCTAGAAGCACTGAGAAGAATACCTAATGTAGAAGTTGTCGCCTTGGTAGAAGTCAACCAAGAACTTGCAAATGAAAAAGCAAAGCAATTGGGTATTCCAAGAGCCTATATTTTTGCCGATATGCTCAAGCAAGATGATATCGATGTAGTCCATATCTGTACCCCCAATTTCTTACACTACAGCCAAGCCAAAGCCGTATTGGAAGCAGAGAAGCATGTGATTTGTGAAAAGCCATTGGCCATCAGTCTTCAAGAAGCTGAAGATTTGGTGAAAATTGCCAAAACCACTGGCTTGGTGAATGCGGTACACTTTAACCTGCGCTACTACCCCATGGTACGCCAAATGAAGGTCATGCGTGAAAAAGGAGAATTAGGAGAGGTGTATTCCATCATGGGCTCTTACCTACAAGATTGGCTTTTCCTACAGACAGACTACAACTGGAGACTGGAACCAGACAAATCTGGAGATTCTAGAGCCATTGCGGATATCGGTTCCCACCTTTTGGATATTACCGAATACGTGACTGGATTGAAGATCACTCAAGTGATGGCTGATTTCTCTACGGTCCACAAGACCAGATTGAAGCCGCTCAAAGCAATTGAAACTTACTCAGGCAAGATGTTGACTCCAGCCGATTACCAAGAAGTTCCTATTAACACGGAAGATCATGCTACAGTACTTCTGCGTTTTGATAACGGTTCCAAAGGATCCATCACCGTGTCCCAGGTAAATGCAGGACGTAAGAATCGCCTCAATATTGAAATCGCAGGCTCAGTATCTGCTTTTGAATTCAATTCAGAACGGCCAAATGAATTGTGGATTGGTAAGCGTGAAAAGGCCAACGAACAACTGATGAAAGACCCTTCCCTAGTACATCGGGAAGTAAGTTCTTTGGTTAGTTTCCCAGGAGGACACAACGAAGGCTTCCCTGATACATCCAAGCAGCTCTTCAAAGAGGTGTATGCTGCGATCGCAGCGGGTAAGCAACCAGAGAATCCTACCTACCCTACCTTCGCAGATGGCTGGCGTGAATTGCTTATTGGTGAGCGCATCGTGGAAAGTAACAAGAAGCAGGCTTGGGTAAACATTTAAACCCCTTTAAATCAAAAAATAAATAAACCATTCTTCCTCTGGAAGGTTAAATTAGTAGCCTACAGAAACTTTAGAAGGTGTACACAAAAACAAAATACAAACTCATGAAATTGCAAAAACTAATTCTAGCCTTTTCGCTATCCTTTTTCTTTGCTTTGGCAGCGACGGCACAAGACAAGCCTAGCCCTGCAAAAACTGCCGAAGGTGAAGTGGCAGGAGCCAAAATCACCATCAACTACTCTTCCCCTGCCGTAAAAGGCCGCACTATTTGGGGTGATTTAGTTCCTTTTGGAAAAATTTGGAGAGCTGGTGCAAATGATGCCACCACCTTTACCACCACAAAAGACATCAGCATTGAAGGACAAAAACTGGCTGCAGGAACTTACAGTTTCTTCATCATTCCAGGAGAAAGTCAATCCACTTTTGTGTTCAACAAGGTAGCCAAGCAGTGGGGTTCTTATACCTACGACGAGAAGCAAGACATTCTTCGTGTGAATGTGCCTTCTCAGCAAAATTCTACGCTTGAGGAAAGATTGGTCTATGAAGTAAAGGCTGATTCTTTCGAAATCCGATGGGAATATGGAAAAGCAGCAGCCAAAATCGGCGCTTAATTTCACTTAACCACCTCAATCCCCACAAGAGCAATTTTGTGGGGATTTTTTTATTCTTTTCCGGATCCTATTTCATCCACCGATGGCGGATGTGTATTTTTGTTGTTCATGTCAGTTCTTCCCCTTTCCCAACTGGATCTCCCAGTAGCTGAAATTATTCCAGCCGTAAAAAAGCAGCTTACCACAGGCAATGCTGTGATCATTCAAGCACCTCCAGGAGCTGGAAAAAGTACGCTCTTGCCCCTATCCTTACTCCATGAACCCTGGCTGGAGGGCAAAAAAATCTTGCTTCTCGAACCGCGACGCCTTGCCACCAAAAGTATTGCACAGCGGATGTCAGATTTGCTGGGTGAAGAAGTGGGACAAACCGTAGGGTACCGCATCCGATTTGATACCTGCGTCACTGCAGCTACTCGATTGGAAGTGATTACAGAGGGCATTCTCACTCGAATGCTTCACCAGGACAATGCCCTAGAGGATGTTGGAATGGTCATTTTTGATGAGTTTCACGAGCGGAATTTATTTTCGGATGTAGGACTAGCACTTTGCCGAGAGGTGCAACAGGTACTGCGGGAAGATTTGCGAATCGTACTGATGTCTGCCACGATCGATTCGGAGCAGCTTTCCAAATTGTTGGATGCACCCGTCATCCAAAGTAAAGGAAGGCAATATCCTGTTTCAGTCAATTACCTACAGGAGGTAGATGAATATGCCATTGGAGAAGATGCGGCAAGGCAGCTCATTCCACTGACCAAGCAACATGCAGGAGATTTTCTGGTATTCTTACCTGGTCAAGGTGAAATTCGAAAAGCCGAGGAGGTTTTGAAAAAGGCCTTGCCCACTGATCTTATTGTTCCACTTTACGGGCAACTTTCCTTTTCTGAGCAGCAGCGAGCCATTCTTCCTCATCCAAGTGGAAAGCGAAAGATTGTACTTGCCACAGATATTGCTGAAACATCGCTTACGATTGAGGGAGTCACTGTCGTAGTGGACACAGGGTTTGCGAAGTCCAATCGCTTTGATCCACGCTCAGGACTCTCCAAATTGGAATTGCATCGAATCAGCAAGGATTCTGCAGACCAACGAAGCGGTAGAGCAGGAAGATTGGCTGCAGGTCATTCGTATCGACTGTGGACTAAAGGTACGCAAGCACAATTGGCTGATTTTCGCACACCAGAACTTCTGGAAGCTGATTTAACTAGCCTAGTCCTCGACATGCAGGTCTGGGGCAAAAAGGACATCCGCAGCATGACCTGGCTCAATCCTCCCCCAGTGAATTCCTTGGTGTCGGCAGAAAAAGTGCTAGAAGCCATTGAGGCCCTCGACCAAGGTCAATTGACTCCACATGGGAAAGAACTGCATCAGGTACCTGCCCATCCGAGAATCGCCCACATGCTCGTCTATGCCAAAAAGGCAAACCTCCTGCCTTTAGCCACCGATATTGCAGCCATCCTCGAGGAAAAGGATCCACTTGCATCCCAAGCTGGCGTAGACCTTAACCTTCGAATTGAAGGGCTGAGACGCTTTCGAGGACAGGTGAATGGAGCCTTTGCTTACAAGAAGATTGAAAAAGTTGCTGCACAATACCGTAAACTACTTTCTGTAACTCCTGAAAATAGTCCGGTTGATCCTTGGGCTACAGGACTTTTACTTGCCTATGCTTATCCTGAGCGAATTGCTGCTGCGAGACCTGGAAACAATGCCCAGTTTCAACTCGCAAATGGGAAAATAGCTCAAATCGGGCATAAGGATGATCTCGCATACGAATCCTGGTTGGCCGTAGCCCACTTAGATGCTCGAGATGGAATGGGTAAGATTTGGATGGCTGCGCCCTTGAATCCTAAGGATTTGGCTCCAATGCTCAAAACAAAAGAAGTGCTGGAATGGGATCGAAAGAAAGGGGGACTTCAAGCACATGCTGAAATACGGATTGGTGCTATTGTTTTGGGCAATAGACCACTTCCTAAGGTGAATCCAGAACTGGCTGTTCAACTACTTCTTGAAACCATTCAAGAGGAAGGAGAATTTTTGCTTGACTGGAATGAAGCAGTCTTGGATTTAATTGCTCGAGTGCAGTCGGCAGCGGTTTGGCATCCAACTCAGAATTGGCCCAATTGGTCAATTGAAATACTTTGTACCAACGCTGCAGACTGGCTAGAACCTTATTTGATGGGTATTACAAAAAATGAGGAATTGAAGAAATTGAATCTAGGTCAATTATTAACGCACTCCCTGTCATTCGAGCAGCAAAAAGAATTAGAACGAATAGCGCCCAGGTATTTGACGGTTCCTTCTGGAAGTGAAATACCAATTCACTACCAAGAAGATGGTAGTTCGCCACGCCTATCGGTTCGCTTACAGGAACTTTTTGGAATGCTTGAAACACCAACAGTAAATGAAGGGCGCATCCCAATTCTTATCGAATTGCTATCTCCTGGCTACAAACCTGTACAGCTCACAAGAGATTTGAAAAGCTTTTGGACATCTGGCTATTTTGAAGTCAAAAAAGAACTCAAACAACGCTACCCCAAACATTCTTGGCCAGATGATCCCATTCAAGCCCAGGCTGTGAGAGGAGTTAAAAAAAGGGAATAAAGGAAGATTACTCCTCAAAAAGATCCTTCAACTCTTGTAACATGGGTTCTACTTCAAGCTTTTTTAAGGCTAAGCTCTCTTCATCTTCAGGATTGTGGAGGTAATGGCTCCAATGCTTTTCGGCTTTTCGAATAGTTCTTGGGGTAATTTCGAATTCAACACTATCTAAATATCCCTTTGCAAGTGTAGATGCTTTATAGTTTCCGAAAAGATAGACTCGGAAAACATCCACAAAGCGCTCAGCAAGGTTAAAATCTTCTAAAATTTGAACGAAGGCTCCTTGTACGGCTTTGTTTTTTTTGTCCAGAATTGCCTCAAAAATGGCATCCAAGGATTCTTCATTCCAGGAAGTTTTGGATAAGGCACGGCAAGCCAAATAGGCTATTTCCCATTGGTCTCCTTTTACTAAGGTAATCAAGTGGTCCTTTGTCTCTTCATCAGCCATGCCTCCAAGTTTGTCCGCAAAGTGATAAGCTTCCTCTTCCTTGGGGTCGCACATCCGATTTAGAACTTTTTGTATGTCTTCCTGCATATAGTTTTATTTCTTTGTGCAAAGATAGCCAAGCAACTGGCTTTACGATGAAAATACCACAAACTCAGGTTTTAAGTGATGATCAGGCCCTTCAGCTTTTAAAATTAGCTGAATTGAAGGGCTGGCAAATCCATTATGCACCTGAAAAGCATCAGTTGCTCATCGAGAATGTGGCTGGATGGCTAGCAAAGCTGTATTTGCCTTGGACCCAAGCTTGGCTTCCTGAAGGTAGGTTTGGCCTTGCAGAGGATGTGCATTATTGCATCACGATGGTGAGAGCAGGACAAGCAGCTGTAGGGTATTTCCATCAAGGGATATTGCTGGATCACAAGGTATTTCGTGCCTATATGGTTCGTCAGAAGCAGGGAAAATCTCAGTTTAAGTACTTGAAAACCAAAGGTAAGTCTAGAGCTGGTTCACGCATTAGATTAGAAGAAACGCTTTTATTTTTTAAGGAGATCAACGAGCGGCTACAGGTGTATGCCAAGCAATATCCACTCAATTTTTGGGGATTAGGATGTGCCAAAACCATGTGGCCCCTACTCTTTGATGCAGCGGCACCTCCTCCCTTCTCTTCCAAGTCGGCCGAATTGATTGAACTTCCCTACCCATTTTCTAAGGCATCCTTTGAAGAATTACAGGAGTTGGAACTTCGATTGACACAATTTCATTTGCTGCTGTCTCCTTTGGGTGAGCCCTTGATGCAAATCCAACAAGTGTCGAATACCGAAGAAGACGATTCTTGGTAGGCATAAAAAAACCTTTGGCTTCCGAAGAAACCAAAGGCAAAAAGGAAAGTGGGCGTTGGTTTAGCTTTCTTTAATTCCTTTTTCTGGAAAAGAGTAAGACAACATGTTTAACGTTTCATGTGCCATTTTGATGTTGTATTCGTAAGCCAAGCTCTTGTAATTCACCAAATCAACGATGGTACCTATAAAACACAGGCCTACGGTAATCAGGTACAAGATGCCAAGTCCAATTTGACCAAGGATAAAGCGGTGCAAACCTGCAAAGCCAAAGAATCCCAATAGGGTCAAAATTAATATCATCTGAGGGTCTTTGCGTCTTGCTCGGTACACTTGAGCAAATAAAGCCGCTTCTTCCTCATCCATACTTTTCATCAATCCTTGGATGTAGCCCAATTCCATTCCTTCCAATTCTGGAAGATGTCTCAATACATTAGCCATAGTGTACGCGGTGTTTTAGTTGTTTGATTAATACCCAAATACGATGAAAGATCGCTCCATACGCCAAGCCTGCAGCAGGATGCATTGCCCAGGAAGCTTGGAACTCACCTCGAGCCAAGAGATTCATGGCTTTTCCCAAACCACAGCCTGGGCACCATTCGATACCAAAGTTGTGCAGTGGGCAAAGACTAAATGCCTCTACCTCCGGATTGATCGTAAGAATAGCTGCAAGGCTGCCAACCCAGAAGATTAATTCCAGAGGGATTTGCTGAGACCATTGCTTTACTTCATTCATGTATTCCGTAATTACGAAAATGATGCCAAAACCCTAAAAATGGGTTAAAGAAGGTTTTTATGTGATTGAAGCACCAAACCTGTAGGATTAGTGAACAGCAAGCTGTACGATTACGAACGCTTGTGCTCTGGTAGTTGGAGTTGAAGCACCCTACCAAATTGCGCGAATTGTTGAGCCTCTAAACTCTTTTTCAAGGCAGCATGGTTTTTCTGAGATCCAAAGGTTTTGAAACCGGTTCCCTTTAAAACTACGCCCAAAATATCCCCCGGAACCTGAAGATTGGAAGAAATCCCAACTGCTTTGGAGGCTTCTTTTCCAAGAAAAAAGGCCAGTATAGACTCCAGTTGAGCAGTTATAAGCGCATCAGGGATGTTTTTCTGATAGAATTCGAGTAGCGCATGGGTAAGTTTCTTTCCAGCATCAGATGCTTTCAATTGCCTCTTTCGAATCAGGCGATCCAATTCAAAAGCTTCCTTGGCATTGGTAGGCCAAAGACTAGTTTCTACACCCATCAGTTCCCCAATCCATTTCCAATACAGCAATAAAGCTTGGTGCTCTTTTGGGGTGGGAGACAATCCCATTTTGGTCATCCCACGCAGCACGATGTGGCTAAATGCCAGATTTGTACCCAATAGATCTTCCTGGTTGATGGGTTCACCGAATGCAGAATCCCAATCTTTGGCATATTTTCGAATAAAGTACCGGCTGAAGGCATGAATCAAGCGAACTTTTGCGCAACTGAGGTAGGCAGCATCTTGGCTTGCAAATGCTCCTGGCTTAAAGATGTCCAATACAAATCGGGTTGTCTCCCCTAGCCTTTCGCCGATTTGGTCCAGAATCCGCTGGGACCGGACAAGCACTTGCGCTCCATCGGCAAATGCATAGCAATACGGCAAGGAATAAAATCCGAGCATAGCTAGGTATAAATCTCCATTGCGCTCAAAATAAGCCTGGGCTGCTTGGTGATCTAGAAGCAAAAAGTCTTTTTCCTTAGCCAGATAAAAGTCAAAATAGCGCTGCAACTCTAGAGGGAAATTGACAGGGAGCGTACTTGGAATGGATTCCCAAGAATTGATTTCTTTTGCGAATTGCGGGTTTGAAACCAAAGCCAGTAC
>CANGUK010000083.1 GCA_947457095.1 Cyclobacteriaceae bacterium
TATTTCGGGCATCACCTTCGCAAGACATCTGCGAAAAGGGGATGATCAAGCCCGTATCACCGTGATTTCAGGAGAATCTCGCTATTTTTTTTCACGCACAGCCCTGATGTATGTGTACATGGGGCAGATGAAGTGGGAGCATACACAACCCTATGAACCGCATTTCTGGAAGAAGAATCGAATCGATCTTGTACAAGCTTGGGTCAAAACGATAGCATTTGAAACCAAGACCTTGTGTTTTGAGTCGGGAGAAACCCTCAATTACGATTTTTTAGTTTTAGCCACCGGTTCCAAGCCCGCTTTTTTTGGTTGGCCTGGACAGCAGTTAAAGGGCGTGCAAGGACTTTACTCCAAGCAAGACTTGGAGACGATGGAAGCCATTACCAGTCAACCCATTCAACGAGCTGTGATTGTGGGAGGAGGCTTGATTGGAATTGAATTGGCTGAAATGCTAACCTACAAGAAAATCCCGGTTACCTTCTTGGTTCGAGAAAACCGATTTTGGGAGCAAGTCCTCCCTGAAGCGGAAGCAAGTTTGGTCCAAAAACATATTCACGAACATGCAATCGACCTTCGTCTCCAAACGGAGGTGAAAGAAATTTTATCTGATGCGGATGGAAATGCGCGGGCTGTAGTAACCACTGCCGGAGAAGAAATTCCTTGCGGCTTTGTAGGCATTGCTACTGGTGTGAGTCCAAATGTGGATTTTTTAAAAAACACGGCTTTAACACTTGGAAAAGGGGTAAAGGTCAATTCGTATTTTGAAAGTTCGGTACCCGATGTGTATGCTATCGGAGATTGTGCGGAATTTGAAAAGCCTCCTGGGCCAGGCCGACGGACTTTGGAGCAAGTCTGGTACACCGGGAGAATGCATGGGGAGACTTTGGCCTACAATTTTTGCCATAAGCCGGTGACTTATCAACCCGGAGTATGGTTCAATTCGGCAAAGTTCTTTGCCATCGAATACCAAACCTATGGATTGGTGTTGCCTGAACCAGTGGAGGGAGTAACTGATTTTTTCTGGGAACATCGAGAAGGAAAAATCTCTTTTCGCATGGCCCTAGACCAAGAAGGTAAAATCCTAGGCGTCCTGAACCTTGGCTTTCGTTTGCGGCATGATTTTTTTGATCGTGCGATTCGAGAAAAATGGTTTGGAGAAAAAGTTATGCAAGAGCTAGCAACAGGGATGTTCGATCCGGAATTTTATGAGTCTTATCACCTAGAGATACAAAAGGCGTTTCAACGGCAATTTGGAGGAACGATTGTTCCACCAAAAGAATCTTTTTTTCAAAAACTATTCGGGGTAAGGCAATGAGAGGAATTCAAGGTATCGGTCTGATCCTATTTCTATTGGGCATGTTGGTCTTCACGGCATTGCCGTTTTTGAGTAGCTATCGTCCCACGGAAGCTATGGTGCGGGATCAAGTCAAAGAAACTCATCGGGAAAAGATAGCCGAACTCCTGCAGCCCATGTATGGAAAAAGTTATCCTTCCACGCATGCTTTTTTAAGTGCTTATTCGTCCAATTTTGACCCATACAACGAGGAATTGAAAGCAAAGCAAGCTTGGGATCAAGTAATCTGGGACGATTATGGATTTGCTTTAGCCAAAGCGGCTGGCCAAGGACCTGCCCGATCGCATCCTTGGAGAAGTCTGGCCTTGTCAATAGGACTTGTGGTCTTGGGAGGCGTACTTTTTCAGTTTGGAGGGTCCGGCTCAGCGCATACAAGTTTGGCACATACTGGTGTATTCCATTCCTCACTGAAGAATAGAGGTGTATTGGGTATGCTTACAGGTACCTATCTGATCGGATTTTATGTGATTTTGTACTGGTTCCCTGCCTACCTCACGCCATTGGTATGGATGGTGGAACCCATCGCTCAATTTCTATCAGGTGGTCCTGCCAGCCAATGGTTTTTGTATGGTTTGGTGTACACCTTAGCGATAGGCGTGATGGGGATTCGGATGGTGTTGAAGTACAGGGATAACAAGTACCAACAGCTGCGAACGGCTTCGGTGGTATTCTTTCAAACAGCCTTTGCCTTCCTTATTCCAGAAGTGCTCGTTTTGTTGAATAAGCCCTATTTTGATTTCAAGAATATTTGGCCGCTGGATTACGATTTTTTCTATGATTACCAGATAGACACCTTTCTGTCAAGTGGGGGAGTAGGACTATTTATGTTGATCTGGGGGATTTTATTGATTGTAATTGGTGTGCCGATTTTTACCTATTTCTATGGCAAGCGATGGTATTGTTCTTGGGTCTGTGGCTGTGGAGGTTTGGCAGAGACGGTTGGGGATGGATTTCGTCACCTGTCTGACAAATCCCTGAAGGCCTGGCAATGGGAACGTTGGATGATCCACGGAGTGCTAGCCTTGGCGGTGGTCATGACTACTTTGACAATTGTCAATTATTTTTCTTCCTTCAGCCTTTTGGGCCAGGTGACCAATCAATTGCATTCCTTCTATGGATTTGCGATAGGCTCTGCTTTTGCGGGGGTAGTGGGAACAGGTTTTTACCCATTTATGGGGAATCGGGTTTGGTGTCGATTTGGTTGCCCCTTGGCCGCCTATTTAGGCTTGGTTCAGCGATTTAAATCTCGCTTCCGAATCACTACCAATGGCGGACAGTGCATCTCTTGCGGCAATTGCTCCACCCACTGCGAGATGGGCATTGATGTGCGGGCTTATGCGCAGCAGGGTCAAAATATCGTGCGCTCCTCGTGCGTAGGTTGTGGGGTCTGTGCGTCTGTTTGCCCACGTGGGGTATTAAAGTTGGAAAATGGACCCGAAGAGGGGCGTATTCACGAGTTTCCGATCTTAATTGGAAACGATTCGATCAAATTGAGGCCCTAAATGGTACTTGCGTATATCTGTGCTGTCCTTTATTTTTTGGGGATGGGATTTATTTTCCTTTATAGCCTGGCACAAGGACATTTGTTGGTGCAATTCTTTAAGTTTAGAAAAACGGAAAAGCAGGTTCCGCACCTCATTCCGAATCCTTGGCCCAAGGTGACGGTTCAGCTTCCCATCTATAACGAACTATATGTGGTGGAGCGACTGATAGATGCGGTAGCCAAACTCAATTATCCTAGTGACTTGCTTCAAATTCAAATTTTAGATGATAGCACGGATCAAACTGCCGAATTAATCCAAGCCAAGTTGTTGGCCTATCCAAACGTCAATTTTCAATACCTCCACCGTAGCAATCGGCAAGGATTTAAGGCGGGGGCATTGCGAGAAGCCTTACCCTCGGCCGAAGGCGAATTTGTGGCAATCTTTGATGCAGATTTTGTGCCGGATCCCGATTTTCTGATCAAGGCCTTGCCTTATTTTTCTTCGCTTCAAGTAGGCATGGTGCAGAGCCGCTGGACGCACCTCAATCAAAACTATTCCATCCTCACACAGCTGCAGGCCTTTGCCCTGGATGCCCATTTCTTGATTGAGCAGTCGGGGAGAAACCAGCAAGGGGCCTTTATTAATTTCAATGGGACGGCAGGGATTTGGAGAAAAACTTGCATTCTGGATGCGGGAAACTGGGAGGATGATACATTAACCGAAGATTTGGATCTGAGTTACCGCGCCCAGCGGAAAGGATGGAAGTTTGTGTACCGACCTGAAATCGAATCCCCAGCTGAATTACCTCCTATTCTTTCTGCAATCAAGTCCCAGCAATTCCGTTGGACCAAAGGAGGAGCAGAATGTGCGGTCAAGCATGCGGGGAAGGTTTTCAAAGAAAACCATCCCCTGGGTATTAAATTTCATGCATTTGCTCACCTATTCAATTCTACCATTTTCATTGCCATTTTATTGACTAGCTCTTGCAGCATCGGGCTGTGGTGGGGGGTGCAGCTGAAGGTAATTCCTTTGGAACTTTTTTGGGTTTCAGTGATTTCCATGATTGGGTTTGTGCTCGTAGCGGGTGTCTATTTGGTTTCCTATCTTACCGCACAGCAGTATTCTTGGAAGTCCATTGTCGGAGCTGTGTGGAAGTTGCCCCTCTTTTTTTCGGTATCCATGGGTCTAGCCCTACACAATTCCCAGGCTGTACTGGAAGGCTTAACTGGAAAAAAATCCCCCTTTATTCGTACTCCAAAATTCAACCTGGAAGCGGGGAATGTCTCACTTCAGGCCAATACTTACCGGCTACGCGCTTTGCCGATGAGTACCTGGTTAGAAGGGGGGATGGGACTCTTATTTGGAGGAATGGTTGTATTGGGAATCGTCTACGACAATTTCCTTTTTCTACCATTTCATGGGCTATTGGCATTGGGTTATAGCCTCGTGTTTATTTCATCTTTCCGGACTCGTTGATGAATGTCTTGAATACCCCTCCAATTGTGGATGTCATCATCCCAGCTTTCAATGAAGAAAAGTCCATTGCCCAAGTGATTGGGGATATTCCTGGACTCGTAAGGCATGTTGTGGTGGCGAACAATAATTCCACAGACCGCACCGCTGAGGTGGCAACAGAAGCGGGTGCTCAAGTGGTCTTTGAGCCTCAGAAGGGCTATGGAAAGGCTTGTTTGACTGCCATGGATTGGATCAAGCAGCAAGAAGTTCAACCCGATATTTTGGTGTTTTTAGATGGGGATTACAGTGATTATCCGCAGGAATTAGAATTGCTGATTGCACCCATTTTGAAAGGAAAGGCCGAATTGGTTATAGGTTCTCGCTCCTTGGGGCAGCGTGAAGCTGGCTCAATGACCCTTCCGCAAGTCTTTGGAAACGCGCTAGCCACTATCTTGATGCGCTGGATGTATGGGGCCAAATTCTCTGATTTAGGACCTTTTCGGGCGGTTCATTGGGGTCAATTACTTGCATTGGGAATGGTGGACCAGAATTTTGGATGGACCATTGAGATGCAAATCAAGGCACACCAAGCAGGACTGAGGCATCAAGAAGTGCCGGTACGGTACCGAAAGCGAATTGGTGTTTCCAAAGTGAGCGGGACTCTGAAAGGGGTTATTGGCGCCGGATATAAAATTATTTTCACGATATTTAAGTATTGGCGGCCCTTTCGATAGCCGCTACTTATATATCCACTCTTGGCTTCTTTTCCCATGCATAAACTAGCTAGATTAACACTGCCTATTTCTTTTTTTCTCTTTTTGGGAGCAGTTGGATTAGTTTCCTGCGCTCCAGACAGCAGAGAAGGAGTGGTAGAAATCCAATTTGCAAGTTACTGGTACCAAGGAACTGCTGAGGTGAACGTATTTGACTTGCAGCAAAGCAGGTATGGAGCAGTTCGGCCGGGTAAGGCAGTCATGATTTTTGTCACCGAGGATTTTTCTAAAAGCAAGCAAGTAAAGTTGGATGCTCCAGAAGAAAGACCATCCGATGCGCAGAAGGTGCTGAAATTGAATATGACACGAGATTTTGTGACGGGCGTGTATCCCTACCACACCATGCTATCCGTATTTACGCCGGTATACGAAGACAGTCCAGCTCCAAAATTGACTGCTTCGGTGACCGAATGGTGTGGGCAATCCTTTACTCAGCTCAATCACAAGTCAGGGAAATATACGGCAAAGCAATTTTCCTATTTTGAATCTGAGGGTGACCTGGAATCCAAACTTGATGGACAAGCAGAAGAGGAGCTATTTACCTTAATTCGACTTCATCCCGACTTAGTTCCACTGGGAAATGTCAACTTAATTCCCAGCCTTATTTTTCAGCGCTTTGCCCATATTCCTTTAAAAGTACAGCAGGCGACCATCTCACGAAAAGCCTTGGGGTCGGACCAAGCAGAGGTTAAGGTGGTGTATGCCGAGATTGGTCGGACGGTTTCCATTCGCTACCAGCAACTTTTTCCATACGAGATTACCGGGTTTACAGAAGTTTGGACCAAAGAAAATGGGCAGCAGGAAGTGACCACGGCTACCCGAACGCACTTGAGGCAGATGCCGTATTGGAAGCAAAACGAGCAAGTATATGAATCCCTGAGAAAGGAATTGGGACTTTGAGTGATCCAGTGAAAAGAGGACTCAAAGTTGCTTCAGCCCTTATTTTGGCGGGGACTTTACTGTTTTTGGCACAGGTTCCTCGGGAAAATTTTGGATTGACAATTCTCCTATTCTCTCTTGCATTTGGAGGCATGGTGGGAACTTACCTGCTCGCGGGTGAGGAGGTTAATTTCAAGAGACTGCTGCTGCTCGGGATACTTTTGAGGGGTTGCCTTTTCTTTTTTGAACCTAATTGGTCGGAGGACGGAGCGAGATTTTTGTGGGATGGGGAGCTTTTGCGCCAAGGTCAGAATCCTTATGGCTTGACTCCAACACAGGTTCAAGAGCAACAAGGGGTAGGAAGCGGTTTAAGCGCCCATCTTTTTCAAGAGCTGAATTCTCCGAACTACTATTCGGTTTATCCTCCTATCAATCAAGCCTTCTTTTGGATAGGTGCATGGGTAGCCCAAGGGAGTATAGCACAAGGATATTTCGCACTTCGAGGCATGCTGTTGTTGGGGGAGATTGGTGTTTTTTACCTGCTTTGGAGCTTGCTTGCTAGATTTGAACTCCCTCAGAAACAAATTCTTTTGTACTGGTTTAATCCCTTGGTGATCGTGGAGGTTGTGGGCAACCTGCATTTTGAAGGAGTTGTACTCTTGTTTTTACTGGCTTCACTACTGGGTTTGTCTGGGCAGAATTTTGGATTTTCAGGGGCTTTTTGGGGGTTGGCCGTGGGAATGAAATTGCTTCCTTTCTTGCTAGCCCCAGCTTTTTTCTTTTGGAAGGATGTTCGAACATCCTCTCGCTTTTGGGGTATGGCTTTAGGTACGCTATTTCTGGCTTTTCTGCCGCTGGTCTACTGGAATTCTTGGGAAAATTTCCTCCAAAGCCTACAGCTCTACCAAGGGAAATTTGAGTTCAATGCCTCGCTGTATTACTTGTTTCGAGCGGTAGGCTATGAGCTAGCAGATTACAATACCATTTGGTACCTGACCAAAGTTGGAATGGGATGTACCCTCCTTGGAGCAGTTTGGATTTCCTGGAAGCGGTCAAAGGTCTCCCTCTTTGAAATCCCCGATGTATGGGTACAGTTGTACTTGTTGTACTTCTTGCTGCAGCCGGTGGTTCATCCCTGGTACCTATTGCCAGGATTGGGCTTATCGCTGTTGACAAGAAAATGGACCTTTATCCTTTGGTCTTTTGGAGCGATTTTTTCCTACCAAGCCTACAGTCAAAACCCGGTTCAGGAGCAACCGTTGTTTTTGGGTTTGGAATATGGATTGGTGTTACTTGGTCTTTACTTGGACTATTTTCAGAAGCAAAGAACTGCTACCTTAGGTATATGAAAAACGTAGTGTTGTTTCTTTTAATTCTCTGGGCTTTCACCGCTTGTACCCCAAGCCCTGAGGAGCAGGCGTTAGATCTTTTGGACAAGTCCATAGTAGCGCACGGAGGCAAGGAAGGTTGGGAGAAATTGAAGGGAATCAAATTTCAAAAGTGGACGCGGATGTTGGATGCGGAGGGAAATGTCGAATCAGAGTTGGATCAGTCGCATGAGTTTCGATTTAGCCCAAGATTTGAGGGAAAAATCAGTTGGTCCAAGGATAGTGTACCGCATTCGATGAGCTGGGATGGGGCAGTTTTTCGCTACCAGATGGGGGAAAATGAACTATTGAATGCTGATTTTTTAGCTTCGAAAAAGAAAGATTTTGATGCAGCATTTTACACCGTAGCTCAACCTTGGAAGTTATTGGACAAGGGAGGAAAACTGATTTACGAGGGGGAAAAGACCCTAGAAAATGGCACCAAGGTGGAGTCGATTCGTGTGGATTATGGACCAGATTCAGATACTTGGTGGTACTATTTCGATCCGACCACCTACCTGATGGTGGGCAATGAGGTAAAATTGAAAGACCACCGAAGTTTGGTCTACGATCTGACTACTGAGCAGGCAGACAACTTGCTATTTCACGGTACCCGAGAAAGTTGGCGGGTGGATGAGTCTGGAAAGCGCTTGTTTCTCCGGGCGGAGTACCGTTATTCAAACTTTGAATTGGTGTATTGATTGTAGGCTCTTTATTGCCGTTAATAAGAAGGATTTTGTTTTAACTACTACAGCTATGAAATTGGTATTATTGAGTTTAGGCCTGCTCTCCCTCACTTTTTTCGGGGTTTCCTGTGAATCTAGAACAGAGGTAGAGCAAATCGTGGATGCGGCTATCAATGCACATGGAGGTGATCGCTATGCCGAAACTGCCATCGATTTTGATTTCAGAGGAACGCATTATTTCCTTTTCAAATCGCCTACAGCCTTTGAATATCGCCGGGAATTTACCGACTCAACGGGTCAGGTAGTAGACGTATTGACTAATTCGGGTTTTACACGAAAGGTCAATGGAGTGCTGATCGATACCTTAACTGAAGAGCGGATTGGGGCCTTTTCTCGATCGGTGAATTCGGTGGCTTATTTTGCTTTTTTGCCTTATGGGCTCAATGATGCAGCAGCTATCAAAACCTACCTTGGTCAAACGAAGATCAAGGGAAAGGATTACCATCAGGTCAAGGTGACCTTTAAGGCTGAAGGTGGAGGCGAACACTTTGAAGATGAGTTTTTGTATTGGTTTGGAGTAGCCGATTCCCGTATGGATTACATGGCTTACAGCTACCATACCGATGGGGGTGGAGTTCGAATGCGAGAAGTTCGCGAGGCACGCGAAGTAGGAGGGATTCGCTTTCAGGACTACATCAATTTGAAGGCGGCAAACAAGGAAACTCCTTTGGATTCCATGCAATACTTATTCGAAAAGGGTGCATTGGAAAAGCTTTCTGAAATCAATTTGGAGAACATCCGCACCTCTGCAATTCCGGAAAACTAAGGGATTGTGTCTTTTTTGGATTGGCGGTAAGGACTTTTTTTGATTTTTTAGTAACTAGGGGATGCAAACCCAAAAAAGCATATCCCTATGAATCGTAGAAGAGAATTTTTAAAGACTACTGGCCTTGCAGGTCTAGGATTATTTGGTGCAGGTAGCGCCTTGGCAGATTCCATGAAGGTATTGCCCTTGGAAGCATCCTATGGAGCTTCTCGACTGCAGTCGTTCAACATGTCTGGCTTTGCTGCTCCTAAACTGGCTACTGTTCGGGTAGGGATTGTGGGCTTGGGTATGCGTGGACCTGGAGCGGTAGATCGCCTGAGCAAAATTGAAGGCGTTGAAATTAAAGCACTTTGTGATTTACTTCCAGAGCGTGCGGAAAAGGCAAAAAAGTCTTTGGAAGGAAGCATTCATAATCCTGAATTGTATTCGGGTTCGCCTTTTGCATGGAAGAAAATGTGTGAGCGGCCCGATCTAGATTTGATTTACATCACTACTCCTTGGGAATGGCATACGCCAATGGCGGTTTATGCGATGGAGTCTGGCAAGCATGCTGCCGTGGAGGTGCCTGCTGCTAGAACCTTAGAAGATTGCTGGCAGTTGGTAGAAACTTCCGAGCGCACCAAAAAGCATTGCATGCAGTTGGAGAATTGCTGCTACGATTTCTTTGAGTTGATGACCTTAAAAATGGCTCGAGAGGGATTTTTTGGCGATGTAGTGCACGTTGAGGGTGCGTATATCCACGATTTGGTGTGGCTCAACTTCGATAAGGACAAGGGATTTCAGGGGATGTGGAGACTGGAAGAAAACTTCCGAAATGGAAATCTTTATCCGACTCACGGACTTGGTCCCATCTGTCAGATTCTGAATATCAATCGCGGAGATCAGATGGATTACTTGACCTCTTTGTCTTCAAATGATTTTCAAATGAAGAAAAAAGCGCAGGAACTTGCTGAGCAGGATTCCTTCTGGAATAGCTATGCTGCCAAGTCCTATCGAGGCAACATGAATACTAGTGTAGTCAAAACCAAACTCGGAAAAAGCATTGTAATCCAGCACGATGTGACTTCTCCTCGTCCCTATTCTCGCTTGCATGTGGTGAGTGGCACCGAGGGCTATGCTCAAAAGTATCCTGAGCAAAAAGTAGCCAAAGGGCACAGCTGGATGAAAGAGGATGAGATGATGGCGCTCAAAGAGAAATACACACCGGAGATTGTCCAAAAGGTAGGCGAACTAGCCAAGCAAATTGGAGGTCATGGAGGCATGGATTTCATGATGGACTGGAGATTGATCGATTGCTTGCGCAATGGGCTTCCACTGGATCAGGATGTGTACGATGCCGCCTTGTGGAGCTGCATCACTCCGATGAGTGAGTGGTCTGTAGCCAACCGTTCCAATTCCATCGATATCCCTGATTTTACAGGAGGCCACTGGAAAACCAATGCGCCGGTGGAAATCACCTTGAAGGGCGGAGGAACGACGAAGGTCCGTGTTTAAGTACTAAGTACAAAATACAAAGTACCAAGTACGAAGTACAAAGTAGGGAGCAGCATTCTGCTGCTGAGGGAAACTTCTTGATACTCGATATTTTCTTTAATGTCTAAGGAAATCGCCTAAAAACAGGATTTCATACTTTGTACATTGTACTTGGTACTTCGTACAATGTACTTGCTACTTCGTACAATAACTTACTTATTAGATCTTCGTTTCCTCATTTCCTCAGCTACTTCCTTGTCACCGGGGAGGGAACTAGCCTCTAGCTGCTGAATGATCCGCTCGTAGTTTTCCTCGTCACGATTTTGCGAAAGTTTGGCACTGGCATGGACTTCGGTGATTTCCAATTCAAAGCCCACCAAGGCCCGAATTTGTCCATCTAAATAGCCTGGGGTCATGGTTTCCACTTGCACTCGATTCGGTCTTCCTGTTTCGAACTGATCTACCAAGGATTTGAGGTGGTGCATGAGTTCTTCCCCTTCGATCAGCCTCACTTTTCCATAGACATGTACGGCTAGGTAGTTCCAAGTGGGGACATTTTCGTGGGTATACCAAGAAGAAGAAATGTAGGCATGGGGACCTTGGAATACGACCAAAACTTCTTCAGCCTGAGCGA
>CANGUK010000084.1 GCA_947457095.1 Cyclobacteriaceae bacterium
AATTAATGTTTGTTAATTCTTGGAATTCTTTTTGAAAAGCTAAGCCACCTTTGCCAAAATTCGCTTTCAAAGTTAGCTTTATTTCCTAATTTCAGGCCATGATTTGGGCATACCCTGACATCAAACTCACGCTTCTCCTCGCCGGGATTTTTATCCTCTTGTATTTTCTATACTTGAGTCGATTTTGGTCCATCAACCGAAAGTTGAAGGTGGAAAAGCAGCGACTTTTTACCAAACTGATCATTCGTTCCCTTTATTTTATTTTACTCCTTATTGCTTTTGCGGGTCCTTCCATCGGAGATTCTTTCAAGGAAGTTAAGGAAGAGGGAAAAGACATTTTCATAGCTGTCGACCTTTCCCAGTCCATGGTGGCAACGGACATTGCGCCAAATCGACTTCGCAGAATTCAATTTGAATTGAAGGAATTGCTGAATTCATTTCCTTCTGATCGCGTGGGATTGATTATTTTCTCTACCGAAGCTTTCCTTCAACTCCCCTTGACCTACGATCAGGCTGTAGCTAACCTCTACATCGACGGGCTTTCTATCGGCTTGGTTCCCAATTTGGGTACGGACCTCAGCACCCCTCTCCGAATGGCATTGGAACGATTTCAAAATGACCAGAGCCAAGAAAAGAAATCCAGATCTGTGGTGTTGATTTCAGACGGGGAGCATTTTGGAGACGATTTGGATGGAATTGCAGAAGAGTTGGTGGACGAAGGAATCAAAGTGTTTGCGATCGGCATCGGTACCGATCGAGGCGGAGAAATGCCACGTGGCAATGGCCTGGTCATGGATCCAGATACTGGGAAGCCTGCCCTAACCAAGCTCAACCGGGAACCCATGCAATTTATTGCTGCGGAAACGGGAGGGCAATACTTTGAGATCTCGGATCAATCCCAGGAAATGGGTGGATTGATCTCTGCTATTGAAAGTTTGGAAGGCGGCATTGCCACCACTCGAAAAGTGGAAGCTAGCTCCAACAAGTATTTTTACTTCTTGCTTGCTGCTTTGGCACTGGCGTTGGTCGATATGATTTTACCAATCAAAACAATCAAACTCTGATGAGCTGGAGCAAAGGAATCTTCCTAGTTTTATTGTTTCTACCCGCCTCCTGGACGCGGGTCAGTCGATTGAATGCTGCCATTGATCAGGCCGCGGCAAGTTATGCCGCTACAGAATATGCGCAATCCATCAAAGACCACCGCGTATTGGTCGATGAATTTCAACTTGCTTCTGCATCCTTGGATTTTAACTTGGGACTAAGTTACCACTACGCCTCTCAACCGGAGGAAGCTGCAGCAAGCTTTGACAAGGCAAGCCAAAGCACGGATAAGCGGCTAGCATCCTTTGCCTACAATCAAGGGGGAATAGTATTGGGAAACAAGCAGGACTACCAAGCTGCACTGAGCAAATTTCAATCCGCTTTGATTCAAAACCCCTTGAATGAGGAGGCGCGGTACAACTATGAATTGCTTGCACGTTGGCTCAAGCGGGACGAGGAACGAAAAAATAAAGACGAAAATACTCCTGAACCTTCGGAGTTTGCGAAGCGTAAAAAAGCAGAAGCCGATCGATTGGTGGAACAATTCAGGTTCAAGGAAGCGTTAACCCTATTGGAAGCAGCCTTGGCGCAAGACGAAACAGTTGCTACTTACCAAGAATTTATGACAAGTTTGAAAGATGTGGTGGAAATCAATGAAAACTAAGATCCTATTCAGTGCACTATTGATTGGCTTCTGCCTTCTCGGGAAAGCTGCCATTGCCCAAACTGCTGGTGACTTCTTTAACCGAGCAGCGCGCTCCTATGTCAAAACTGCCAAGGAGCAAGCCCTCCGGGAGGTCAACGATGGCCTGGCCAAGTATCCCAACGATGCCAAACTGAAGGCGCTCAAGGAAAAATTGGAACAAGAGCAGCAGCAGGAAGAACAGGAGCAGCAACAAGACCAACAGCAGCAAAACCAACAAAATCAGCAACAAAAGGATCCTTCCCAAAAAGAAGATTCCAAGTCTGACCAGAAAGACGGGGAAAAAACCAACGAAGACAAAGCCAAAGAAGGCCAAAAGGGTGAAAACCCATCTCAACAAAGTCAAGAGGCTGGACAAAATGGGAACGACCAGATGGATGCCAACCTCGCTGATCGCCAGAAAAAAATGGAAGCAATGCGTGAAAAGCTGAAAGGGATGAATTTATCTCCCGAGCAGGCTGCGCAGATACTAGAATCCCTCAATGCAGCGGAATTACGCTACATCCAAGACAACAAAAAGAAAGCCACACAACAACCAAAAAGAGGATTACCAGATTGGTAAGTGTTTCGACTTGGTTGATTTCCCTAAACCCAAATCCAGATGACTAAAGAAGTATATATCCTCGCAGCTGTTCGTACTCCCCTAGGGAGCTTTGGAGGCAAATTGAGTACCTTAACTGCCACCGAGTTGGGAAGTATCGCCATCAAAGGTGCCTTGGCCAAGTCTGGGGTACCTGTAGAAGCTGTCAATGAAGTATTTATGGGCAATGTGCTTTCTGCCAATCTAGGCCAAGCACCTGCTCGTCAAGCGTCCATCGGCGCAGGCATTGGCTACCAAGTGCCTTGCACCACCATCAATAAAGTATGTGCTTCCGGTATAAAAGCCGTCATGCTCGGGGCTCAATCCATCCAATTGGGTATTAATGAGGTAGTGATCGCAGGCGGCATGGAAAGTATGTCCAATGTTCCCTACTACGTGCCTAAGGCGCGCTTTGGCTACAAGTATGGTAATGCAGAGCTAAGCGATGGATTGGTGCGTGATGGACTTTTTGAGGTGTATTACAAGTTTCCCATGGGCAATTGTGCCGAAAACACCGCCAAGGAAATGAAAATCAGCAGGGAGGAACAAGATGCTTATGCAATCCAATCCTACCAGCGCTCCGCAGCCGCCTGGGACGCAGGTGCATTTACGGATGAAATCATTCCTGTAGAACTGCAGGGTAGAAAAGGGGAATCGGTTGTGATTGTCGAAGACGAAGAATATAAGAATGTAGTTTTTGATAAAATCCCATCCCTCAAACCCGTATTTGATCCGAATGGCACAGTAACCGCCGCAAATGCTTCGACCATGAACGATGGGGCATCCGCCTTGGTTTTGGTGAGCAAGGAAGTGGTGGAAAAGTACGGATTGAAGCCAATTGCCAAAATCAGAGGCTATGCCGATGCGGCCACAGATCCATTATGGTTTACCACGGCACCTGCCTTGGCTATACCTAAGGCTTTGAAACATGCAGGGGTAACTGCTGAGGAAGTTTCATACTATGAAATCAACGAAGCTTTTGCTGCTGTAGCACTCGCAAACCAGCGGGAACTAAACTTAGACAATGATCGATTGAATGTCTTTGGTGGTGCGGTATCTCTAGGACATCCCCTAGGCGCTTCTGGAGCACGAATCATCAGCACCTTGTGCACCGTGCTTCACAAAAAAGGTGGCAGCATCGGGGTGGCAGGCATCTGCAATGGTGGCGGTGGCGCTTCTGCGATTGTGATTGAGAAGATGTAACTAAAGGAATTTTCGCTGAGAAGCATAAGGGATTGTTTGATTTCTACCAAAGGGGATTAGCAACTTAGTTATGGATTTGCCTGAATGGATGCATGCGTTAAGCGGGAGACAAAGAGGTAACCTCTTCACAGCACTTCCTTAATCGAGGTCAACATGGATTGTACCGAGCGTTGATCTAATTTGGAAAAAGCAAACCATTTTCTCCCCAAGTCTTTGAGAGAAGCACCCAAGTGGTAGATTTCTGTTTGATCGAGGATAACAAACCGGTCATGACTTTGGGTAAACAGCTTTACTTGAATTGGCGGGTATTGTGCATTGGCTTTTTCCACATCTAGTAGAAGTTGATTGCTAAGGGTTTTGGTGAGAAGCGTTACAGCTACATTCTCCTGTCTTTTGCTCAAATGCACGAGTACGCTTTCGTCCACATAATTATCAATCAGCACGATGGATTTTTTGGCACTGCAAATGATTTTTGAAATCAGGACATAGGCATCAAACACTTCGCCCTCAAAAAAAACGCCCTGAGTAGGAATTAAATGAGTATTGAGCTGCAGTTCCAGCTGGTTTACTTGAGCGCCAATAGCCTCCATTCGATCTTCCATTCGGTTCATTCGATTGTTGATCACGTAGCCTTTCAGTAAGTAATCTTTTAATACTCGAGTGGCCCAAATTCGAAACTGTGTGGCACGGCCCGAATTCACCCGATATCCCACTGCTAGGACCGCATCCAAAGAATAGTACTTTACTCTTGTTTTTTGGGTTTTTTGGGTCAATGCGCCGTGTAGAGTGGTATGTTCCAAAATGGAACTAACCACTTCTTCGTCTAATTCACCAGCATAAAAAATGGCACTTAAATGCTTTGTGATTGCCGGCCGTTTGGTCCCAAATAGATCTGCTATTTGCTGCTGGGTAAGCCAAATAGTTTCTCTTTTTTCATCAATTCTGACCTCAACATGCTCAGCAAGTTCATCCAATCGGTATAAAACAAGTTCGTCTCTCATATCCGTATAAAAATTTAAGTTAAAAAATCAGCAAGGAATAGATTCTTACTTCGCGCAAGGGATGGGCAACTAAAAAACTGGATAACTCGGCACAAATTCACCTGACATCCCAGTACCAATACCAACTCCAAAGCCTAGTATTTTATCCTATGTTTTTGGTTTTTTAGGCCCATACGCGCTTTAAAGTGGTATGTTCCATTTTGGAACATACCACTTTAGCTGATAATTAACCTGAAAAAAAGTTAGTCCTTGAGGGTTGGGTAACAGCTGGAAGATTTATCTTGCCGTGATCCAGTAGTCGGTTCTTTCTTTTAAATATCCCGATTTCCACTTGCTCAGCAACTTGATCCAATCGGTAAAGAACTAGTTCGTCTTTCATAACAGGTTTAAAAAATAGAATAAAAAAAATCCGTTGACAGTTCAGTAATGGTATTCAATTCCCCAAAACTCCTTGGAATTGGAGTTCCTTTACCCTACGAAATCCTAAGTTTTAAGGTTCGAATCAAGTAGAAAAATATAAAAACTCTACCATTTGCTTCCTGCTTCTGGTATGCAGGCTTTGCGCGAATGGTTATTTTTTGGCTGGATTTTGCTCCTGGGGAAAACCCGAAGTGAATTCCATGCGAAGCAGGTGTTTTTCTGCCAATACAAACATTGCTTCTACGCCAGGAAGGCTTTCGGCCAAGGCCTTAGCCTGCACAGGTCCCATGGCCATAAATGCTGTAGCCAAAGCATCGGCTTGCGTAGCAGAAGTAGCCAATACCGATACGGACACCATGGAATGGCTTACAGGAAATCCTGTTTTCGGGTCTATCAAATGTGACCGGCGATTGCCCTGCTCATCGATGTAAAATTTTCGGTAGTTTCCCGAACTACTCAAAGCCAATCCATTTAGGGTCACCTTGGTAAGCATGGTATTGGTCACTCCCAATTCAGCTTGTGCGGGATCTTCGATGCCGATGGTCCAGGTTTCTCCATTTGGATTCTGCCCTTTGCCCTTCATCTCGCCTCCGATCTCTACCAGGTAGTTGGCCACGCCTGCCTGATCCAATACCTCGGCAAGCTTGTCGATGGCATAGCCCTCTCCTAGCCCAGTGATGTCTAACATGACCCCGGTTTGGGCTGCTGCATAACTAGTGTCCGTCACCTGCACCTGAGATTCAAAGCCCATCAAGGACTTCAAAGCAGCAACTTTGCTGGAATCCATCTGCTCTCGCTCCTCAAAAGAAAAACCCCAAGCCTTAATGAGAGGATAAAGGGTGGGCTCGAAATAGCCTTGGCTTTGGACATGGTACTTTTTACACGAATCAAGCATTTCTCGAAAAGTAAAGGAGGGATTCATCAAAATCCCGCTTGCATTAAAATCCGAAACCTCAGATTCCTGAATATAAGAGTTGGAAGCGGCGTTAATTAAGGCAAATACCGAATCAAACTTGGCTTGGTAATCCTTAGATCCATCGCCTACCTGAATACGGTAATACGTGCCAAAAATCTCTCCCTCGTAATTTTTAAAGGTGACTTCCGGTTTGGATGAACAGGACAACAAAGCAACAACTGCAATTAAGGCAAGACAAGTAGCGTAGCGCATACGGAATATGAGTTTGGAGCTTCAAAGTTAGTCCATCCCAACTAAATACTGCAAGGGATGTGGAGTTGAATTTGCTTCTTTGTAATTTTCGATCACAGAAACCTTAAGCCTGGTAAAACCTTGGGTTTCGCATCCATACACCAGAAATTTTCCATGTTTAAATCCATAATCTTTACCTTAATCCTTAGTTCTTTTTCATTTTTGACCTTTGGTCAAGATACGTTGCGGACCTACCATGCTGAGGATACGCTTAAGGTCAAAGAAGTAGTGCTCTTTGTCAATGGGAAAGCAAATGGTCCTGTCAAGCGCTACGATTTGGAAGGAAAATTGGTCGTGATTGGCAACCTCAAAAATGACCAACGCCATGGAATTTTCTATGATTTAGATCCGGAAACAGGTGACACACTGCGCCAAATCACCTTTCAAAACAACCAGCGCGAAGGAGAAGCCTTGTCTTTTTACTCCGATGGTACCCTTCGCCAGCGCTCAAATTTCCTAGCCAATCAACTCGAAGGTGAGGTTCTTTCCTATTTAGAAGATGGTACGCTATCTGAAAAGACCCCATTCAAAGCCAATAAACCTGAAGGAATCTCAATCCGCTACTATCCAAACGGTTCCATAGAATCCAAAATCGGCTATTTGGCGGGCCAGTTTCACGGAATACGCGAAGAATACAACGAATCAGGTTCTCTGCAGTACCAAGGAAATTACGAGCGAGGTGTGCTCAATGGAAAGGAAGAAAGTTTTTTCCCAGATGGCAGCTTGCGCTCCCGGCTTTTCTTCAGCTACGGCGCAATGGATGGTCCCTATCTGCTACAGCATCCCAATGGAAAGCCTGAACGCATAGGCACCTTCAAAAAGGGGGGTCCAGAAGGAGAACTTCTCAGCTACTATCCGGAAGGTGCACTCAAACAAAAAACAACCTTTGACAAAGGAATTCCCATCAGCCCAAGCATCAGCTACTACGAATCAGGTAGCCTTCAGCGAAAGGAGTTTTTTTCCAAAAAAGGAGCCAAACTCAAGGAGGAAAATTACTATCCCTCCGGACAACTCTCCTCCAGCATCCCCTTCCTCAATGACTTGGAAGAAGGAGAAGTGATACTTTATTCCGAAACAGGTAAAACCCAAGAAATCAGAAGATTTAATAAAGGTAGATTAAATGGAGTCCGAGAATTCTATGATACGAATGGTATCCTAGAACGAACGGAAACCTACGAGCTTGGAAATAAAATCAATAAATAACAGGCAAGTTCACCGCTAGCCAAATCGATTTTTCTATTTTTGCCCAAACGAATTCTTCATGAGCAAAGCCATCAAAGAAACTCATTTTTCCTTTCCTGGACAGAAAGGCTTTTACAAGGGAAAAGTGCGCGACGTATACATGTTTGAAAAGGAACTTGTGGTCGTGGCTTCCGATCGAATCTCTGCCTTTGACGTGGTCCTTCCTCGGGCCATCCCATACAAAGGGCAAGTACTGAATCAAATTGCTGCAGGCTTCCTAAAAGCCACTGCAGATTTGGTACCTAATTGGGTAACGGCGACTCCCGACCCTAGCGTAACCATTGGCAAACGCTGTGAGCCCTTCAAGGTTGAAATGGTGATCCGTGGCTACCTTGCTGGACATGCCGCTCGGGAATATGCCTTGGGCAAGCGAGTGATCTGCGGCGTATCCATGCCAGAGGGATTGAAAGAAAACGATGCCTTTCCTACCCCAATCATCACACCTACCACAAAGGCTTCTGAGGGACATGACGAAGATATCTCAAGGGAAGCCATCTTGGCCAAAGGGATCGTCTCCGAAGAGGATTACCTGGTTCTAGAAAAATATACTCGTGCGCTCTTCCAACGTGGTCAAGAGATGGCGAAGGAAAAGGGATTGATCCTAGTGGATACCAAGTATGAATTTGGCAAAGCCGATGGAAAAATCTACCTCATCGATGAAATCCACACCCCAGATTCTTCCCGCTACTTCTATGCGGAAGGCTACGAAGAAAACCAAAAGCAAGGATTGCCTCAAAAACAATTGTCCAAAGAATTTGTCCGTCAGTGGCTTATAGCCAATGGATTCCAAGGAAAAGAGGGTCAAGTGGTGCCAGAAATGAGCGATGAACTTGTAGAAAGCATTTCCGATCGCTACATTGAGTTGTTTGAGAAAATTACAGGATCAGCCTTTGTCCGTGCAGAAACGACTGACATTGCTTCACGAATTGAAAAAAGTATTTTAGATTACCTAGCCAACTAAGCACATACATGAAATATACCATCGATAAAAAAGAGCAGTACGTGGTTTTTTCCCCTTTGGAGGAAAAGATCGACTCCCTATTGGCTCCTAAGCTAAAGTCTGAACTCTTGACCATCCATGCAGAGGGCTACAGCAACCTTGTGCTCGACATGAGCCAAGTGAACTATGTGGATTCCAGCGGACTGAGTGCACTACTTGTAGGTGACCGGGAATTTGGCCGAAATGGAGGCATCTTTGTGATCTCTGGCGTTCGTGATCATGTGATGAAATTGCTCAAGATCTCCATGCTCGATAAGAAATTGCGCCTCGTAGCCAACTTGGAAGAAGCTGGTGAAATGGTCTTTATGCATGAAATTGATGGAGGAGAAGATGAGGAGGGCGCTTGAGTCCAGAATTTGAGGTCACCATTCTAGGAAACACCTCTTCCATCCCCATGCATGGAAGAAATCATACTGCCCAAGTCATTCGATTTGGGCAGGAGTTTTTATTGCTGGATTGCGGGGAAGGCACGCAGCTCCAACTGCGCAAGTACAAGGCCAAGCCCTCCAAAATCTCTACCATTTTTATATCTCACCTCCATGGCGACCATTACCTGGGTTTGATTGGACTACTCTCAAGTTACCACCTTTCCAAGCGAACCGAACCCATCCAACTCTTTGGACCACGTGGCCTAGACGAGATCCTTACCACCCATTTCCGCTGGAGCAATACCCGACTGAGCTATTCGTTACAGTTTACCGAAACCAGTACTTCTGGCAAGGTCCTGCTTCTCGAGCACCCTCTATTTCGAGTTTCCAGCTTCCCCTTACAGCACCGGATCCCTACCACGGGCTTCTTGATTGAGGAAAAAGAAGGTCCACGATCGCTTATCAAGGAAAAACTCCAAGAAAATTCCCTTCCATTGGCTGCAATCCAGTCCCTTCGAGAAGGAAAGGATTACCTTGGCAGTGACGGTAGCTCTTTTGAGGTGGTCGACTACTGCCATCCGCATCCACCTTTGCGCAGCTATGCATTTTGTTCGGATACCGGATTCAGTCCAGATTTAACCACCTACATTGCTGGAGTGGACCTGCTGTACCACGAGGCTACCTTTATGGAAGCAGATCAGCAACGCGCAGCGGAAACCTACCATTGCACCGCAAAGCAAGCTGCTCAAATCGCAAAACTCAGTGGAGCCAAAAAATTGCTTTTGGGTCATTTCTCGACCCGATACCCAGATTTAAGTGATTTGTTGGCGGAAGCGCAAACCATTTTCCCAAATTCCTGCTTAAGTGAAGAAGGCATCACCTACCCCATCCCTACAGCCCATGCATGAGTCTGCCCAAGGTCGCAAGACCAACCTCTTTGTAATCCTAGGAGCCATCTTCCTGACCAATGCCATCCTTGCTGAGATCATTGGAGTAAAGATCTTTTCTGGAGAGCGTACTCTCGGATTTGAACCCGTTCAATGGACTTTCTTTGGGGAGTTTGTGCTGGATTTCAACCTCACTGCGGGCGCAGTAATCTGGCCGGTGGTCTTCATCACCACCGACCTAATCAACGAGTATTTTGGAAAAAAAGGGGTACGGAAAATCAGTTTCCTTACCGCAGGATTGATTACCTATGTTTTTGTGATCATTAGCTTGGTGACCGCACTGGCTCCAGCAGACTTCTGGATGCAAGTGAATGCCAGCATGCCCGATGGAAGCGGCTTTGACATCAACTATGCCTTTAATACTATTTTTAGACAGGGATTGGGTATTATTGTGGGTTCTCTCACCGCTTTTTTGCTTGGACAGCTGATAGATGTGTTTGTCTTTCAAAAGCTGCGCGCGGTCACAGGTCCAAAAATGATCTGGCTACGTGCCACCGGATCTACACTCGTGTCTCAGTTTATCGATTCCTTTGTAGTGCTGGGTATCGCTTTCTATGTATTTGGCAACTGGTCCCTACCCCAGATCGCTGCTGTGGGTTTGATCAACTACGTGTACAAGTTTACTGTCGCCCTGGCACTTACACCTGTGCTCTATGCTGCCCATGGCCTGATTGATCGCTACTTGGGCAAGGATCTAGCAGAAAAAATGACCGAAGAAGCAACGGAGGATCGGTCGTTTTTGTAAGCAGTAGCAAGTATCTAGTAGCAAGACACAAAAAATTGCCCGAAGTAAAATTTACCAGTTCAGCATTCTGCACTCAGCGTTGGGTATTCGATATTTATTCATCCCGTCTTTCGTACTTCGTACTTCTTTTGAGGCAAGTAGGCAGAATTTGACTGCTACTACAAATTCCTACTTGGTACTTGGTACTTGGTACTTAGTACAATGCACAGTCTGCTACCACCAAATATATTTCGGGCTAAGCCCCCGTTTTTTACAGATTATTCTAAAAACTTCGGGTCAACCCTTGGTTTACAAAATATTTCTACCTACTTTTGCAGCGTCAATTTTGACATAGCTATTTTTCATGCCGTGAGTCCTTGCTGTTGCTTGTCTGGGATTTAGGATACCATGGCAAGAAAAAGTAAGGACAACATAATGGAAAACACAATCAAATTCTCAGACCTGGGGA
>CANGUK010000085.1 GCA_947457095.1 Cyclobacteriaceae bacterium
AAGGAGCTCCCCCAGATCAAGGTCAGGATCACCAGTAGGGACCAATTTTTGAGCGAATTTTCAGAGGTAGGAGTGGACATTCCTGGGGTTTTGGAGGCAAAGAAACTTATTTTGAACTGAGATAATCCCTAATTCCGGGGAAAAAGGATAATCGGTTCTTAGAGGGGTTGAAATTCGTAATCGGCATACGTTTCTTGTACCCGATCCAAAATGGATAAAACTTCAGCATAACGCTCTGCTGTAACCATCTCTGTGCGGAATGGTTTGAAATTGGGCATACCCCTAAAGTAGTTTGTGTAATGCCTGCGCATTTCCAAAATCCCCTGCTTTTCACCTTTCCATTCGATGGAAAAATCGAGGTGTTTTTTGGTTACTGCTATGCGTTCCGTTAGGTCAGGCGCAGCGAGTTTTTCGCCAGTAGCGAAGAAATGCTTGATTTCGTTGAAGATCCAAGGGTATCCGATAGAGGCTCTGCCTACCATCATGCCGTCCACATTGTATTTGGCACGGTACTCAGCCGCTTTTTCGGGGCTGTCGATATCGCCATTTCCAAAAACAGGAATATGGAGTCTAGGGTTCTCTTTGACAAGATTCAGGTAAGACCAATCGGCCTCTCCCTTGTACATTTGCTGGCGCGTACGGGCATGGATGGAGATGGCTTGAATGCCTACGTCCTGTAGACGCTCGGCTACTTCCACAATCCGAATCGTATCCTGACTCCAACCCAGCCTAGTTTTTACAGTCACAGGTAAGTTGACTCGCTTTACGATCTCTGCGGTCATCGAAACCATCTTGTCAATGTCCAGCAAGATGCCTGCACCGGCACCCTTGCAGGCTACCTTGTGTACAGGGCATCCGTAGTTGATGTCCAAAATGTCTGGTCCAGCAGCTTCTGCGATTGCAGCAGCCTCACGCATGGATTCAATTTCTGCTCCAAAAATCTGGATGCCAACGGGACGTTCGTAGTCGTAAACATCCAGTTTTTGCACGCTTTTGGCTGCGTCGCGAATGAGTCCTTCGGAACTAATAAACTCCGTGTACATCAAATCAGCACCGTTTTGCTTGCATACCGCACGAAAAGGAGGGTCACTCACATCTTCCATGGGGGCGAGCAGGAGTGGGAAGTCTCCCAACGCTATATTTCCAATCTTTACCACTTGACATTCTAAATTTCGTGTAAATTTAGCCCAATTATGGAGATTTACGAAACTCAGGCTGAAATAGCCACCCGAAAGAACTGGTTATTGTCACTGGTAGTCATCACTTTAGTGGCATTTGGAACCTTAGTGCTGCTTCAGGGCATTTCTATAGCCCTTGTTCCATTTTTGTTTCAGGTAAGCATGGAAGACCTGATGAGTTTAGTGGCTGGCAATTACGACATCCCCAACGGACGCATGGCCTTGTTATTTACGCAGGGAGTTGGTTCTGGACTTGGATTTTGGGCTGCCACTTGGATTGTTGTTCGATTTTTAGAAAAAGCAGATTTAAACTGGACCAAGCAGCTATCCCGGGTAAATGGAAAAAATATGGCCTTGGTGACTGCAATGACAGTTGGTGGAATGCTTTTCAACGGGCTCCTGATGTACTGGAATTCACATTTGGTTCTCCCAGAATTTCTTTCGGGAGTCGAGCAATGGATGCGTGACATGGAAACGCAGCTCATGGAGCTCACCCAGTTTTTAACAGATTTTCAATCCATCCCAGAGTTGCTCACCGGGATTTTGGTCATAGGCGTATTTGCAGGCGTGGGTGAGGAACTATTCTTTAGGGGCTTGATTCAGCCCAAAATGCAAGGATACTTTCGGTCTCCACATTGGGGAATTTGGGTGACGGCCTTCATTTTCTCAGCCATTCATGCTCAATTCTTCGGCTTTCTCCCGAGGGTATTTTTAGGGGCGCTTTTTGGGTACCTCTACCATTACACAGGGAGCTTGTTTTATCCAATCCTGGGCCATATTCTCAACAATGCACTGACGCTATTGCTAGTTTACGGAGCCAACAAAGGTTTTATTGACCTGGATGTTCAAGCCACTGATACCGTTTCTTATCCAGGAGCGATTGTTGGTTTTTTGGTTCTTATCCTCGGATTCCTTTACTTTAAAAAAGTCAATCGGGGAAAGGATGAAAAACTGGACCAAAGTGTTTGAGGATCAAAATCAAATTCGAGTAGAAATTGTGAAGGGAGTTTTGGAAGACAAAGGGCTGACTGCATTTGTATTAAATAAAAAAGAATCCATCTATCAGGTTACGGGTACCTATGAGGTGCTTGTTCCCACAGAACAAACGCTTTACGCACTTCAACTGATTCAGCATGAGATCACGTTTTAATATCAATAAGTACAGCAATCTGGCACAGCGGGCCATTACGGCTTTGGTGGGTGGGGTGCTGGTCTTGGCAGCAATCATCTATTCCGATTGGACGTATTTTTTGATTTTTGCTGGAATTTTGGGATTCTCTCAAATGGAATTTTACAAACTTTCTGGCCTAGATGGGATGCTTCCATTGAAGAGTTTTGGCACGATCCTGGGCCTTTTGATTTTTGCACTCACCTTCATGGTCGAGAAGGAGCGTTTGCCCCACGAATACTTATACCTGATTTTTCCGCTAGTTTCTTTGACCTTCTTTATCAAACTCTATAAAAAAACGGATAAGAAACCATTTACTGGAGTAGCATATACATACTTGGGGATCTTTTATGTGGCTGTACCCTTTTCACTGTTGAATTTGGCGGTGTTTTCGGTGGATGCCGTATACCATTACGAAATTCTTGTTGGCTGTCTCCTGATTTTATGGGCTAGTGATACGGGTGCCTATTTTGCGGGAACGCGGTTTGGAAAGACCAAACTCTTTGAACGCGTGTCGCCCAAAAAATCATGGGAAGGTTTTTTAGGCGGAGCTTTTTCAGCCATTGCGGTTGCTTTTGTGCTATCCCAATATTTTGTAGTGCTCGAAGATTGGAAGTGGTTAGTCATTGCAGGAATCATCATTATTGCGGGTACCTATGGGGATTTGATTGAGTCCCTATTTAAGCGCTCGATCGAGATCAAGGACTCGGGATCTGTGCTTCCAGGACATGGTGGGTTTATGGACCGTTTTGACGGATTGTTACTTTCGGCGCCGTTCATCACTGCATTTTTGAAAATCTGTTAATTCTGAGCCGAGCAATTAAAAATCTGCTTAAATTTGCTATCCAGTTTACTACTTAACAACCCAATATGGCTTACATAGAACCGGCACCGATAAAGGATAGAGAGAATCCTTTGGAGTCCATGATGGAGAGATTCAACATCGCAGCCGAGAAACTCGGGCTTTCCGATGAAGTATACAATGTGCTAAAGAATCCTGCCAAGCAGGTGATTGTCTCCCTACCCATCACGATGGATAATGGGAAAATTCAAGTTTTTGAGGGTATTCGTGTTATCCATTCCAATATTTTAGGACCTGCCAAAGGAGGGATTCGCTTCGCTCCAGATGTGCATTTGGATGAGGTACGGGCACTAGCCGCTTGGATGACCTGGAAGTGTGCTGTAGTAGATATTCCCTACGGTGGAGGTAAAGGTGGTGTGCGCTGTAATCCACGCGAAATGTCCAAAGGAGAGATCGAACGTCTAGTTCGTGCGTACACGATGGCGATGATTGATGTTTTTGGTCCGGATAAGGACATTCCTGCTCCAGATATGGGTACAGGACCTCGAGAAATGGCCTGGCTCATGGACGAATACTCCAAGGCACATGGGATGACCATTCCTGCCGTAGTAACGGGCAAGCCCTTGGTTTTGGGCGGTTCATTGGGACGAACCGAAGCCACAGGTCGTGGAGTAATGGTGTCCGCACTTGCTGCGATGCAAAAATTGAAAATCAATCCATTCACGGCTACTTGTGCGGTGCAGGGATTTGGAAACGTGGGCAGCTGGGCCGCTCGTCTCTTGGAAGAAAGAGGACTGAAAGTAGTAGCTATTTCTGATCATACAGGCGCTTTTTACAATGAGAAAGGCATCAATGTCGTAGAGGCTATTGCTTACCGTGATGGCAACAATGGCACTTTGGAAGGCTATGCAGGTGGAGATAAGCTGGAGAATGCCGGAGATCTACTCACCTTGCAAGTGGATGTATTGGTACCTGCTGCAGTGGAGGATGTGATCACCATCGCCAATGCGGACCAGATCAAAGCAAAATTGATCGTAGAAGGTGCTAACGGACCTACCTCGGCCAAGGCAGATGCGATTTTAAATGAAAAAGGAATTATGGCGGTGCCTGATATTTTGGCGAATGCCGGTGGGGTTACCGTTTCCTATTTTGAGTGGGTTCAAAACCGATTGGGCTACAAGTGGACTGCCGATCGTGTGAATAGACGCTCAGACCGAATTATGAAAGATGCGTTTGACAATGTGTATCAGGCTTCCATCAAGTACAATGTGCCGATGCGTATCGCTGCATACATCGTTGCGATCGACAAAGTAGCACAAACCTACACCTATCGTGGAGGGTTCTAATTCGATTTTTCCTAAAAAATGATAACTTTGGGCGTGGAGAAATTCTTCACGCCCTTTTTCATGCAAGGGATTCGCGCCTTGGCTCTATTTTAGGATGGTGTCGAGGCATTAATCAGCTGGATATGATGACAATACATAAAGAAGGAAGAACCCTCTTGTTTTGGATGCTCTTAGTGCTTTCACTTGCCAACTATTTGCTCTACTACTTTCTTCCAGAAGAAAGGCTGCTCTTCAACCTTTCATTGGGTGTAAGCATTCTTCTTTATTTGATTATTCTTCAATTTTTTAGAAATCCAATTTTCGAGGCGCCTCAAGAGGAAGGAATTGTCTTTGCTCCTGCAGATGGAAAAGTAGTGGTAATTGAGGAGGCTTTTGAGGACGAATACCTCAAGGAGAAGCGCAAGCAAGTATCCATATTTATGTCTCCCATCAATGTCCACGTGAATCGATCCCCGATTCAGGGCACAGTAGACTATTTCAAATACCACCCTGGCAAATACCTAGTGGCCTGGCATCCCAAGTCAAGTACGGAAAACGAGCGCACATCCATGGTGCTTCGTGATGCAAAGGGAAATACGATGATGATCCGTCAAATTGCCGGAGCCTTAGCTCGACGAATCAAATGGTATGTGGACAAAGGTTCAGCGCTCGAGCAAGGTGAAGAGTTTGGCTTTATCAAATTTGGTTCCCGAGTGGACTTGTATCTGCCCCTGGACGCAGAGATTCTATGCGAGCTCGGTCAAGTGACCAAAGGAGCTAGAACGCCAATTGCACGGTTAAAAAACTAGTCAAGGGCTATCTATCAGTCCACGTTAGGAAAGTAGTATAAAGATTGTACAAAGAACTAAGTACCTGCCTGCGGTAGGCTTCCTGAAATAATGCTGCGAATCCCTGTTTCTCCGAGCTTGCCCGCCGCGGCGGGTAGGCGCATCGTATTTCTTTTTCTTTGCGGCCTACCTACCGTAGGCAGGCTTCGCGTCTTTGCGAGATAAAATAAGCGCGCAAAGGCGCTAAGACGCAAAGGGGAAAATTATGTTTCCCCACTTCTTCCTTCGATATTCAGCGTTTAGCGGTCGACATTACCCGCCGCGGCGGGCGAGTAATTATTCTCAAGTACCAAGACTCTTCGAGAAGTAAGAGCCGAGATGCCCGCTGCGGAGGGCAGGCAGACAAGATTTTATTCGTTGGGATACGAGATTCTTATGATTCACGAATACCGTATTTCTTACTTCTACTTTGTACTTCGCCTGCCTGCCGCAGGCAGGTACTTGGTACCTTGTACATCGGTTTAAATAATCACTAATTAGCCTTCCAAGCGCGCGTCATTTCTTTTTTGCCTGGAGGGCCAGGCAGGGTTTCTACCTCGAGTCCCAAATCCTTTAAATCCCGTTTCAATTGACCCATAGCGCAGTAGGTGGTAAATACCCCTCCTGGCCGCATGGCATCCACTACAGGTGCCAAGGTCTCTCTCTTCCAGAGTTCAGGCTGCTTGCTGGGAGCAAACGCATCATAAAACACGATATCAGCAGGATACAAATCAGCCTCTTCTAGCGTGGAGAGGTCCTTCTTGAAATTGAAATACTCGGAAACAGGCCCTCCCTCGTTCCATGGGAGTTCGTGCAGCGCTTGAAAATACTTATGGTAATGCCAGATCCCATGGTCGTGCTCGGTATAATTGAGCTGGGAATATACTTCAGCGGGCAGCGGAAAAGGTTCGATGCTGTGGTAGAGGACGGGCACTTGATTTTGCTCGGCCCAAACCAATGCGAGCCAGGCATTGAGCCCGGTGCCAAATCCAACTTCAAAGACGCGGATGGGAAATTTGCGAGGATTCCGGTTCAGCCAAGCATCCAGTCCGTACAACATGAATACGTGGATGGATTCGCGGTAGGCACCATGAAAGCTGTGGTAGGTTTCTTGGAGCTCCTCGTGGTAAACCGAGTGGGAACCGTCCTCGGTGGTGATAATTTTTACCTTGGGTTGGCTCATACTTTGTAAATCAATGCGGTGCAATAGGCGGATATGCCTTCTTCTCTTCCTACAAATCCCAAGTGCTCAGAAGTCGTGGCCTTGATTGATATCGCATCTTCATCGATCCCCATCACTGCTGCTAGGCAGGTCTTCATGTCTGGAATGTGTGGATTGAGCTTGGGAACTTGTAAGCAAACCGTGCTGTCTAAGTTTCCAACTTCATAGCCTGCTCCACGAATCATCCCCATCACCTCTTTTAGTAGGAGTTTGCTATCGATTCCCTTGTATTTAGGGTCCTTATCTGAGAAGTGGTACCCAATGTTTCGCATGTTGGCTGCTCCAAGGAGGGCATCGCAAATCACGTGGATGAGCACATCGGCATCCGAATGGCCCACGGCACCTTTGTTGTGGGGAACACGAATGCCTCCCAACCAAAATTCATGGGTTTCACTCAACTGATGTACATCGTAGCCAAAGCCTATTCGAAATGGTGTCATGAGGTAGTTGATTGGTAGTACAAAACTGAAGCTTGATCCTCCTGCAGCAATTGCTTGGCCCAAGTAGAAAGCTGTTCCGCTTGGCAGGAGGCCTTTTGTTCAAATTCTTGCCAATATAAGGCAGGATCACCTAAATGTGCATAGTAGGCCAAATTCATGGCTCGATTGAGCAATTGAATGGATTCGTAGGTCTTCATCGCCTCGGACTGATTCTTGATTTTTTGGAGGGAGGAATCCGAGATCTCTTTTTGCAGAAACTCATTTAACAGGGCATCTAATGCTGCTTCTGCTTCTTTTGCACCCACTCCTTGTTCCATCTTTCCAGAAAATACGAGCAGTCCTGGATCCACCGAGCCAGTAATGTAGGCGCCAACTGAAGCAAAGATTTTTCCATTCTTCACCAATTGCTGCTCTAGGGGAGAGGATTTGCCTCCGCCCAACAAGTCACTGAGCAAGTCTGCCTCCAAATACCCTTCGGTTCCCTTGGCCGGCATTTTGTAAGTTTTGTAAAGCGCGTCGGTGGGTACCTTTGCTTGGATGGCTAAGTTTCGCTTTTCCGTTTGGGCAGGTTCGGATACGATGGATACCATTTTTTTAGGCTTGGAAGGAATGGGTCCAAACCATTTTTGTGCCAGGCGGGCCACTTCTTTTTGGGTGACATCGCCTGCCACCACGAGAATGGCATTGCTTGGATGGTAATGCTCCTTATAAAATTCCCAGATCATCTCCCGAGTATATCCTTCAATATCTCCCAAATTTTCGCCAATGGTCGGCCAGCGGTAGGGGTGGGTAGTGTAGGCTAGTTTGCGTAAGTGATGCCACACATCGCCATAAGGTGGACTGAGGTAGCGTTGCTTGTATTCTTCAAGCACAACTTTTCGTTGGGTTTCGATGGTTTTCTCCGTAAGGCTGAGGTGGGCCATGCGGTCTGATTCAAGCCAAAATGCCGTTTCCAGATTGTTGGAAGGCAGAGTCATGTAGTAGTTGGTGATGTCTGGGCTGGTAAAGGCATTGCAAGAGCCGCCCACACGCTCGAGTTCCCGGTCAAATTCAGGAACATGCGCCGAGCTTCCAAACATGAGGTGTTCAAAAAAGTGTGCCAACCCAGTTTTCCCGGGTTGCTCAAATCGGGAGCCTACCTTATACAGCAAATTGAATACTGCGATCTTGGAACTTGAATCCTCATGAACGATGACTTCTAGGCCATTGTCCAAAAAAAATCGGTGGTAGTCAAACATGCGTTGTGGGGCTGCTAATTTGAATAAATGGGTGGATGGGCTTTGCCAAAGCTATTTCTGATGGCTATTTCAAAATTTGTTTTTTGCCTTTGATGTAAGAAGTCCTGATTTTTACAAAAAAGAACGAACTTTGCACCGCTTCGCTAAGTTAGCGTACCGATGCAGACTTCTCAATCACCCCGATGAAAAAACACTGTGTAGATCTGAAAAAAACAGGTCAGTTTTCCACTTTTTTTCTGGATTACCTGGAGGGCAAGGAGTCACTTCGTTCCTTTTATGCCCATTTGCCGAATTTGGAAGGCTTTGGGGATGCAATCCAGGCCAAAGAGTTTTCTACGGGCAAGCGTCAAATCCTAGTGGAGGTTTTGGAAAGTCAGTATGCGGGGCTACCAATTTCACCTGCTGTGGAGCAGCACATTCATGCTTTGCGTGAGGAAAAGACCTTCACCGTAACTACCGGACACCAGCTGAATCTTTTTACTGGGCCGCTTTACTTTATCTACAAGTTGATTTCTACAATCAACTTGGCTCAGCGCTTGCAGGAGCGTTATCCAGATTACCGCTTTGTGCCGGTCTATTGGATGGCAAGTGAAGATCACGATGCTGCAGAGATCAACTATTTCAAATTAGATGGAACTACCTACCGCTGGGAAACAGACCAATCTGGTGCGGTAGGAGATTTTGAACTGGATGCTTCTTTCCAAACTTTCTTGAAGGGCTTGGGTTTTGCTCCTCCCGTCTTCCAGGAGGCCTATTCCAAGAGTGCTACCTTGGCTGAGGCGGTTCGAGCCTATGTCAATGCGCTTTTTGGAGAAAAAGGATTGGTAGTCCTAGATGCCAATGATGCCCGCCTAAAACGGGAATTTGTGGAGGTGATGGCTTCGGATCTTTTTGAACAAAAGCCTTTTGCTGCAGCGCAAGCGAGTACCCAAGCCTTGGAGCAATTGGGATACGATTCACAGATTTACCCAAGACCAATCAACCTCTTTTATTTGGAGAAAGGAATTCGTGAGCGTATCGAGCATGAAGGGGAAGAGTACGTAGTGGTGAATACCAACCTGCGGTTTACGGCGGATGAAATTAAAGCCCTGCTCCAGGAAAATCCCGAACGTTTTAGCCCCAATGTAGTCCTGCGGCCGGTTTACCAAGAACTAATTCTCCCGAATTTGGGCTACTTGGGTGGCCCTGCAGAGGTCGTCTACTGGCTACAGTTGAAAGGAGTATTTGATTTGTTCTCTTTGCCATTCCCAGTGTTGTTGCCGAGAAATTTTGCAGTCCTGCTTTCCACTCCGATACAAAAAAAGATAGCCCAGTTGGAATGGACTCCAGAACAGCTATTCCAAAAGTTTGCCGATTGGAAGAAAGCATTCGTTCAGGCCTCCTCCAGTTTTGATTTTACATTAACTGGAGCCAAGGACCAAGTATCCCAAGTATTCAAAGACCTGGCCAATCAATCCAGCGCCTTGGATGCAGGATTACCAAAGGCCTTTGCTGCGGGAGAGGTGCGTAGCCTTAAGATACTCGAGCAAATGGGGGCAAAGCTTCGCAAAGCAGAGGAGCGAAGACTAGAAGTAGAGTTGCTTCGTGCGCAGACTGTTTTTGAATTTTTGACTCCAGGGGGTAGCCCTCAGGAGCGCGTAGTTAATTTTATGCAGTTTTACTTGGATCATCCAGCCTTGCTGGAAGAGTTGATGGCTTGTTTTGATCCGTTAGATTTCAGCATGCAAGTACTTTCTCTAGAATGAAAACAAAAAACGAACTCCGGCAGGATTACCGACAACTGCGAAAGCAGCTTAGCGGGGATGAAGTAAATGACCTGTCTCGAAAAATCACCAAGCAGCTAGGGAATTGGCTTGAAGGTCAGGAAGGCCTTACGCATTTCCATTTGTTTTTTCCCATTGCCAAATTCAATGAGGTCAACACCTTTTATATACAGCAACTATTGGAGCAGCAAGACAAGACGCTCTTCACCTCTCAGGTGAATCGGGATGAGAACCGATTGGATACGCTCCAACTTCCTCCAGACGCCGCCTTTTTTCTAGATGAGTGGGGGATTCCTGTGCCTCAGGAATCCGTGCGTGTAACTTCTACCAAGATTCAGGTTGTGTTTGTTCCGCTACTTGCCTACGACAAATCTGGGCATCGCTTGGGATTTGGAAAAGGATTTTACGATCGCTTTTTGGCTAGTTTGGACCAACCTGTTCTAAAGTTAGGGTTGAGCTTTTTTGCCCCTGAGGAGCGTATTCCTGTAGAGCCTCACGATATCCCCTTGGATTACTGCATTACCCCGGGCCAGATTTGGTCATTTGTGGGGTGATTTGGTAAAAATACCTAGCAAAGAGCTGTATTTGATGGGGTTGGCAACCAAAAAAGTATGGACCAATAGCTCGAGTTGTCAGTGATAATCGCTGCTAACATTTTTTCTCTAGTTACCTAAAAACTATTTCGGAGCTAAAAATCATTCTTTTGCTTCAAAACCACAGAAAATTTGGCGATCAATTTAGATCGCCTGATGATTTGAATTGCTCAATCGAAGAGATTTCGGTTCAAATGGTTCGATTAATCGAACTAAATGGGACTTTAATTGAAGAAATCGCAAAAAATAAGGTCTTTTTTAAGGAATTACTTTCTTTAATTCGTTGTTTTCAAAATAGTCTTTGTTTTAAAAAGCGGTTAAGAATTGATTTTAGAATTATATAATGTATTTA
>CANGUK010000086.1 GCA_947457095.1 Cyclobacteriaceae bacterium
CCGCGGACAATCGACTCAATCAATGGGTGCTTTCTGTAGCGTTTAATTTGTTTTAATGGAATTCTCCACGATCAAGAGGTAACGTAAACGACTGAAAATAATCCATAGCAGACTGTTCACGAACCTTAATTTTTTTGAAACTGGTAGGAAGCGGAAATGCATCTAGTTGAATAACCCGACTCAGTATTCAAGTTTGTAAAAATAAAAAAGCCCTTCCAAATTATTTTGGAAGGGCTTTTTTTTTGAAAGGTTGTTTATTTTGTTTCCATCACTAAAGGTCCTGGAGTAGCCCACTTGTGGATTGGTTTCAGATCCACTACATAGACACTTCGGCCGTGCGTACCGATCACTAGGTGATTTTCGCGTTCTTGAATCACCATGTCGTAGATGGCTACATTCGGGATTTGGCCTTGGAATAGATTCCAGTTTTTCCCTGTATCCAAACTTACATACAGTCCATGGTCGGTTCCCAAATACAGGATGTTGGCCATTTTAGGGTCTTCAATGATGATGTTTACTGACTCATTTGGAAGGTTGGAAGCGATGGATGTCCAGGTCTTTCCATAGTCTTCACTTTTGTAGACATAAGTGGTAAATTCATCGTATCGGTAGCCATTGAGCGTAATGTAGACCAGTCCCTCTTTGGCAGAAGAAGGTGAAATACTACTCACCCAGCGATCCTGAGGAAGTCCAGCATTGAGGTTAGTCCAGCTGCCGCCATTGTTGCGCGTTACCCAGACATTGCCGTCATCCGAACCTGCATAGAGTGTTCCAAATTCAAGCGGAGATTCTTCCACTACAGATAGGGTAGCAAAAGGAACATTTCCACTTTTTTGATTTTTGGTCAAGTCTGGAGAAATGGTCGTCCAAGTATTGCCTTGGTCTAGCGATTGGTATACGTATTGCGAGCCCATGTAGACGATGTCTTGGTTGTGGTAGCTCAGCTCCGCTGGAGTTCTCCAGTTCCAACGATTCGGAGCCTTTCCGATATCGTGGCCTGGGGTGATGCGCTTGCGCTCGTTTGTCTTTTTGTTGATGCGAACATAGTTTCCAAATTGGGAACCGGTGTACACGATGTCGTTATTGCGGGTATCAACCGCCACAACCATGCCATCACCTCCATATAAGGACTCCCAAGGATCCTCAGGTGCATTGGTGGATTTGCCATACCATACCCCATTGTCTTGCATGCCGCCATAGATGTTGTAAGGCGTAGCATTGTCTACCATGATGGAATAAAACTGGGAGATCGGCATTTGCGTATTCAAGTGATCCCAACGAGATCCTCCTCCGTAACTTCTATACAATCCACCGTCGTTGCCCAAAAGAATATGCTTGCTATCCTTAGGATTGATCCACATCGCCTGATGGTCGGAGTGAGGTCTGCCAATGGAGTCGGTACGGGAAAAATTCTTTCCTCCATCTCGAGAAACCAATAGCGGAACACCCAGTACAAAAATCTCGTTTTCATCGCTGGTGCTGACGCGAATTTCTCCAAACCAATAGCCATAGGAATTGTACAATTGGCTGATATCTGATTCAGATACTAGGGACCAGTTTTTACCACTATCCGTGGATCGATATACTTCTGCACCTTTGATCGGAGCACCAAACATGGCTGCATTTGCATCCACCGCGCCACCTAGGTAGCTGGCAATTTGGGTGGTGGTGATTTTTCCGGTTTTTAGCTGTCGCTTTAGTTCTGCTGGGGTGTACTTGCTCGCAAACTGGTTTCTGCGAAGAAAAGACTCCAATTTTTTATCTTCTAAGGCCAGGGCCTGATCTAAGGTCATACTTGCAAAATCTTCCAACTTCAAAGGATTTTCTTCCTGCTGTGCATTGCCACGCTGTCTTGGAGCAGGAGCTGGCTTGTCTGATTTTCCTTGGTTGTCCAAAAGGGCATAGACCACTTCTGGGCTGGAAAGGCTAAAGTCAAAACCAATTCTACCTACGAACTCATCCTGTGGGAAGCCATTCACGGACTTTTTCCAGGTATCGCCTCCATCTTCTGATCTCCAGATGGTAGAGCCCTTGCCATTGCCGATAAAGTCATGTGCCTGACGGAATCGCTCCCAGCTAGCTGCAAGCAGGATGTTGGGATTGGTTGGATGTACCTTGATATCAATGATACCCGTGTTGTCGTCAATGTAGAGCACCTTCTTCCAGGTTTTGCCCCCATCTATGGTTTTGTAGAGTCCTCTTTCCTTGTTTTTGGAATACAAAGCCCCCATGGAACCCACCCATACGATATCGGGATTGGTCGGGTGAATTTGGATTTGTCCGGTGTGCTGGGAGTGAAGTAAGCCCATCATTTGCCAGCTTTTACCTCCATCGACAGATTTGTAGAGGCCTGCGCCTGCATAGGTGGATCTACTGGAGTTATTTTCTCCTGTTCCTACCCAGAGTACTTCGTTGTTGGATTTGGACAGTGCCATGGCGCCAATGCCTAGTGCTGCTTGATGGTCAAAGATTGGTGTAAAGGATTGCCCATTGTCAGTGGTTTTCCAAACCCCACCTGAAGCTGCAGCCACATAAAAAGTGTTTGGATTTGAAGCTACTTCAATGTCAATGATTCTTCCAGACATGTTGGTAGGCCCCACATTCTTGGCCTTGAATGAAGCCAAAGGAGAGGAGGAAAGTAAGGCGCTATGCTTGTTTATGGACTCCTGAAGAGCTTTTTCTGAGGTTGGGGGGATAGTTTGAGCACCAACTTTCAGGGATAGGAGCCCGCCAACGAGCAGGAGGGCAAGGGTTGATTTTTTCATAGTGAATTGAATAAGTACTTCAAGTTAGAAATTCAGGATGGATTCGGATGTAAAATTAGATAAACCGAATTTTTACGCGTGCAAAAGGTAATGAAAGGTAGTCCGCCCAAAAAAGGGAAGTCGAATTCCTTGAATGAAAACAGGTTTTCTTAGCCAATCAAATTTCCGGCTTCATCCCAGACGGCCACTTTACTCCGATCTTCTGGTTTGAGGTATACGCCAGCATATTTTTCAGGATTGGATAAGCCGTGTTTGGTGAGTACCGCGGCAGGAACTCCATCCCAGACGTTAGGCACGTTGCCTTGGTAACCCATGTAATTCCAGCCTTCTTGGGTGGAAAAATACCCAGAACAAGTGAGGTTGCGAAGCATGTTAAACCAGCGAACGCCTCCTAGGTAATCCTCACTGGCTTTATCTGGCCAAGCGACTAGGTCGATGATAGCTTGTACTTGAGAGGCATCCAAGTCATTGAAGACTTTCTCAAACAATTCTTGAGCTTCAAAGTCCAGCCACATCAATCCACCTCGCATGGGTGTTTGTAGGCTAGGCTGATCTTTCATCATGAATTCGATGAAGTCAGGTACTCCTAAGGCAGTGGCGGCAGGAGATTGCTCGTCAGCAGGCATAATGAGATCTACCAGTGTCGTGATTTTCTTCAGTTCATCGTCTGTGAAAAACTTTTCAGCTAGAAGTTTTGCATCCCTGGCTTTTTCCTCTTCGGTACGACCCCCAGGGGTTCCAATCACTTCCCCCTTCAACTTGACTTGCTCTGGTTCGCAGCCCAGTAACAAGCCTGCCCCTAAAGAACCCGCAAAGAGTAGTTTTAAATTTTCTCTTCTATTCATGGCCTAGATGTTTTTTTGTTTCAGCTGTTCGATGATGTAATCGGAGGTTCTCCAAGACAAGGCCAAAATGGTCCAGGTTGGATTTTTGTCCGCTTGGGATACAAATGGACCTGCATCTACCACAAACAAGTTTTTGCAGCTATGCAATTGGCAGTTGGAATTGACTACAGAAGATTTGGGATCGTTGCCCATACGGGTGGTCCCAACTTCGTGGATAATTCGACCTGGGGCTGCAAGACCATACATGCTTTCAGGACCAGGTTTGGTTCCTAGGAGTGTTGCTCCTGCATTGGTCAAAATCTCCTCAAAGGTGTCTTGCATGTGTTTGGCCTGTTTGATTTCCTGGTCTGTCCATTTGTAATGGAATCTCAGTACCGGAATACCATAGGCATCGACCACGTTGGGATCGATCTCGCAGTAATTGCTGTGCTGCGGAATACTTTCTCCGCGGCCAGACATGCCAAGGGTGGATCCATAGATTCGACGGATGTCTTTTTTGAGACCAACACCATATCCTCCATTCGGGCTAGGATTGCCAAATTCATCTTTGAGGTACTTGCGAAGGCTATCCATGCCTCCTCCAGCGCCATAGGCTGGCTGTCCCATCCCTCCCCAATACTCAATGTGGTAGCCACGGGCAAAATCCAGCTGCTTGTTGTCCTTCCACCAAGGGGTGTACATGTGCATGCCACCGACACCATCTTCGTTGTAACGATCTCGGTCGATCAAGTCGGGTAGGATTCCCATTCGATCTGCGCCAGTGGAATCGTGGAGGTACCTGCCCAATACGCCTGAATCTGCACCGATACCATCGGGATGTGCCTTGGATTTAGAGTTCATCAGGATACGGGCAGACTCACAGGCGGAGGCGCCTAGGACCACTACTCTTGACTTCAATTTGTATTCTTTCCGATCAATCTTGGATACAAAGGATACGCCATTGGCTTTGCCTGTATCATCCGTAGTGACTTTACGAACCATGGAATAGGTGAATAAGTCCACCTTTCCTTTTTTCATGGCAGGATGGATCAAGCAAGTTCCGGAGGAAAAATCCGCATAGGCCTGGCATGCCCGGTTGCATTGATTACAGAAAAAGCAAACGCCCCGCTCCGCATTGATTGGGCGGGTAAGCATTGAAAGTCTTCCTGGAATCATCGGTATTCCTGCCTTATCTGCCCCTCTCTTGATGAAAAGTTCGTGCAGTCTGGGCTTGGGAGGAGGGAGAAAAAATCCATCTGGTTCATTAAAAATCCCTTCTTTGGAACCAAAAACACCAATCAACTTGTCGACCTTATCGTAGTAGGGTTTTAATTCCTCGTAACCTATTGGCCAGTCGTGACCCAAGCCATCGATGCTAGCGCGCTTGAAGTCATTGGGTCCAAAGCGAAGGGAAATTCTACCCCAGTGGTTTGTCCGACCACCCACCATTCGGGAGCGAAACCAGTCAAATTGCGTTCCATCCTTGCGGGTATAGGGTTCGCCATCAATTTCCCATCCGCCAATGGCTTGATCAAAATCTCCAAAGGGACGGATTTTGGTGCCAGCACCCCTTCTTGGGGACTCCCACGGTGGGCGAAGCTGGGTCCGATCTTCTTCTTTGGCGGGATCGAAATCTCCACCGGCTTCCACCACGGCTACGGAAAGGCCTGCTTCGGAAAGAATTTTGGAGGCCATGCCTCCGCCAGCTCCCGAACCAACAATGATGACGTCGTAGCTATCTTGGGTTTCTTTGATTTGTAAGGACATAAACGGATGGGGTTGAATCGAACTAAACTAGCAATTAATGAGCAACTTAGGAAGCCGAAAGTTTAAAGGGCTTTTGAAATGAAAGGCCACAAGGTTTCCATTACGATGCGATGACCTTCTGGGGTAGGATGGATTCCGTCGGGAAGATTTAAGTCCGGATTACCGGCTACTCCCTCTAGCAGAAAAGGAATCAATTCAATGTTTTTTTCCTTAGCCACTGCAGGATAAATGGCTTTGAACTCTTCGGTGTATTCCTTGCCCATGTTGGGAGGAATCTGCATGCCCGCCAGGATGATCTTGGTGTTCGGGTATTTTGCCTGCACCTTGTCGACAATTGCCAACAGGTTTTTCTTGGTTTCGGTAAGGGGAATGCCGCGCAAGCCATCATTGCCACCCAATTCAAGTACAAATAGGTAGGGCTCCTCTTCCAAAAACCAGTCTAGGCGACTCAAGCCACCGGCGGTAGTTTCCCCACTCAATCCTCCATTGATCACGCGAAACTCTTTTTTTAAGCTATCCAATCGGCTTTGAATTCTGCCTGCAAAGGATTCTTCCGGATCAATTCCGTAGCCAGCGGTGAGGCTATTTCCAAAGAACAGGATTGTTTTTTTTGTCGTAGCCACCGTTGCTTGTTCACCAGCAGCTGCCTCCTTTTTTTCGGTATTTGAGCCACAGGAGCTGAGTAAAGAGATTATTCCTAAAAGGAGGACTAAAGTGACTCCATTAAATTTTGATTTCATAGTAACTGGTTTAACTATTCCTTATTCAAAGGAAATTTTTGTTTAAACAATTGAGGAGCCATTGGTCGACCAAATGCTGCCATCTGTCGACCCTAGGATCCTAGGATGCTGTAATTTTGTTTTCTTTGCTCGAATTCCAAAGTAATTTGTGCAATTGCCAACAAATTAGTCAAAAATAGCGTTTTCCTAATTCAACTTCTTTATCGTTCACATGTCCATTTTAGCTCTTCAAAACGTCAGTAAAACCTACCAAAGTGGCAGCCGCAAGCTTACAGTTTTGGATCAGGTCACTTTTTCTATTCAAGCCGGAGAAACCATCGCCATTGTCGGTCCATCAGGAAGTGGAAAAACAACCCTTTTGGGTTTGTGCGCAGGTCTAGATTCCAGTTCCACTGGATCCGTGGTTCTGAATGGAGAAGCATTGGAGCGCTTGAATGAAGACCAGCGTGCAGCGGTTCGTAGTCGGGACGTGGGATTTATATTTCAAAATTTCCAGTTGCTCCCCACACTCACCGCACTGGAGAATGTGATGGTTCCCTTGGAGTTGAAGAAAAAAACCAATGCAAAGGAAAAAGCAATGGAGTTACTCGATAAAGTAGGGTTGAAGGATCGAGCAACGCATTACCCAAGCCAACTTTCAGGAGGGGAACAACAGCGTGTGTCCATTGCCAGAGCTTTTGCGAATGCACCCAAAATACTCTTCGCCGACGAGCCTACTGGTAACTTGGATACCGAAACAGGTACCATGATTGAAAATTTGATTTTTGATTTGAATAAAGAACAGGGAACTACGCTGGTGCTCGTGACGCACGACTTGGAATTGGCAGCCAAAACACAGCGCATCATTCACATCAAGGGCGGAAAAATACAGGAGGAGACCCATGCCTGATTTTGCCTGGATTTTAAAAATGGCAGGGCGGGATTTTAGAAAAAATCTCTCCCGATTGCTGCTCTTCGTTTCCTCCATCGTTGTGGGTATTGCTGCCTTGGTTGCAATCAGCAGTTTTGGAGAAAACCTAGTCAAAGACATTGACAACCAGGCCAAGGAGCTTCTCGGCGCAGATTTGGTTTTGGAAAACAGCAAGCCTCTTGGGGAGCTAGGATTAGATTCCCTAGCTTTAGAAACCGCCTCAGAGGTCAATTTTGCTTCTATGGTAGCCTTCCCCAAGCGGGATGCCAGCCGGCTGACGCAGGTGCGTGCCTTGGAAGGAAATTTCCCGTTTTATGGAAAACTTGAAACGCTACCTGCTGATGGCGAGGCTAACTTTAGAAGTGGAGGCAAGAAAGCGCTGGTAGAAAAAGCGCTTATGGCCCAGTTTGATGCTCGAGTGGGGGATTCCATTAAGGTGGGCAACCTTTACTTTGAAATTGTAGGGGAACTTCAAAAGGTGCCTGGACAGACTGGCATTACAGCAAGCGTGGCTCCTGCAGTGTATATTCCATTGGGATACTTGCAAGAAACAGGATTGGTGCAATACGGGAGCCGGGTAGAATACAATCGGTATATGCAGTTTGCTCCTGGTACTGATGTTGCCAAATTGATCAAGCCTTACGAAGCCCAGTGGGAACTCGATCGCATCGATGCAGATACAGTTGAAGACCGCAAGGAAAGTACCGGTCGCTCCTTCGGTAATCTCTCTAACTTTTTGAGTTTGGTGGCATTTATCGCGCTACTTCTTGGCTGTGTGGGAGTTGCTTCTGCAGTCAACGTCTTTGTGAAAGAAAAGCTCGCCTCGGTGGCTGTGCTCCGCTGCTTGGGGGTGGCATCTTTGGATGTGTTGTTGATTTACCTCGTTGAAATTGTGGCCATGGGAGGCATTGGAGCCTTCATCGGCTCGGTGTTGGGAACAGTGCTTCAGTTTATCTTGCCAGTGGTATTTGCAGATTTTCTGCCTGTGGAGGTGACGGTCGGGATTTCCTGGAAGTCCATAGGCTTTGGCATGGTAACAGGCCTTTTGGTATCCGTTTTGTTTGCCTTATTGCCCTTGCTGAAGGTGCGGAAAGTGTCTCCGATGGCAACCTTGCGACCGGAAACTGCCGATAGCACCTTGCTAAAAGATCCTGCTCGATGGGCGGTGCTCTTGGGCATCCTGCTATTCATTTTTGGCTTTAGTTTTTACCTCCTCACCAAGGTGTCTTGGGCCTTGGGCTTTACCGCATTTGTGCTGATTGCCTTTGGGCTACTCTGGGGAGTAGGTACTGCGCTGATGTGGGCCGTACGGAAATTTTTACCGCTTTCCTTAAGTTATCCTTGGCGTCAGGCGCTCTCGAATTTGTACCGACCTAATAACCAGACTATTTCCCTGATTGCAACCATAGGTCTTGGGACGGCGATGATCAGTACCCTGTTTTTCTTGCAAAACCAATTGCTACAGGAAGCCAAGTTTGCCGATAAGAAGGATCAGCCCAACATGCTCTTGTTTGACATTCAGACCGCCCAATTAGAACAAGTGAGGGGAAAAGTAACCGGACAGAAGATGCCCATTTTGCAAGAGGTGCCTATCGTCACCATGCAACTGAATACCATCAATGGCATTACTAAAAAAGCGAATGAGGAGTTGCCAGAAGAGAAGAACTACAGTCGCTGGCTGTACAATCGGGAGTTTCGGGTAACCTATCGGGACTCCTTAATTTCTTCGGAGCAATTGACCGATGGAGCTCTAATTCCCAAGGGAGCTAGAGGGGACAGCATCTTTGTTTCCTTTGAAAAAGGATTTGGTGAAGGCAATGGATTTAAGCTCGGGGATGAGGTGGAATTCAACGTGCAGGGGCGTCCGATTAAAACCTATATCGGAAGTTTCCGAGAGGTGAAATTCAACCAAGTATCTACCAATTTCTTGGTTCTCTTTCCGGAAGGGATTTTGGAGGAAGCACCTAAGTTTCACGTGATCATCACCAAGACCAATACAGATAAACAGGCCGCTGAAATGCAAGCCGACATGGTGCGGGAGTTTCCGAATATCTCCATCATCAATTTGGGTACGATCGTAGAGACGCTTGAGGAGATTTTGGGTAAGATCAGTTTTGTGATTCAGTTTATGGCCTTTTTCTCCATTGCCACGGGAATTTTGGTTTTGATCAGTTCCTTGATCATCAGCAAATACCAGCGCATGCGGGAGAGCATTTTGCTACGCACCTTAGGGGCCAGTTCTGCCTTGGTACGGCAGATCAATACTTTGGAATACTTCTTTTTGGGAAGTTTGGCCTCTTTGTCTGGGATCTTACTTTCCTTCTTTGCGACATTCCTGTTGGGAAAATTTGTCTTTCAGATGAACTTTAGTTTGGCCTGGAAGGAGGGATTGGTCATTTACTTGGCCATTACGGTACTGACGATTGTACTTGGTTGGCTAAATGGACGAAAGATCATCAATCAGCCACCAATGGAAATTTTGAGAGGAAATGGGTAAAAAAAAAATCCCCTTTCGATTGAAAGGGGATTTTATCTGTACCCAGAGCCGGAGTCGAACCGGCACGAGTGTAACCTCATTGGTGTTTGAGACCAACGCGTCTACCAATTCCGCCATCTGGGCAAGTACACAAACCATTCCGTTCTGAATGGGGATGCAAATATGAATACAAAAATGATTTCCTACAAACTCAAGGATGTACTTCTTGTATTTTTTTTGTGCTCCAAGCCTGAGGCTTCTCAGAAAAGAGCGTTTTCGTAAAACCCCAAACCGATTTAAACAGCTGTGAATCACGATACTGATTCAATGCGGCTTCGCTTTCCCAATGGCTGTAAGTGACAAAAATATTTTTTTGATTCTCGTCCTGCCAGAGTTCCAAATGGCTGCAACCTGGAAAATTTCGGATTAAAACCTTGTGTGCTTCAAAATTTTCCAAGAACGCGGGTACTTCCTCTGAACGGAAAGTCATGCGGACAACACGAATCAAACTCATGCTTCAAAGTTGATGTAGACCACACTGTCTCGCTTCAGTCCCAGCAGGTTGCCCCCATGACCGTGGTTGATGCCGATTTCCAAAACGTCCAAACTATTAAAAAACAAATAGGGCTCTCCTGCTTCGACTTGGTCGTATCCTGTTTGCAATGTGTGCAGGGTTTCTCTTCCAAATTGCACAGTGAACTTTCCTGGATTTAACTTTTCAAATACCGCTCTGCTGATGTTGGTGATCAAGTTGCCATAGCGATCTACGCGTACCACGTGTCCGATAATCTGTTCTCGGGTGGCCTTCGCCTGTCTAGGCATTAATTTTTTGAATTGGGAAGAAGGTCCACCAAAATCATGGATAGCGGCACCAGAAGCTACTTTTGCTGCAATTGGCCCTAAAATATCTCGGGTAGGAAAGGTGGAGTCCTTCACATGAATGTCTGCAAACTGAACGATAATCCCAGGATCATAGTCTGCTAGCAGGCTGAAAATTCCATTGTTGGGACCGATAAAAATATGATCCTCCAACTTGATTCCGATATATCCTGCTGTCGCCGCTCCCGTGGTATTGATTCCCACCAAATGCACGGTACCCTTTGGGAATTCACGGAAGGTAGCTCGCAAAATAAAGGCTGCGTGTTCCAAATCAAATGCAGCTACGCTATGCGAGATATCCACGATTTGCAGCTGTGGATTGATGGAAAGCATCTTGGCTTTGACTGCTGGTACGTAGTAGTCAGCGTCCCCGAAATCAGATAGGAATGTCACCAAGGCCATAGAAGCAAGTAAAGTAAAATTTTGTAGTTTTGTTTGTTGGGGAGTGAACAAAAATAGACATTTTATTCTTTCACCTTCACGGTGTACCTAATCAAAACAAAACTTTGGTCGAA
>CANGUK010000087.1 GCA_947457095.1 Cyclobacteriaceae bacterium
ATTCTTTCTTGGGGTCCTAGTGGCCGCTTTGGTGGGTGGAGTCGTGGCAGTAGCGGGAGTGAGTTTTTTGATGCGACCGCAAAATGCCAGCACCTTTGATGAAAAGCAAAAATCAAGTTTTGTCAACCTGCTTGGAGGGAAAAACTTTACCGTACCCGATGGAATCAACTTTATTGCCTCCGCAGAATTGGTCACTCCAGCAGTGGTGCATGTGAAAAGTCAGGTGTCTTTTTCACCTCGTTCCCGAGCGCAACGAGACCCTTTTCAAGAGTTTTTTGGTTTTCCCCAGCCTGAAGAAGGTCCAAGAAACCCAGGAGGAGAAATGCCGATGAATTCTGGTTCGGGGGTAATTATTTCTCCAGATGGCTATATCGTTACCAATAATCACGTGATCGAAGGAGCCACTCGGGTGGATATTTCCTTGGACAACAACAAGCGCTACGAAGCCACAGTGGTGGGGACCGATCCTACTACCGATTTGGCCTTGTTGAAAATTGAAGGAGAAAACTTTCCCTTTATCAAATTTGGCGATTCTGACCAAACCAAAATTGGGGAGTGGGTATTAGCGGTGGGCAATCCATTTGATCTCAACTCTACCGTAACTGCCGGCATCATCTCTGCCAAGGCGAGAAACATTGGGATTCTCCAGGGTGTAGAAAACAACCTTCAGATTGAATCCTTTCTTCAAACCGACGCCGTGGTCAATCCAGGTAATTCTGGAGGAGCCTTGGTGAATTTGGCGGGCGAACTTATCGGAATCAATACGGCCATTGCGTCGAGTACGGGCACATTTAATGGCTATTCATTCGCAGTGCCTAGTTCCTTGGTGAAAAAGGTGATGGATGACTTGTTGAACCACGGAGCGGTACAGCGTGGACTTTTAGGGGTACAAATCCAGGACGTAAGCCCGGAGCTTGCAGACTACTTGGGTAAGAAATTTCCAGTTGAACAAGGGGTGTATGTAGGTGGAGTAAATGATAATTCTGCTGGAAAAGAGGCCGGCCTTAAGGAAGGGGATATCATTGTAGGCATCGATGGCAAGCCGGTCAACAATGTGGCCAACCTTCAGGAATTGGTTGCTAGAAAGCGTCCTGGGGATAAAGTGGAAGTGAACTACTTGAGAGAAGGAAAAGCGCAAAAGACTACTGCTACCCTCAAAAATTTCTCTGGTGACACCAATATTGTTAAGAAAGAAGCGCCAAAAGTTTTATCTTTTGAAGGACTTCAATTGGAAGACGTGAAGCAGCAAACCAAGGAGCAATTGAAAATTGTGGGAGGTGCGGTGATCAAGTCCAATGCCAATGAGGCCTGGAGAGCAGCAGGTGCTCGCAATGGATTTATCATCACTTCGGTAATCTCCGACAATGGACGTAAGCGGGTGACAAGTGCTCAAGAAATGATCGACTTCTTGGAAGATTCCAAAGGGGAAGAAATTGTGGTCTTGGGCATGTTCCCGGATGGCACCGAATACTATTTTGAAATCAAACCAGAGTAAGTAATTTAATCTCAAAATGGAATAGCAAATTAAACCGGAGAAATCCGGTTTTTTTTGTTTCCGATTTTGCTTACTTTTTACTCTTCAAACCCAACATCACCATGAAAAAACTCCTTAGTTATTGCCTGCTGTACCTTGGTTTAGGGGCTACAGTTTTTGCACAAACGATCAGTCCGGCAGGCAACAGCCCTGTTCCAGGAATTTCAAAAGACCGTATCGCTAAAATCGACGCCATGCTTGAAGCTGCCATTAATGCAGAAGAGGTACCTGGATTAGTCGCCATGGTTGTCAAAGATGGAAAGATTGTCTACCATTCAGCCAAAGGTTTTGCCGACGTAGCCGACGGAAAAAAGATGGAGAAAAATTCCATTTTTCGTATTGCTTCCCAAACCAAGGCAATCACTTCCACAGCAATTCTAATGTTGTTTGAAGAGGGAAAAATTCAGTTGGACGATCCCATTTCCAAGTACATTCCTGAATTTGCCAACCCACAGGTCTTAACTTCTTTCCGCTATGCGGACACCAGCTACACGAGCAAGCCGAGCACTAAGGTCATCACGATTCGTCACCTCCTCACCCATACTTCAGGACTAGGCTATGGGGTGATTGATGGAGACGAGCGCATGAAAATGATCTACCACAAAGCAGGTGTGACGGACTTGTTTACAACGGAGAAAATCACAATAGGTGAAAGCGTGAAGCGTCTAGCCAAACTGCCTCTGCACCACGAGCCCGGTGCCAAGTTCACCTACAGTGAAGGGCTTGATGTGTTGGGCTATTTGGTAGAGATTGTCTCTGGAAAGCCATTTGATGTGTTTTTGAAAGAGCGGATTTTTGATCCACTGGGCATGAATGACACCCGTTTTTACCTCAATGAAGCCCAAGGCAATCGCCTAGTGGATGTGCATACCTATAAAGCAGGCAAATGGCAGGAATATCCTATCACCTTTTATGACCCCGCTTACCCGAAAACAGGCGCCAAAACCTTCTTTTCTGGGGGTGCTGGCTTATCCAGTACTACTGAAGATTATGCCAAATTCCTTCAAATGTACCTGAATGGTGGAACCTACAATGGAGCCCGCTTACTGAGCCCGCAAACCATCCAAACGGCCATGAAAAATCAGGTGGGCGATCTTTGGAATGCCGATAAGTACTATGGTCTTGCTTTTGGTGTGGTGACTGCCAAAGGGGTAGCCCAAGGAGGACAAGGAAGCGAAGGAACCTTTGACTGGGGAGGATACTTCAATACCCAGTATTTTGCAGATCCCAACCATAAAATCATTGGATTGCTCTTCAAACAGGTTTCCGGTGCCGGTAAGGGCGATCAGACGGCCTGGAAGTTTAGACAAATGGTCTTTAGTGCTGTCGAGTAAAAATTGACGATAAAGAATTAGAACCCCTTGTTTTTCGCATGGCGAGGCGAGGGGTTTCTTTTTTGAGTAAAGATTGGTCTTTGATTCACCAAAAAGCCAATTTAACTCGATTTATTCAAGTGCAGAGAAGTGCTGGATTTCATGTAATTTTGTCCCATGATTAAGCAAAGAGAAGAATTAGAACACCGACTCCGACTTCGGAATATCAAACTTTCAGATTACGAAGATATCCGGGAGATCATGGTGTCTATTTACAAAAACCCAGGAGGTGCTTGGACCAAAGCAGAGCTCAAAAATCAGCTGCGCATGTTTCCCGAAGGGCAGATTTGTATCGAAGACAATGGAAAAGTCATCGCGGCAGCCTTGAGCCTCATTGTGGATTACTACAAGTTTGGGGATAACCACACCTACCACGAGATCACGGGATATGGAAAATTTGACACCCATGATCCGGATGGAGACACCCTGTATGCGACAGATATTTTTGTCCACTCGGACTACCGAGGCATGCGCTTGGGGCGTCGACTATACGATGCTCGAAAAGAACTTTGCGAGAACCTCAACCTTCGTTCCATCATTGCAGGAGGACGTATTCCAGGCTACTCCAAGTATGCGGATGAAATGACGCCACGGAAGTACATTGACCTGGTGAAGAACCGGGAGATTTTTGACCCCGTACTTTCATTCCAGTTGGCCAATGAATTTCACGTCCGAAAGGTAATTACCAAGTACCTTCCTGAAGACACTGATTCTCGAGCCTATGCCACCTTATTGGAATGGATCAACATCTACTACGAAAAGGATGAAAAGCTAATCGGTAACAAAAAATCAATTGTCAGGCTGGGCTTGGTGCAGTGGAAAATGCGCCGATTCTCCCACGTGGATGATTTGATGCAGCAGGTGGAATTTTATGTAGACACCGTATCAGGTTACAAATCTGATTTTTGCTTGCTTCCAGAGTTTTTCAATGCGCCCATGTTGGCAGAATTCAACGACATGGATGCCTCTGAAGCGATTCGAAACCTGGCGGATTACACCACCGAGATTGTAAACCGGATGTCTGATCTTGCGGTATCGTACAATGTTAACATTATCGCGGGTTCCATGCCGGAATACGATGGCAAAAAACTCCGCAACGTGAGTTACCTCTGCCGTCGCGACGGGACCCAAGACAAGCAATACAAATTACACATCACGCCTGATGAGGCAGCCTATTGGGGCTTGCAAGGAGGAAATGGCATCAATGTATTTGAAACCGATGCCGGAAGAATTGGCATCTTGATTTGTTACGATGTAGAATTCCCTGAACTAGGCCGAATTTTGGCAGAGCAAGAAATGGACATTTTGTTTGTGCCTTTCTGGACCGATACTAAAAACGCATTTTTGCGTGTCAACATTTGTGCGAAAGCACGCGCCATTGAAAACGAATGCTATGTGGCCATCACTGGATCGGTGGGTAACCTGCCGAAGGTAGAAAACATGGACATTCAGTATTCCCAGGCGGCGATTTTCTCCCCCTCCGATTTTTCCTTCCCGCATGATGCTACCGTGGCTATGGCTTCGGAAAATGCCGAAACAACCATCGTAGCAGATGTGGACCTCGATTTATTAACCAAACAACGAAAAGCAGGATCTGTGCGTAACCTGGAGCAGCGAAGGCTGGATCTCTACTCAATCCAATGGAAACAGAAAAAATAATTGAACAATACCTGCAGCATGTACCAGCAACCGTACTGGAGAGAGCAAAAGGAATTAAAGTACTCATCACCGATATTGACGGGGTCCTAACGGATGGGGGGATTATCTACGACAATGCGGGGATGGAATTCAAAAAGTACAACGTAAAGGATGGATTGATTGTCCAACATCTCAAGAAGGCAGGATTTTTGGTTGGTGCTATCACGGGAAGAGCTTCTCAAGTGGTTGAGAATCGCTGTGAGGAACTGCGCTTTGATTTTCATTACCATGGGGTCAAGGATAAGTTGAAAAAATTGACCGAACTCATGGAAACCATGGAGTTGAGTCTTGAGGAAGTGGCCTACATCGGAGATGACTTGATTGACCTTCCGGTACTGACTCGAGTTGGCCTGTCCATTGCTCCCGCAGATGCGCTGCCTTACGTATGTGCAGCAGTTCATTATGTGTCTCCGCTGGATGGAGGAAAAGGCGTATTTCGCGAGGCAGCTGATCTGCTCCTTCACTCCAAAGGACAACTTGTGCCTTTGGTGGAAAACTTAGTTAAAAAAGAAGCATGAATAGAACCACCAAGCCCATGTACATCCGTGAAGGAGTAGTCTTGGGATCTGATAAACCTGTACTTTTTTCTGGCCCCTGCGCTGTAGAAAGTTTCGATATCTGTATGGAAATTGGGACCAAAGTCAAAGCCTGGGCCGATGCGCATGGCTTTTCCTACGTATTCAAGGCCTCTTTTGACAAGGCCAACCGCACCTCTTCTTCCTCATTTCGAAGCATCGGCATGGATGCCTCTTTGGAGGTACTGCAGCGGGTGGGGAAAGCCCTAAATGTACCCTTGGTCACAGATATTCACGAAAGTTACCAAGCTGCTGAGGTAGCTGAGGTGGTGGATGTGCTACAGATCCCTGCGTTTCTTTGCCGTCAAACCGACCTACTTCTCGCGGCAGCAGCCACTGGGAAAGCGGTAAAAATCAAGCGCGGTCAATTTATGGCCCCTGAGGACATGGCTTATGCGGTCAACAAGGTACGCAGCGCTGGCAATGAAAATGTATGTTTGACAGAGCGTGGGTTTTCCCTGGGATACCACAATCTCGTCGTGGACATGCGCGGACTTCCCATCATGCGGCAGTTTGCTCCCGTAGTATTTGACATTACGCATTCCGTGCAGCAGCCTGGAGGACAGGGAGGCAGCAGTGGGGGGCAGCGGGAGTTTGCACCGATTTTGGCTAGAGCAGCCGCGGCTACAGGCATCGATGGATTTTTCATTGAAACGCACCCTGAACCAAGCAAGGCGCTAAGCGATGGACCAAATTTGATTCCCTTGCACCGCATGGGAGACTTCCTCGAAATGTTGAAAGCCTCATGGGAGCTAGGTAGAAAATACCAGGATTTTAAAGTGGAGTAAATCCGCTTAAACTTTTGATTTGAGAGGGAGAACTTATTGTTTCTCCTTCTTTTTTTACTCTATATCCACCTTTGTTGGGATAATAGACGTACTTTGTAGCATCCGAAATCTACCAGTAGGGGACATGAAAAACAAAATTTTTAGAAGGGGTCAACTGGCCCTAATTGCCCTACTTTTCTCACTTGGGCAGGAATTACGGGGACAGGATTTTTCGTCCCAGTTGCGAATTACATTAGAGAAAGTTACACAAGAAGTCCCCGCAAGGATTCGTGATAGGCAACTTACCCAAATTGGGCTGGTCTTCCCTTTTTATTCCCAGCGGCAGTTTGAACCTCTCTGGACCAAGCAGGGGAAGTTGACCTCCTTGGCCTATGAATTACGGTTTGAGATTCGTCAAGTTGGGGATGATGCGTTAAACCCTGAATCGTACCATTTGGCTATGATAGAGGCTTTTTTCGAAAGTTACGAGAAGAAGTTGGCCTCAGGATCTCCTTTGGAGGAAGTGGAATTGGCTGAGCTAGAATTGCTACTAAGTGATGCCTACTTTAGGTTGGCGCTGGAGTTAGAGTTGGGCAGGGTAGATCCAAGTAAGCTGAAAGCTAAATGGGGAATCCCCCGGAAAACTCAATCCAAGGACTATGGAGCCCTTTTGTCCCAGGCCGCTCGGAATCAAGATTTGCGAACTGTTCTGATTTCCTTGTATCCCAACACACCCAGTTATAGAAAAGGAAAACTCCGCTTGCGTCAACTGGAGGAATTTGCCCAAAAGCAAGGTGCTTGGAAACCCATCAAATCAGATCGGGCTGTTCGACCTGGGGAATCCAATACCAGTCTACCTCAAGTACGTGAGCGTCTTGAATTCTGGGGATTTTCGCCGAAGGGCGCAGTAGAAGATTCCAAGCGCTACGACTCCTTGTTGCTAGTCCAGGTACAGGCTTTTCAAACTCAACGTGGCCTCAAAGCAGATGGGATACTGGGACAATCCACCTTGGTAGCACTCAATACTTCTCCAACCCAATTGATGGACAAGATTCGGGTCAATCTGGAGCGCATGCGTTGGATGCCAGCTGATTTTTTTGAAAAAGAAGCCATCCTAGTCAATGTTCCAAGTTTCCAGGTAGTGTATCATCGTGGCCCAGATACCTTGTTTAGCACCAAAGTGATTGTGGGTACGCTGAAAAATCAAACCCCTATTTTTACAGCACCCTTGAGTTACTTGGTTCTGAGTCCCTATTGGAACATCCCTCCATCCATAGCAAGAAAGGAAACTTTACCTGCGATACGGAGAAATCCGGGGTACTTAAATGCCAACCACATGGAGGTGGTGAACACTGCAGGTCAGCCGGTATCCTTGAGTCAAGTCAATTGGAAGGCCAGCCCTTTTCCATACCTGATTCGTCAAAAGCCTGGTGAACACAATGCCTTGGGCTTGGTCAAATTTATGTTTCCCAATCCATACAATGTGTACCTCCATGATACCCCTTCGAAGCAATTGTTTGAGCGGGAAACACGCGCTTTTAGCCATGGCTGCATTCGTATGGAGCATCCAGAAGCCTTTGCGGCATTGCTCTTAAATGATAGGCAGGAATGGCCTGTGGCCCGAATGCAGGAGGTGATGCATCAAGGTAAAGAGGAGATTGTGACCCTAACCAAAAAGATTCCTGTAGCCATTCTCTACTTTACGTTTTTGGTTTCCCCTACGGGTGCCCCCGTTTTTTTTGAGGACATTTATGGTAGGGATGAGGAGTTGCTACTCTTACTAAAGAAATAGACTCTACATTCAGAATTTGGAGGTCTCCGTGTAATCAGCGTCTTTTCCGTAAACGAATAGGAGGGTTCCGTCCTTGATGAGCTGGATAATGGAGTTTGCCAGTTCAGTAGGTACTGCGGGGCAGCCCAAACTTCTACCCAATCGACCAGCAGATTTTAAAAATTCCTCTTTTGCATAGTCCGCACCATGGAGGACAATGGCCCGGTTACGGGCTTGGTCATTGATGCCTTTCTCTAGGCCATCTAAGCGTAAGGAATAGCCATGTTTGCCTTGGTAGGTTTCTCCTGTTTTAAAAAAGCCTAGACTGCTTTGGTAAGACTCAGGGCGATTGGAAAATTGCTCGGCAAGAAGTAAGCCTGAGTTTCTCCCATGCGCTACTACGGTATGCAATAGGATTTTTTGCGCTTGCATATCGATGATCCATAGCCGCCGCTGGGTGGAGGGTAAGGTGAAGTCAATCACTGTCAATAGCGGTTTTTTTAATCCATCACTCAGTTGGCTGTATCCTCGCCATGCGCTTGCTAATGCGGAAAGTGAGGGTGGCTGTGGATGTACTGCTGACAATTTCTCTAAAAGTTGTTCGACTTCAGTAGTCACTACAGGTTTCCGGTGGTCAGAAGTTGAGTTGGAAGGAACTCCCAGGAGGCTAAAAACCCATAAAATGGGCAAGATTAAACTTGTGAATCGATTCATTTTTAGGGGGTTGGGGGAAAACTGTATTGGAGATTAAACCTGAGATCCAAATAAAGAGTTCCTTCGACCTTGAAGTTTAACACCTTTTGCGGGTACTTTGCGTTCAACTCCTTTGGACGGCTGTTTGTGAGGGCTTGAGAATATGCCTATTTTTGCGACCAACTGCTAAATTAAGTGGTTGACCTGTAAGGATTTGATATTTTGTTTAATATTTATTATTCAAAAATTAAACAAAAAATTAAAAATTGCTGTTTCTAAAACAATGAAAGTATCCATCTTCCGAAAGGAGCATTTTAATGCTGCCCACCGATTGTTTAATCCGACCTGGTCTGACGAAAAAAACGAGGCAATATTTGGCAAGTGCAACAATCCGAATTTTCACGGCCACAACTACGAATTGATTGTGCAGTTGAAAGGGGAGATTGATCCGGAGACCGGATATGTGTATGACATGAAAGTGCTTAGTGACTTGATCAAGGTTCATGTCTTAAATAAGTTTGACCACAAAAATTTAAACCTAGATACTGTTGAATTTAAAGCCCTCAACCCTTCTGCCGAGAACATTGCGGTAGTGATATGGGGTATTTTGAGAGCACATATTGAACAGAAATACGAATTAATCGTACGACTCTATGAAACCGAAAGAAACTATGTTGAATACGATGGGAATTGACCTGGCCAGAGCCTCCTTTGAAGAAATTGGAGACGAGCATGTAGGTAGTTCGCTACAGACTCCCCTACGAGATGATGCCTTTGAAATGGACGATGACCTCAAAGTGGAGTTGATAGAAAAACACTTCAAAGACATCATGCACATCTTGGGTCTTGACCTCAGCGATGACAGTTTGAAAGGCACACCGCATCGTGTGGCTAAAATGTATGTTAAGGAAGTATTTGCAGGACTCAATCCAAAAAATAAGCCGCTTCCGAAACTATTTGAAAATAAGTACAAGTACAAGGAGATGTTGGTGGAAAAGGACATTACCTTCCATTCCCATTGCGAGCATCATTTTGTGCCCATTTATGGCAAAGCGCATGTGGCCTACATTTCCAATGGAAATGTAATTGGTCTTTCAAAAATCAACCGAATCGTCCAGTATTTTTCTAAGAGACCACAGGTTCAGGAGCGTTTGACCATGCAAATTGGCAACGAACTCCGCGAAATCTTGGGTACCGAAGATGTAGCGGTGATCATGGATGCGTATCACATGTGTGTTAGCTCTCGAGGAGTAAATGACACGAACAGTTCTACGGTAACCTCCTTCTATTCCGGAAAATTTGAATCGGATGAGCAAAGCCGAAATGAGTTTTTGAAGTACCTCAGTTTGAAAAAATAAGGGCTTCGCAAGGCCATCTCTTGGTGGTGAGTAATTGAGTAAAGCTAAACCAACTGAAACCCTGCTTTAAAAGCAGGGTTTTTTTTGTTTCAATCAAACATTTTTAGGTCTTTTTGATTCTACTACAAACACCACAACCATGAAGGGAAAGCATATCATTTTGGTCGGAGGAAACTCCGGCATTGGCAAAGCAGTAGCCGAACAGTTAACAGCACAGGGGGCCATACTTTTTATGTATTCCAAAAGCGGAGAAGGAACCACCGCACTAGATTTTTCCACCGATTTTGAAGAAATTCCCGGATTGCCTGAAGTGATTGATGGGGTGGTGTATTGTCCTGGAACCATCAATTTGAAGCCATTTCATCGGATTTCCATCGAAGACTTTAAGCAGGAGATGGAGGTCAATTTTTACGGTGCCGTTCGTGTGCTTCAGGCTTGTTTGAAGGGCTTGAAAAAATCATCTGCACCGGCAGTGGTGCTTTACAGTACGGTGGCGGTGCAAACCGGCATGGGATTTCATTCCGGTATTTCCTCGGCCAAGGGAGCCATCGAGGGATTGACACGCTCCTTGGCAGCGGAATGGGCGCCTAGTAAAATCCGGGTCAATGCCATCGCTCCTTCGCTCACCGAAACTCCCCTGGCAGGGGCCTTGCTTTCCACTCCTGAAAAGAAAGAGGCTTCAGACAAAAGACATCCCTTGGGTCGGGTGGGGCATCCCGAGGACATTGCTTCCGCAACGGTATTTTTGCTTTCTTCCCAATCTTCTTGGATGACAGGACAAATCCTTCATGTGGATGGAGGAATGTCACATCTAAAATAAATTAAAACAATTTTACTCCTATTTTTGTAGTGTGTACGGGTATGGTCCCGAGAAGAAAGCATTGTGATTATGAAGACACCTCC
>CANGUK010000088.1 GCA_947457095.1 Cyclobacteriaceae bacterium
ATGGGGGGGGGGGGGGGGGGGAAAAATAGTAAAAAGTAAAAAGATCCTTTTAGAACAGAATTCTTATTCAAATGCCAATGCCTACTTGGTACATTGTACTTCGTTCAATCATCCCAAATCCGCAATCCTCACATGCGTTTTAATCAAGTTTGAGCTCGCTTTGGCAACGATTTTTCCAGATACCTTTCGGATTTCTGCTTCCCAATGGTTCAGATTTGAGCCAGAACGCACTAGTCGTGCACTGACTTCCAGTCGCTCGCCTACCTGCGCGGCAGACAGAAAATCCACAGACAAGTTGATGCTGGTCATTAGAAACTCTGACCCTGCCACAAAATTGCCCATCCCAATCACGTCATCCAGCATCAACGATGCAATGCCTCCATGCAATATGCGACCAGGATTGCATTGGTCAGGACGTACCGTGTAGGCAACCTTGATTGCATGAACTTCCACCTCCAAAAGAGTGCCTGCTAGCCAGTTGCCTGCTGCGGAAGGAGTGCGGTCTAGGGTCTTGCCGACCTGGGAACGAAAATAATCGAGGGTACTGGGTGAATTTTCCACTAGGGTTGGGGTTGATTGAGAATCCGAAAATAGTCGGTCAGGACGGTTTTCAAAACTTCTTTCTCCGATTCCGTCTGCCAAAGTGGAGTTTCTTTTCCGCCCACTAACCAGCTGAAGGAGGCGTTTTGCTGAAGCATGGGCCACAATTGCTCCCCTAGGGCTTTGTGGGCAGTGTTTCCTCCCAAATCAAAGGGTATTTGAATGACTTGATCCCTCAGCTTCGCTTGAATCTGAATCGGGTAGTCTGCTCCTTCTAGTTCAAAGAACAGGTATGCTTCATTGGTTGTGGAAGGGAGCAAAATAGCTGGAAAGAATCTGGGGATAGTATCTGATTTCAGCCGCTTTCCATGCCGAAAAATCTCCATGACTGCTTCCTGACGGACCTCCCGATCGTAATGAATGCTGCGCAAATTCACAAAAAAGAGCCTGTCTGCATCTGCTACCTGAAAGGTCCTTTCCTTTCCGGTATTGTTGGCCCGATACCCATCAAAAAAAGACAGAATCAGCACCAATCCCAATGCGGAGCCCAGAAAAATCTTCAGGACCTTGATCAAATCAGGGGTTAAAACAGGGGCTTTGGAAGACATATTGGCTAGATTACTTCAAACTCGGGTTCTCCGGCATTGGTTGCCTAGCGCACGTACGAACCGGCGTTCATATCGATGGAGGTGCCTGTGGCATGATCTGCAAGGCCCGAACAAAGTAGGGTCACCATCGGTGCCAAATCCTCAGGACGGGTGAGGTCTGAAAGCGCAATGTCACGCAAGGCAAAGTCTTCCCCATACTGCGCCAAGATCTCGCTGGCCATATCGGTACGGGTAAAACCCGGCGCTATCAAAAACGCCTTGATTCCTTCTTTTCCGTAATGCCTTGCTATAGAACGCATTAGGCTCACTAGTGCTCCCTTAGATGCTGCATAAGCCATGTAATCAGGCGTATCCCCACGGAAAGCGGCGCGGGAAGAGATCATCACGATACGGCCATTGCCTTGGGTCCTGGCATGATCCACAAATTCTTTAGAGAGAATTCCCACAGCAGTGGTATTTACCGCCATCACCTGCTCCCAAATTGCTAGCCAATCAGCAGTAGGAAGCGTATCGGCGGCCGCGGGGGAGATGCCTGCATTGTTGACTAGGGCGCTAATCGGGCCATATTTTTGAACCAGGCGGGGAATAAAGCCGCTAACTTCATTGGGGTTGGCAAGATTGCAGGCCTCCAGATGGGCCTTGGTCGGGAGTTCCGCTAATACGGCTTTGGCGGCCTCCTCATTGGCATTGTAATGCACGATCACCTCTGCTCCCGAGGCAGATAGCTGTTGCGCTATGGCGCGCCCTATTCCACGTGAAGCGCCGGTAACAAGGATTCGTTGATTTGCGAGGGATATTTGCATGGCTTAGCGGTCAAAATTTCGTTGAATCAATCCTGTAATGTGCGCCAAATGGTGCTTTCCGTGCCAGGAATACATCAGCGTCACCTCTGCGAGGGTTTGGGTGCGCTGCTTCTCTGGGTGGTAATAGGTGCGTTCAAAATCCGCTGCTGTCATGTTTTGAAGCAGATACACCCATTTGGTATGCACCAAACGAAGCATATCTAGTGCAAGCTCGGCCGGAAGGGATGCGTCTGGTAAGTTGGCCCAAGATACTTCGTCGTAAGGTTTGATGCTTGGATTCGATTCGGTAAGCGCATGCTTAAACCGAAATAGTGCTTGTCCATGGCTATCTGCACAGTGGTGCAGCAACTGGCGCACGGTCCATCCACCGGGACGATAGGGAGAGTCTAACTGTGCTGGGGTCAGTGGGCTGGCCGCTTGAAATAGTGCCTTGGGCAGATCAGCAATGTGCTCAATTGCTTGCTGAATCGCCTCAGCATCAAGTGTTTGTGGAACGGAAAATTTACCAATCGGGTACTTCAGGGATTCAAGGTCGAGTTGCATAGGTAAAAACTTAGTGACCACCGGCAGCGATGGTAGCCAAATCTACATGTTTTGCACCACCTTCCAAAAGGGCTTGCGCCGCGGAGCAGAGCGTGGCTCCAGTCGTCAAAATATCATCTACCAACAAAACTCGAAGGCCAGATGCATGGTATCCCTTTGCAAGCACAAATACCTGTTCCACATTAGTCAGGCGCTCCAGACGGGATTTGTTGGTTTGGGTATCGGTAAACCTCCTCCGCTCCAAAAGTTCCTGATAGGGAATGCCGAGCGATTGGGAAAGTCCTCTAGCAAAACATTCGCTCTGATTGTAGCCCCTTCGGGCCTTTTTGAGGGGATGCAGCGGCACAGCAACCAGCACATCCCAAAGCCCAGAAAATCCTTGCCGGGAAAGGCTAAGTCCATACAAGCGTCCGAGTTCCTCGCCAATTTCAGGCTTGTTTTTGTATTTGAGGAGGTGCAGGAGCGCTTGGCTTTTTCCCTTCTTAGTAAAGCGGAGAAAAGCCATGACCCGATGGACCGGCAGGAGACCTTGAAGCTTCGAGGTCAGCTCATTATCAAAGGGTCTGAGATGAAAATTGGCACGGGGAAGGGTACCCTGACAAACCGTACATAAACAGGGCTCAAAGTCAAAAAGGGCCTGCTTACAGAGCGGACAGTTGCGTGGGAAAATGAGATCTAAAAAATCTTTCCAAAAAAATAACCACATGGCTAAAGAGGAGGTTAACCTGCAATGGGGGGATATGCTGTATATTTACCCATTGGACGTGTAAAAAGAATAAGATAATGAATCTAATTGAGGAATTCAACGACTATCGAGGCAAAATGAACGAGCGAATTATGGCCGAAGACAACAAGGTCATCAAGCGCTTTTTCAATTTGGATACCAATACCTACGCAGAAGGAGAATTGGACGTCAAAACCAAGGAAATGATCGGTTTGGCCTGTTCCATGGTGCTCCGCTGTGATGACTGCATCAAGTACCACTTGGGCAAGTCATTTGAAGCCGGTGTTGGGCGCAAAGAAGTCTTTGAGGTCTTCTCCATCGCCATGATCATTGGGGGCTCTATCGTGATTCCACACCTCCGACGTGCAGTAGAATACTGGGAGGAACTCGAAAAACAGGGCGAATAAACATGTTTAAGCGGGATTTAGACTTAGAAAAGCGTTGGGGTCGCCTCTTGGAGGGCCTCCAAGAAACCATCGGCAAAAAGCCCAATGACTTAAATGGAGTCCTGTTTTTGATCGGAATACAGGAACTGGGCCAAGGCACGCGGCCTTTTACTAAGGAACAAAAACAAGACCTGATGCACATTGCGGTCTGCAAGGTGCTCAGCTACGCCGGCTTTTATTCCCTAGATTTTGTAGATCAAGAGGGTTGGCCGCACTGGAAGCTTGAGAAAGAATTGCCGCATTTTGACCTCTTGGAACAAGAAAAACTACTGAAGCTGCAGGTTTTGGAGTATTTTGAAAAAGAATATCAACTCGAAATTTGATGAAATTAATCTCCTACAACGTCAACGGCATTCGTGCCGCCCTCAACAAGGATTTTCTGGGTTGGTTAGCCAAAGAATCACCAGATGTCCTTGGTTTACAGGAGATTAAGGCCCTAGAATCTGATGTAGACTTTAGCGTCTTCCAAGATCTTGGTTACCAGGTGTACTGGTTTCCCGCCGTAAAAAAAGGCTACAGTGGGGTAGCCATCTTGAGCAAGGTAGCGCCCAAAGCCGTGCATTACGGGATGGGGGTGGATGCATACGATGACGAAGGCAGAATGATTCGTGCTGATTTTGATGGGTTTTCCTTTATCTCTGCGTATTTCCCTTCCGGAACTACTGGAGATGTGCGCCAGGATTTCAAATATGCCTTTCTGGATGATGTATATGGATTTATGCAAGACTTAAAAAAGGAGCATTCTGGATTGATTCTGAGCGGAGATTACAACATATGCCATAAGGCCATCGACATTCACAATCCCGTTTCCAATAAAAATACTTCTGGCTTCCTTCCCGAGGAGCGGGCCTGGATGGATAAGTTTGTGGACCTGGGCTTTATCGATACTTTTCGCGCATTTAATGCAGAGGCAGGACATTATTCCTGGTGGAGTTACCGAGCCAATTCTCGAGAAAAAAACTTAGGTTGGCGAATTGATTACCACATGGCTAGCAAAGAATTGCAAAACAAACTAAAAAGTGCCGTAATTTTGCCTGATGTGGTCCATTCAGACCATTGTCCTGTGGTTCTTGAGCTTCACTGATAAAAAGTAAAATAGATACAACTAGCGCTGAATTATTCTGATGAAATCCATAAAAATTTCTATTCCGTCTTTGATTGAAAACATTCAAATCATTGAAAGTTTTATCGACAATGCCAAAGAAGAGTTTGAGATCAACGACGACATGTATGGAAACATCATGATTTCTGTGACTGAATGCATTAGCAACGCAATCGTTCATGGCAACCAAAGCGATTCCAGTAAGCTCGTACACTTGGAGCTTCAGATGGAGCCCGGCTTACTTCGCTGCAGTATTGAAGACGAGGGCAATGGGTTTGATTTCAATCAACTACCAGACCCAACGGATCCCGAAAACCTGGAAAAAACAGGCGGGAGAGGAATTTTCTTGATGAAACACTTGAGTGATGAGGTGAAATTTGAAGACGGGGGAAGGAAAACAGTGCTCTCTTTCTATCTCGAATAGACCATGGCTGTTCATTTTTTTTCTGAAGACATTGACTTTGAGTTGCCCGAAAAACTACGCAGAAAGCGCTGGTTGAAACAATTGGCTACGGACGCGGGATTTCGGATCAAGGAACTGAATTACGTCTTTTGTTCGGATGAATACTTGTACCAGATGAATGTAGACTACCTCAATCACAACACCTATACAGATATCATCACCTTTGACAATTCAGAAAAAGCGAAGGAATTGGAAGGTGACATCTTCATCAGTGTAGATCGGGTTCGAGAAAACGCTAAAAGCGTACAGGTTGAAGAAGAGGTTGAACTGACCCGAGTGTTGGCACACGGCTTGCTACACCTGATGGGCTACAAAGACAAAGCAAAAGACGAGGCTTCGCTTATGCGCTCAAAGGAAGAAGAGGCCATAGAATTGTATCGATTAAACTGACGTTCCACGTGGAACATACGCGAAGAGCTATAGATTCTCAGCAGCACTGTTCCACGTGAAACACAACTAAAAATAGATGTTTCCAAAATACGATGTAATCGTAGTGGGCGCGGGACACGCGGGTTGCGAAGCGGCACATGCGGCCGCCAAAATGGGTTCGTCCGTACTTCTCTGTACGATGAACATGAACACCATTGCCCAGATGTCTTGCAATCCAGCCATGGGGGGTGTGGCCAAGGGGCAAATCGTGCGTGAAATAGATGCGTTAGGGGGGTTGTCGGGAATCATTTCAGACAAATCCATGATTCAGTTCCGCATGCTCAACCGGTCCAAAGGGCCAGCTATGTGGTCTCCGCGAACCCAAAATGACCGCATGCGCTTTGCAGAAGAGTGGCGCCTTGCCTTGGAATACACGCCCAACGTTGATTTCTGGCAGGAAATGATTACCGGTTTGTTGATCAAAAACGGAGCTGTTTGCGGGGTACGAACCGGCATAGGAATAGAGATCGAATCCAAAACCGTAGTGCTCACGAATGGAACCTTTTTGAATGGCATCATCCACATCGGTGAAAAGCAGTTTGGCGGAGGTAGAACAGGAGAAGGGGCTGCCAAAGGAATCACAGAGCAACTTGTGTCCTTGGGTCTAGAAGCGGGGAGAATGAAGACCGGAACACCTCCTCGAGTAGATGGAAGGAGTTTGGATTATTCCAAAATGGAAGAACAGTTAGGGGACGAGAGTCCTGAAAAGTTCTCCTACCTAGACAGCACTAGCCCACTGCAAGCACAGCGTAGTTGCTGGATTACCTACACCAACAAAGAGGTGCATAAAACCTTAGAAACGGGCTTTGATCGATCTCCAATGTTTAACGGACGAATTCAAGGGCTAGGGCCTCGCTATTGCCCAAGTATTGAAGATAAAATCAACCGATTTGCAGAGCGCGATCGTCATCAAATCTTCGTAGAACCGGAAGGCTGGAACACAGTAGAAATCTATGTCAACGGCTTTTCTACCTCGCTCCCCGAAGATGTACAATACGCTGCTCTACGGAAAATACCCGGCTTTGAACAAGCCAAAATGTTCCGTCCTGGCTATGCGATCGAATACGATTTCTTTCCTCCTACGCAACTCAAGCTCACACTTGAAACCCTGGCCATTCCAAACCTCTACTTTGCTGGTCAAATCAACGGAACTACCGGATACGAAGAAGCGGCCTGTCAAGGATTAATGGCGGGCATCAATGCAAGTCTACGTGTACAGGAAAAAGACCCTTTAATTCTAAAGCGATCTGAAGCCTACATCGGCGTGTTGATTGATGATTTGATTACCAAAGGGACCGAAGAACCTTACCGCATGTTTACCTCGCGAGCAGAGTTTCGTCTTTCCCTACGCCAAGACAATGCAGACCTACGGCTCACCGCCCTGGGTCATGCGCTCGGCCTAGCGAGTGAAGAGCGCTTCGAAAAGATGAGCGTCAAAAAGTCAGAAACCGCAAAGTTGGTCAATGACTTGAAGCAGAAGAAATTTACCCCTGACGCAATTAATGCGGGACTCGAAAAACTCGATACAGCAACCATTACAGAAAAAATCTCTGCGGAAAAACTACTCAAAAGACCGCAGCTTGGAATCAAAGAATTGGCAACCCTTTCGGAGGAGTTTGCAGACTACTTAAAAAAGTATCCTAGCGAAGTGATCGAGCAAGCAGAGATTCAAATCAAATACGAAAGTTACCTGGAAAAGGAACAGCTCATGGTGGAGAAACTCGCCAACATGGAAGATTTCAAAATTCCGGCCAACTTCGATTACTTGAGTATTACCGCGCTTTCCAATGAGGGCCGACAAAAGCTCCATAAGATTCGACCTGAAACACTAGGACAAGCCTCTCGCATCAGCGGGGTGTCTCCTGCCGATCTCTCCATCTTGACCGTTTACTTAGGAAGATAATGTCTGAACGCCTGATCAAATGTCCTCTCTGCAAAAGCGGAAATATCCTCAACCATTCCTTGGTCAAGGATTATGCGGTAAGCCAAAAAGAATTTACGCTTTGCCGATGTGGGGATTGTGAATTGCTATTTACTAATCCTCGACCCAAGGAAGATGAAATCGGGCCCTACTACGATTTTAAAGAATACTATTCCCACGAGGACAAAATTCAGAATTTTACCCAGTGGGTTTACCAAAAAATCAGAAACTACAGCATCCGCAAAAAAGTGGACTTAATCTATGCGCTAAGTAAAGGAGGGGCCTTGTTGGATTACGGGTGCGGAACAGGGGAATTCCTACAAGAAGCCCTTAAACAAAAATGGGTAGTAAGAGGCATTGAGCCCAGCGAGAAGGCTAGAACACAAGCGCTAGGCAAACTTCCAAATCAGGTTGTGCCTACCATAAACGAACTACCTGAAGAGGAGGCCTACGATGTGGTCACGCTTTTCCATGTCTTGGAACACATTCATCGCCTACGGAAAACGATAAAAAACATTGTAAGTCATTTAAAATCAAACGGTTATCTCGTAATTGCGGTCCCGAATCCACAATCAGCAGACGCCAAACAATACGGCAGCGCCTGGGCAGGATACGATGTGCCGAGACACCTGTACCACTTTTCTCAAAAATCCATGTCGGTTATCCAGGATGAATTTGGACTTGAGCTAGTACAGGTAAAGCCAATGATTTTCGATTCGTATTACGTGAGCCTCCTTTCTGAAGGCTATAAAAACCCGAATGCAGGACTCTTTTCCCGCTACTGGAAAGCCATTCTCCAAGGTTATCGCTCCAACAAGAAGGCTGGCGTTCCCGGTAATTACTCCAGCAACATCTTTATCTTTAGGAAGAAGTGAATCGATATTTTTCCATATTTCTAATATTCTTAGCCTGCATGGTCTGCCTTTCTTGTGCCAAGCAGAGTTCTCCTATGGGAGGGCCAACAGACGAGGAGCCTCCCAAATTGATTTCTAGTGATCCGGTAGATCAAAGCACAGGCATTCGTCCAGAGAAAATCATCCTGACTTTTGACGAATTTGTAGGGCTGGATAATCCTGGAAAAGGAATTGTCATCACCCCAAAAATCAACAAGGACCTGGTAGAAGTTACCGCCTTGAAAAACACCATCACCGTATTGCTCAAGCAAGAATTGGAGGATAGCACCACTTACGTGTTTGACTTCCAGAAGTCAGTGGTAGACATTTCTGAGCGCAATCCTGCAGAGAAGCTCAAACTAGTCTTTTCCACAGGCAATCAAATTGACAGTTTGAATCTGTCCGGAAGCCTTCGTTTTGCATTTTCCGAAGGAAGTGAAGACTATAAAAATGTGCTGGTGGGCATCTACCCCCTAGACGATAGCACGGACGTTTTTACGGCCCCTCCCTATTACTTGGGTCAGGTGGACACCTTAGGTCAGTTTAACTTGAACAATCTCAAAGCGGGGGCTTACAGAGCCTACGCTTGGAAAGATAACAACGGAAACCTGAAGGCAGATTACAAAAGTGAAGACTACGACTTTTTACCTGACACGCTTTACCTCAGTCCAGAGAAAAAAGATTCGGCCAACTTTAACCTAGCAAAAGCTGATTTAACACCAATCAAGGTACTTCGAACAGGAAACTTTGGAAAAAACTTCGATGTCATCCTCAATAGAAATCCGCTAGAGCGCAAAGTGGAAATCAAAGGGCTCGGGGAAGATATCTTCTATGTACAAGGTGAAAAGCGTATCCGTTTTTACCCAAAGAATGCCATCCAAGACAGCCTACGTTTGAATCTAAGTATCCAAGATTCGGTGGGCTTTAGCAAAGATTCGGTGATTTGGGCCAAATTTCCTGTTTCAGAACGGAAGCCGGAAAACCTGAGCATCCAAGTCAATTCAGGTAAGAGTTTCTACCAGAACCTGAAAATGGAGCTGACCTTCAACAAGCCCATTTCCCAGATAAAGCTAGATTCCTTGGGCATCAAAGCAGACAGCCTATTCATTCCGATTCGAAAGGAGATGCTCAGTTTTGCAGACTCCAGTAGGCGCGATATACTGCGAATCCAAACTTTTCTACCAGATTCCTTAGAATCCGATTTGGTAACGCTCTTTGCAGCAGACTCTACATTTCAAGACATCGAAGGGGAGTATAATGAAAAAAAACTGGAAGCAAATTACCGAAAACTCCTCCGAAAAAATCTTGCTGACGGCATCAGTGGAACCGTATTGGGCACAGAAGGGCCTTTAGTCCTTCAACTTATTAATGGAAAAAAAGAGATTGCCTATGAGCAAGCGCTGAAAGAAGGAGGAAAATTCTCATTTATCCTTCTTGATCCAGGGACCTATAGTTTACGCATAATTGAGGATAAGAATGGAAATGGAATTTGGGATCCATCGAATTATATGCAACGGAAAGCTGCCGAGCGGGTACTCTATTACGAGGGGGAAGAAAAAAGCAGAGACCTGGTGATTCGAGGTGGATGGACATTGGAAGACTTAAAAATCCAAGCAAGTCCGGCTACAGGCTTGAAGAAATATGAAAATAAATCGGTGGAAAACCCATAAATCTTCTGTGGATAACAAGCCAATTACTTTTTACAACCAAGGACTTATCCACGATTAAAAGTAAAAAGCTACTTCTGAAAAATCGGGTGCGAATAAGTCCTTACTTATCCACTCACCAAACGCAAGTTGTCAACAGAGGACTTCTACACGGGTAAAATCAACTTATTCATCCACAAAAACACAATAATTAGTCTAACTAATTGATAATCAATAGTTATAAAGTGGATACCTCGTGGATAAACTGTGAAGTGGGAAAGGATAAACCGCTATCCAATGTGCCTAACAGTTCGCATCCTTCTTTTCCACTAATCCACAGACTTAATAACTATTATATGTTTTTTTAATTAAATAAATTAATACATCTATAGTGAAGAAAAAGCTGTGGAAATCCTATTCTTGTGGAATCGCTAATGATTTGTTAATATTAAAAAT
>CANGUK010000089.1 GCA_947457095.1 Cyclobacteriaceae bacterium
AAATTTTTTAAACAATCTATAATTTCATGCATTGTTTATTAAAAATCATCTAAATCACACCCCGAAAAATGGACAAAATTTTAGATATCGATAATGTTGATCTAAAGATTATCTCTTTACTTAACGAAGATGCGAAGACGCCATACACGGAAATAGCTAAAAAAGTATTCGTTTCCTCTGGTACAGTCCATGTGCGAATGAAGAAATTGGAAGACATGGGCGTAGTAAAAAGCGCTACCCTCACGATTGACTTTTCTAAACTGGGTTATGACATTTCCGCTTTCTTAGGGATCTACCTAGAAAAAAGTTCTTTGTATGATTCAGTCATTGAAAAATTGAAAGGCATTTCTGAGGTAGTGAGTGCTTACTACACCACAGGCAATTATTCTATTTTCGCCAAAATCATCTGCAGAGATACCAACCACCTTCGTTTGGTGTTAGATAAAATCCAAAAAGTGGATGGAATCGATCGCACGGAGACACTCATTGTGTTGGAAGAAAGCATCAATAGACCAATCCAATTTTTTGACAAGGAGAAATAAATCTATTTAGATTAAATCTAGATAAATAAGAAGACTGAAACCTTTATTTCTACAGGAAAATGTGAAGAAAAAACTTCACATTTTTTTTTTAGCCATATGGTTCTGCTTTTCAACACGTTGAAATCATGAAACGAAAAAATACTATGGGTCCTGAACGATTTTTAATGGGCTTACGAACATATTTTTTTGTTTGAATGTTGTACTTTTGCGATCAAACTATAATTAGTCTAAACAACTCAGTTCATGAGCAAAGACAATCAGATTTTAGAAGACCTAAACTCCAAAGAATACGAGCATGGTTGGTCTGTTAATTTCGAAACTGATGAGGCCCCACTGGGCTTAAATGAAGATATTATTCGTTGGATCTCTACCAAAAAAGAGGAGCCAACCTGGTTACTTGAGTGGCGTTTGAAGGCTTTCAAAATTTGGCAAGCCATGACCGAGCCTGAATGGGCAAATGTCCATTACCCAAAGATGGATTTACAGGCGTTGAGGTATTACTCTGCACCCAAGCAGAGTAAAAAACCGAAAAACATAAACGAGGTAGATCCAGAATTGATTGCCATCTACGAGAGATTGGGTATTTCGCTTAATGAACAAAAAAGACTTCAAGGGATTGCGATTGATGTGGTGCTTGATTCCGTATCTGTGGCTACTACCTTTAAAGAAACCTTAGGAAAGCTTGGAATCATTTTTTGCTCCTTCAGTGAAGCAGTGAAAGAGCATCCTGAGTTGATTCAAAAATATTTGGGTTCGGTAGTTCCCATGACAGACAACTATTATGCTGCATTAAATGCTGCAGTATTTTCCGACGGCTCATTTTGCTACATCCCCAAAGGAGTACGCTGCCCAATGGAATTGTCCACCTATTTCCGAATCAATGCTGCCAACACCGGTCAGTTTGAACGAACCTTGATCGTAGCAGATGATTCTTCCTACGTTTCCTACCTTGAAGGTTGCACTGCCCCTCAGCGGGATGAAAACCAATTGCATGCTGCTGTTGTAGAAATCTACGCGGGTGCACATGCAGAAGTAAAATACTCTACCGTTCAGAACTGGTTTCCAGGTGACAAAGATGGAAAAGGAGGAATTTTCAATTTCGTTACCAAGCGAGGAATTTGCGCGGGTGACCATTCCAAAATTTCTTGGACACAAGTGGAAACCGGTTCGGCCGTCACTTGGAAATATCCTTCTTGCATTCTAAAGGGAGATTATTCTATCGGTGAGTTTTATTCGGTAGCAGTCACCAACAACTATCAGCAAGCAGATACAGGAACCAAAATGATTCATATTGGTAAAAACACCAAGTCAAGGATTGTTTCCAAAGGGATTTCCGCTGGTAAATCTCAAAACTCGTATCGAGGACAAGTTCAGGTGATGAAGCGTGCTCACAATGCCCGCAATTTCTCCCAATGCGACTCCCTATTGATGGGCGACCAGTGTGGAGCCCATACCTTTCCTTACATAGATATTGCCAATTCTTCCGCGAAGGTGGAGCACGAAGCTACTACCTCCAAAATCGGCGAAGATCAGATTTTCTATTGCAACCAACGTGGCATTGCTACGGAAGATGCAGTAGCCTTGATTGTCAACGGTTATGCCAAAGAAGTATTGAACCAACTCCCAATGGAGTTTGCAGTAGAAGCTCAGAAATTATTAGCACTTACCCTTGAGGGTTCGGTGGGTTAACCTGCCGCGGTAGGTACCTACCGAAAATCAAACGCGTACTCTTAGAATAACTAGATCATGCTTTCTATAAAAAATTTACATGCCTCCATTGAAGGCACTCCTATCCTTAGAGGAATCAACCTTGAAGTAAAAGCAGGTGAAGTACATGCCATCATGGGTCCAAATGGCTCAGGCAAATCTACCCTAGCCTCTGTACTTGCTGGCCGAGAAGAATATGAAGTTACCGAAGGACAAGTACTCTTCCAAGGAAAAGAACTTCTTGAACTCTCTCCTGAAGACCGTGCTCGTGAAGGTGTATTTTTAGCATTTCAGTACCCCATTGAGATCCCAGGAGTATCTACTACCAACTTCTTGAGAACAGCTCTCAATCAGGTTCGGGAATACAGAGGTCTAGAGCCTTTGGACGCGGTCAAATTTCTTTCGCTGATGAAGGAAAAAATGGCTTTGGTGGAAATTGACCAGAAACTATTGAGCAGATCTTTGAATGAGGGCTTCTCCGGCGGAGAAAAAAAGAGAAATGAAATTTTTCAAATGGCCATGCTTGAGCCAGTACTTTCCATTTTGGATGAAACTGACTCTGGCCTTGATATCGATGCCCTTCGCATTGTATCCAATGGGGTCAACAAATTGAAATCTGAAAAGACTGCCACCATCGTGGTTACCCACTACCAGCGATTGTTGGACTACATCGTTCCTGATTTTGTACATGTACTGTACAAAGGAAGAATCGTGAAGTCCGGTACCAAAGAACTTGCCCTAGAACTAGAAGAAAAAGGCTACGATTGGATCAAAGAAGAAGTTGATTCTACTGCCACTGTCTGATCCCAACCGCTACACCCATGAGTACCTTGACCCAACAGGAATTCGTTCTTGGTCTTTTTGAAGCGGCACCCGCTACCTATTCTTCTTTGCGCCAATTGGGCAAAGAAAGTTTCTATGCGCAAGGATTGCCTGCTCTGAAAGCCGAAGAATATAAATTTACTCCGATTGCAAAGAAATTGGAGACAAGCCTGACTGATTTTTCTCCTGCTAAACCGGTAAAAATTAGCGCTGAACAAGTAAAATCGGCTGTATTTGCTGGTTTTGAAGGAGTAGTATTGGTTTTTTCCAACGGGCAGTATGTGCCAGAATATTCCACTTCAGCAGAAGGCCTTTCGGTGCGTTTACTTTCTGAAAATGAATCTACACCGCTGGGAAGCATTGCCAAGGTGGACAAAGATCCATTTGTGGCATTAAACCAAGCCACTTTCTCGGATGGTCTTCACATTGGCATTGAGAAAAATAAAGAGATTGACAGCCCAATTTTATTGCTCCAGTTTCATCAAGCTCAAGGAGGGCAAGTGATTTCTCCACGGATTTGGATTGAAGCAGGGGATTTTTCAAAAGCAACTTTCATTGATTATCAGATCTCTTTGGATGATGCCCCCTACTTTGTGAATAAAGTGGTGGAAATCAAAGGAGGAGTCAATGCTGACCTAACTTACCACAGCCTACAAACAGCGCACAACCAAGTGATTGAGGTGAGCAACGTGGTGACGGATATCCAAAAAGATTCCCAGTTTACTTCTACCCAAATCACCCTTTCGGGGGATATGGTTCGAAACAACTTGACGCTCAATCTATTGGGAAGCAATTCTGTGGGCAACATGTATGGGATTTACTTGCTAAACGGCAAGACTCATGTCGATAACCACACCAATGTAGACCATACCATTCCGCATGCGGAATCCAATGAACTCTACAAAGGCATTCTTGCGGATCAAAGCCGCGGGGTGTTTAACGGTAAAATTTTCGTTCGCCAAATCGCCCAAAAGACGAATGCATTCCAGCAAAACAATAACATCCTCCTATCTGATGATGCAATCATCAACACCAAGCCTCAACTTGAGATTTGGGCGGATGATGTGAAATGCTCCCATGGCTGTACCGTTGGGCAGTTGGACGAAGAAGCTTTATTCTATCTCCAAGCGAGAGGCATTGACAAAACAACCGCGAAAGGCTTGTTGCTTTATGCCTTTGCCGGCGAAGTGTTGGACAAAATCGAAGTAGATTCCCTCCGCAATCACATTGTAGCGCAGATCCAAGAGCGACTCGGAAGTAAATTCTAATCCATGGCCATTCAAGTCAATTCCATCAGGAGTCAATTCCCAATACTTCACCAGGAGGTAAACGGAAATCCCTTGATTTATTTTGACAATGCCGCGACCACTCAAAAGCCAAAAGTGGTTCTGGATGCCATTCAACAGTATTACGAAGTAGATAATTCCAATATTCACCGAGGTGCACACACCTTGGCAGATCGCGCTACGCAACAGTTTGAGGAGACCCGCGAAAGCGTACGTGCATTTATCGGAGCCAAAGAATCCGCAGAAATTATTTTTACCCGAGGAACTACCGAAAGTATCAACTTGGTAGCCAAAACTTTCGGATCCGCATTCATTCAAAAGGGGGATGAAATTATCATTTCAACCCTAGAGCATCACAGCAACATTGTGCCTTGGCAGATGCTCTGCGAGCAAAATGGGGCTATTCTCCGAATTATCCCTATTACAGATACAGGAGAACTCATATGGGAAGAGTTTGAAAAACTCTTGAGTTCAAAAACCAAGTTGGTCAGTGTGGTCCATGCATCCAATGCACTCGGCACCATCAATCCAGTAAAGCGGATCATTGATGCGGCCCATGCCGTAGGTGCGAAGGTTTTGTTGGATGGTGCACAATCCACCTCCCATCTAGATGTGGATGTACAGGCGCTCGATTGTGATTTTCTTGCTTTCTCTGCGCACAAACTCTATGGTCCCACAGGACTTGGGGTCTTGTATGGCAAACGGGAACTTTTGGAAGCCATGCCTCCATTCCTTGGAGGTGGGGAAATGATTCGAGAAGTGACGTTTGAAAAAACCACCTACAATACCATCCCCTTCAAATTTGAAGCGGGTACCCCAAGTATTGCAGAGGTCATTGCATTTAAATCCGCCCTAGATTTCATTACATCCACGGGCAAGGCAAACATACATCGCCATGAGAATGACTTACTAAAGTATGTAGTAGATCTTCTTCAAGATGTGAAAGGTATAATCCCTGTGGGTACTGCTGCTGAAAAAGTAGCCGTATTTTCCTTCAACATTCAATCCATGCACCCTTTTGATGTGGGGCAATTGTTAGATGCCAAAGGCATTGCAGTTCGAACTGGACATCATTGCACCCAGCCCTTGATGCGGAGATTGGGAATAGAAGGCACCGTAAGGGCTTCTTTTGCCGCCTATAATACCCGGAATGAAGTAGAAGTATTTGCTCAAGCGGTAACAAAAATTGCTAGCCTAAAGAATAAATGAGCACGATCGCAGACATACAGAATGAAATCGTAGCCGAATTCGAGATTTTGGGGGACGACCGAGAATCCACGATCTTTTACATCATGGAGTTGGGTGGAAATCTAGAACCCTATCCGGAGGACTTGCGTAAGGAAGAATACATCATCCAAGGATGCCAGTCAAAGGTTTGGCTAGTAGCTGAGGAGAAAGAAGGCAAGGTACACTACCGAGCAGATAGCAATACTGATATTACTAAAGGGTTGATTTCCTTACTGATACGGGTATTGGATAGACGTAGTCCAAAAGAAATTCTGGAGGCCAATCTGGATTTTATCCCACGTATTGGGATGGGAAATATCTTAGGAAGTCAACGATCCAATGGATTGGCGGCCATGATGAATCAAATGAAGCGCTATGCCCTAGCCTTTCAAACCAAGCAAAACGCCTAACATGAACGTCGACGAATCAGCTGAAAATAGCATCCAAATTGAGAACCTTCGGGATAAGGTGGTCACTGCCATTAAGTTGGTCTATGATCCTGAAATTCCCGTGGATGTGTATGAACTCGGATTGATTTATGAAATTAGCGTCTATCCTGTAAACAATGTCTTTGTATTGATGACGCTCACCTCCCCTAACTGTCCATCGGCAGAATTTATTCCATCGGAGGTGAAGGGAAAAATTAAACAAATTCAAGGCATAAATCATGTAGAAGTAGAGGTTACCTTTGAGCCACCTTACACCCAAGACATGATGTCTGAAGTTGCCAAATTAGAATTAGGATTTCTTTAAAACGAAAAATAAACACGCAGAACTATGTATCCTGAAGAATTAATTGCCCCCATGCGCACTGAATTGTCTGCCGTTGGATTCGAAGAATTTCGCACAGCAGAACAAGTTGCCGCTCACCTAGGTCCAAATCACAAAGGAACCACCTTCGTGGTAGTCAACTCTGTATGCGGTTGTGCTGCTGGCGCAGCGAGACCCGGAGTACGGATGGCATTGGAACAGGCTGGTAAAAAGCCAACCACTTTAGCTACCGTTTTTGCTGGCAATGACCGTGATGCTGTCGCTAAAGTCCGTGAGTTGGTGTTGCCTTACCCTCCCTCCTCTCCAGCAATGGCCTTGTTTAAAGATGGCGAACTCGTACACTTTATCGAAAGACACCACATCGAAGGAAGAAATGCCAAAATGATCGGTGACCATTTGGTGGAAGTATTTGAACATTTTTGTGAGTAAGAAAAGTCCTTCGGGACTTTTTTGTTTACTTGAAAAATGCGGTTATACAATCCATAAAAGGGGTTTATTGAATTTTAATCCCAAAAACTACTGGTTATCAATGGTTTAGATTCGCCAAATTTGATAACACCAAGATTACCCATACCATTAGAATAATTTATTTAAAAAATGGCCGATTTTAGTAACTTAAGGCCGATTTTAGAGTTTACATCCAAAATAAGCCACAAACATTTACATCATGTCTGATTCTGCCAAACTGTTCTACAAAGGACAAGAATTTGAATTTCCAGTTATAATAGGCACAGAAAATGAGCCTGCGATTGATATTGCAAAACTTAGAAGTGATACCGGTCTGATCACCCTTGATTCCGGGTTCAAAAACACAGGATCCACCACAAGTTCAATTACATTTTTGGACGGTGAAGAAGGCATTTTGAGATACAGAGGATACCGAATCGAGGACCTTGCAGAGAAATCAAGTTTCATGGAAGTGGCTTACCTCCTTATTTATGGAGAACTTCCTACCCAAGCACAGTTTGATGATTTCACCAAGCAGATCACTTACCATACCCTTGTGCATGAGGACATCAAAAAGATTTTGGATGGTTTCCCATCCAATGCGCACCCAATGGGCGTACTTTCCTCATTAATCTGCTCACTATCTGCATTTTATCCAGATTCCCTTAACCCAAATAGCACTCCTGAGGAGGTTAATTTGAGCATGATTCGCTTGTTGGCTAAGATGCCAACTTTTGCAGCTTGGGCTTACAAAAACAAAATGGGACACCCAGTTAACTATCCAGACAATTCTTTGGATTACTGTTCCAACTTCTTGAAAATGATGTTTGCACTTCCTGCGGAACGCTACGAAGTGGATCCAGTGGTAGCCAAAGCATTGGATGCACTCTTAATTCTTCACGCAGACCACGAGCAAAACTGCTCTACCTCTACCGTACGGATGGTAGGTTCTTCCCAAGGACCTATTTATGCATCAATCTCTGCTGGGATCAATGCGCTGTGGGGCCCACTTCATGGAGGTGCAAACCAGTCGGTAATTGAAATGCTTGAAGCCATCAAAGCAGATGGTGGAAATACCAAGAAGTACATAGATAAGGCCAAAGACAAGAATGATCCATTCCGTCTCATGGGCTTTGGGCACCGGGTGTACAAAAACTTTGACCCTAGAGCCAAAATCATTAAAAAAGCAGCGGACGACGTGCTAACGAAACTTGGTGTGAAGGATCCTATCCTGGATATCGCGAAGGAACTTGAATTTGCAGCCTTGAATGATCCGTACTTTGTGGACAAAAAGCTTTATCCAAATGTGGACTTCTACTCAGGCATCATCTACCGTGCTTTGGGTATTCCTACCGACATGTTTACGGTAATGTTTGCCTTGGGCCGTCTACCAGGCTGGATCGCTCAGTGGAAAGAAATGACCGAAAAAGGTGAGCCAATCGGAAGACCGCGTCAGGTATATACTGGTGCCACAGAACGAGATTATGTGACCATGACGAAGCGATAAGCCAACTCACTGGCCATTCATTTAAAAGCAGCGCCTTTTTTCTTTTCCCCGTCAAACTGACTGAAATGAATAAAAGGCGCTGTTTTTTTACCTTACAGAAAATGAATACTAAGACTTTCTAAAACTATGAAACCAGCAACACTTGAGGAAGCAGTAGCACTCACCCAAAAATTCACCTCCCGCCCTTCCAACGAAGAGTTACTTCGACTATACGGATTGTACAAGCAAGCCACCGAAGGAGACAATGAAGAAGAACGACCTGGAGGATTTGATTTTAAGGCTGCCGCAAAATACAATGCTTGGCTCATGCTCAAAGGGAAGTCAAAAGAGGAAGCCAGCACAGCCTACATCGAATTGGTCACCGAACTATCCGGGAAGTACCTCTAAAACACACTCAGCCCTGAAGCAATTTCAGGGCTTCTTTTTTTCAAAGTATTTGGCCAAAATACTTCCCAGGATCAATTGCTGTAAGTGGTACAGCATCACGGGAAGTAGGACAAGCCCCAAGATCGCAGAACTTGGAAACAATACTTTCCCAATAGCTACGCCATGAACCAAGGACTTGGTGGAACCACAAAAAAGTGCTGCAATCTGATCTTCTCGTGAAAAGGAGAGTAACCGAACCAAAACAAATAGGATGCCTACCACAAGCAAGAGGATGAATAGCATACAAAGCGCTAATCCCCCCAAACTCATCCAGGAAAAGGAAGCAAACAATTTTTGGGAAAAGGATTCCGAAAATGTGGTAAATACAATGGAAAGAATCACGGTTTGATCCAAGTATTTCAACCGGGCCAAATAGGGCTTAATCTTGGGAAATAAGGACCGATGCAAGAATAATCCCAAGAGCACTGGCAAGACCACTTTGAAGGACAAATCAACGATTGAAGCCCAAAGATCTAGTTCACCCGCTACATCCCCACCCGACAGACGCATCCATACAGGGGTCAGTACCACGCCCAACAGACTAGAAATGCTTGCATTAAATATCGCTGCAGCCACATTTCCACCCGCAATCGACACCAGGACTACCGAGGCACTGACCGTGGAGGGTAAAGCTCCTAGGTAACTGATTCCCATGGCAAAACTTGGATCCAATCCAGGAAAAAAGGAGACTAGCCCCATCACCAACAAGGGAAATCCCAAAAAGGTGGTCAATTGAATCAAGGCATGGAGTTTCCAATTACTCAAGCCCACGCGAAGTTGGGTAGGATCTAACTTCAACCCATAAAAAAAGAAGAGCAGGGCGATGCCTACTTGAATAAATGGCTTCCAAGGAAGATTGGATTCCGTGGAACCAATTTCTGGCAAAAGGGCTGCCAACCCAATGGCTGCTAGAATACCTAGCAAAAACCCATTGAGGCCGACACGAGCCAACAGTGAAGCCAGTTTAGTTTTCATTTACTCAAGAGCCTTTTGAAATTATCGCAAAAAATAGCCGTCGCAATGGCTACATTGAGGGATTCTGCTCCACCAAAACTCGGGATAGTGACTTTACTACTGACCCATTTTTCTATTTCTTTCGAAATCCCTTGAGATTCATTGCCCAATAGAAGAACTCCCGGTTTTGGATCAGAAAGTTGATGGATAGACGTCCCCTCTAAAAAAGCGCCATAGACGGGCAACTTCCAATTTTGAAACGCCTCAGCCAGTTCCCCATAGTAGAATTGCACTCTTGTGAAGGATCCCATAGAGGATTGAATCACTTTTGGATTGTAAAAGTCAGCAGTATGGGGCGAAAAAATCAATTTTTGGATTCCATACCAATCTGCAATACGAATGATAGTGCCCAAGTTGCCAGGATCCCGCACCTCATCCAAAGCCAGGATAAGTTCCTCTTTTCCAGGAACAAAGGCTTCGTTTGCCTTCATGTGGACCACTGCCAAGGCAGAATCGTTGCTTTGATACTGCCCTACCTGCTCCAATTGATTAGGAGTCACCTGGAGTACTTCCACTCCAGCCCCATCAACAAGGCGGGCATATTTGCTTGCAAACTCTTGTGTGACCAAAAGTAAATCCAATTTAAAATCAGATTGAAGAACTTCAATCACACTTTTCTCCCCTTCCACGAAGAATTTACCCGCCTCAGCGCGGTATTTTTTTTGATGTAAGGATTTTATAAACTTAACCGTATTTTTGCTTAGCATTCCTCCTCCAATTCGAACTTGAAATCTTTCAAATATATACTTTTTCTCAATCTACTCTGGTTTTGCCTTGGCTGCTCTTTGACCAGAAATTTG
>CANGUK010000090.1 GCA_947457095.1 Cyclobacteriaceae bacterium
AATCACCCATTATGAGCCATGGATGCCGCTATTTTTCTTTGAAGGATCTATTGGTGGAGATTTGGAGCAGATTTCTACTGCTCAATTGAAAGCATTCTATGAGCCCAAGGCTACTTTGGGAATGAAGCAAGAAGAGAAAATGGAGACTCCGCGACTCTTCGAGGAGCCTAGGGGTTCCAATGGAATTGCCATCGCGCCAAGCCTTTCCGAATCAGGCAATGCGATGCTACTCATCAATCCACATACCTCCTTTTATTTTCGTCCCGAAGTGCATGTTGTCAGTGAAGAAGGGCTCAATGCCTATGGAGCAGTGACCTGGGGTCAATTTTTTGTATACCAAGGCTTCAATGAAAAAACAGGTTGGATCCATACCTCCACCTTCGTGGACTTTATGGATGAATTTGTAGAGGATGTTTCGCAAAAGAATGGCACTTATAGCTACCGCTATGGAAATGATACCCGTCCAGTAGAAACCCAGCAAATCACCTTGAAATACAAAGAGGGGGATCAATTGAAGGAAAAGGAATTTACCATCTACCGCACCCACCATGGCCCGATCACGCACCTCGAGCAAGGAAAGTGGGTGGCTACAAAAATCAATTGGAACCCTGTGCAAGCCTTGATCCAGAGTTATACGCGCACCAAACTCACCAATTATGCGGAATTTAAGGAGATGATGGATATCCGCACCAATAGTTCCAACAATACAGTATTTGCAGATGGAGAGGGGAATATTGCGTATTTCCATGGCAACTTTATTCCCAAGCGAAATCCGCAGATCGATTTTTCAAAACCGGTTGATGGGACTGATCCTGGCACAGATTGGCAGGGGCTCCATACGGTGGATGAGAGCATTCTTATCCTAAATCCCGGTACAGGATGGATTCAAAATTGCAATTCTACTCCCTTTACTGCTGCAGGGGAGTTTAGCCCGAAGAAGGAAGATTATCCGAACTACATGGCTCCAGATCAAGAGAACTTTAGGGGCATTCATGCGAGCCAACTCCTGAAGCGGCAAACCAAAAAACTCAACCTCGATACCTTTCTTCAGCTGGCCTATGATCCTTACCTTCCTGCCTTCTCCTTTTTGATTCCAGAATTGCTCGGGTCGATTTCGTCTACGCTACCCGCGGCTTATGGGCCTGCTTTGGAGTTGCTACGTACCTGGGATTACCGAACTTCTAAGGAGTCGGTGGCCATGTCTATCGCGCATTTCTATGGGGAAAATTACCAGCGCCGATTTAGAAGCTTATCACGCTTTGCCCAGGCAGATGCCAATGCAAAAATTCCAGCCCCTGCGGAACTTCAAGCTGTTTTTATCCAGACCTTGGAGCAAATGAACGCTGACTTTGGGTCTTGGAATACTCCATGGGGCCAAATCAATCGCTTTCAGCGCCTAAGCGGAGACATCACCGCTGGTTTTGATGATAGCAAACCATACATCCCGATCGGCTTGGCTTCTGGCAATTGGGGGGCATTGGCTGCCTATGGAGCACGGGCAACCGATAACACCAAACGTCTCTATGGGTACCGAGGAAATAGCTTTGTGGCTGTGGTGGAATTTGGAGAAAAAGTTAGAGCCAAATCCATTCTTGCAGGTGGACAGCAGGCAGATTCAAATTCGCCTCACTTTTTTGATCAGGCCCAGCGCTATGCGGATGCTCAATTTAAGGAGATTCCTTTTTATCGGGAAGATGTCGAAAAACGAAAAGTGAAATCCTACCATCCAGGACAAAAGTAGGACTAAATCAAAAGGCTACTGAATTGAACGTACTTAGGTCAATTTAGTAGCCTTTTTTAGTGCCTGGTTTTTGACCGATGGCGTTGGACCAGTCGAATCAAGAAGGCGGCCAATCCGATCAAAAAGCATACCCCAAACCATAGGAAGGGGTTGTAAAAATCATTTAGTATGCGGTAGCAAGCGGTGAAGCCAAAGAGAAGGAGACCTGTAATGGCCCATAAGGGCTTATTTTCCTCTTGATCAGGACTGGCGGGCTGGTAAGGCAAATTCACTAGGGAACGAAGTTCCCCCCAATGCCACACTATCAGCAGGAGATTGGCGGCAAGCATCAATCCGGTAATGACTGGTGTTCCTCCAAATTCCATGGAAATGGTAATCACAAACACATTGATGATAATGGGAAGATTGAGAACAGCCCCAAGTTTGGCGAAGCGCTGGGTCATCAAAAAGAATCCAGCGAGCAGTTGAGCCCATCCTATAAATTGCCAGTAGAGTCCTGTTTGGTAAAGCACTTCGAAAAAATGCATGGCAGAACCAAGTGGAGCATCTTCTTGGGAATAGGTCGTAAAACGCATTCCCTTGATCTTGATTATGCAAGCAAATACGAAGGCTCCTCCAATCAAATACCGGGTGTAGATGATAAATAGCTGAATTAGAAACAAGGATTTGAGGCGATCCACGGAGCTGCTGCTTAGACGAAAGATTGAATGTGGGCCGTTGCCTCCTGGAGGTGCTCCGCTGTAAAAAACCGCTCGTGGTTTACTTCATGCTCCACTTGTTCGTGGATCCAGGTGGTATGAAATGGCACATGGATGCCGTAGCCACCAAGTTCCAAGACAGGAAGTATGTCCGACTTGAGGCTATTTCCAATCATTACGAATTCGCTGGCTTTGATATCGAGGTGACCGATCAATTTTTTATAATCCGACACTCGTTTTTCGCTCATGATTTCAATGTGGTGGAAGTAGCCTTCCAATCCAGATTTTTGAAGCTTCCGTTCCTGATCCACTAAATCTCCTTTGGTAGCAAGTACGATGCGGTATTTTCCTTGAAGGGATTCCAAGACTTCTTTCACACCTGGAAGTAAATCTACCGGCTTTTCTAGCATTTCTTGACCAATACCAATTATTTTTTCTACAAGTGAAATAGGCATTTGACCAGCAGAAATGCGAATGGCAGTTTCGATCATGGATAGCATAAAGCCTTTAACTCCATAACCATAAAGACCTAGATTTCCGATTTCAGTCTGATAAAGTTCCTTCATGATGGCATGCTGAGGAAGGAAGTCTTCCAGCAGGCTGGCAAATTTTTCTTCAGCCTCCCGAAAGTAGGTTTCATTTACCCAAAGGGTATCGTCCGCATCAAAGGCAATTACACGAATAGGCATAGCGTGTTGAATTAGTGAATCGTTTAATTTAATTAGGTGAAACGAATTGTGGGCTTACTTCAGGGTTTCTTTTAGCCAACCAAGCAGTACTTCTCTCCATCCGGATACAGCTTCTTTTCCCAAGCCAAAAGCAAAACCATGCCCACCAGTGGGATAGATGTGTAATGCCGCTTTGATACCATGGCTATGGAGTGCTTGGAAATAAAGTAAGGAATTTTCAAGGGGTACTGCCTTATCATCTTGGGCATGGACCAGAAAAGTGGGAGGGGTGTTTGCTGTAACCTGAAGTTCGTTGGAAAACCGCTTCACTAATTCAGGATTTGCAGGGTCCCCAATAAGATTTTTGCGTGAGCCACCATGGGTAGGAGCATCCTGAAAAGAGATCACTGGGTAGACTAGAATTGAGAAATCTGGTCTAGCAGAGAGCTGATCGATCGCGTCTTTTTCAAGGGGAAGCTGATGCGCAAAGGAGGTGCTCAAGGTAGCAGCCAGGTGTCCTCCAGCAGAAAATCCCATGATTCCCACCTTGGACGGGTTAATGTGCCATGCCTCGGCATGCTGCCGTACCAATCGAATGGCTCGCTGTGCATCGAGCAAGGGAACTTCCTTGGGATCTGTGAGGGAGGTGGATAGTGGCAATCGATACTTGACCACGATGCCTGCAATTCCTTGGGAATTCAACCATTTCGCAAAGTCGGTTCCTTCCCAATCGTAAGCCAGTATACCATAACCCCCTCCTGGAAAAATCAAAACCGCTTCACCAGTAGCAATTTGCTGGGTAGGTAAGTACACTTCAATGTTCGGAATTTGAACATTCGAAATGCGAACAATGCCCTCCTGAACGGATTTTTCTTGTTGATCCGACACTTTTTGTAGCGGAGGAAGTCCCGGCCACAAGTTTAGTTTGTGGTCTTGGGAAAAAGCTAGGCTAGTAGCGAGGAATGTCAGGAGGGTTAGAATGTATTTCATAGCATTAGGTTCAATTTCAATAAAGTAGCTGTTACGGGGCCCTTCGACCCATGCCTCAGGAGGTGAAGCTAAATATTTTTTCGGTGAGGGCCCACCTCCAATTAGGGGGAGTGCCAGGAAGATTAGTTTGGTACTGCCCAAGGAATGCCTCCCATTCTTGCACTTTTGGATTGGCCAGATCCAGTGCCGCTTTTTTCTCAAAGCTAAAGTCATCGGAGGTGACTAGAATCATACTGAGCCGCTGGGCCCACCGATAAATACTCATTTCGAGGATTCCCGCCACACGGATGCTTTCCAGGATGGCTGCATCTACTTGTTTATGACAGCGTACATAGGCTTCAATGGCCTCGGGCTCATTTTTGAGATCACAGATTAGAACAAATGTTTTCATAGCAGGGAAAAAAGGCGGAGGAACTTATTTTCGGGCTCTTTTGGCGAAGATAAACACGAGTAGGAAGCATGCCCATGGCAAGATAAACGAGAAGTTAACTTCTGAAACTCCAAGAATTAATAGATCTGTATAGCCTTTGCCTCCTAAATCCAGAATCATTCCTTGCAGGGTAGGCATGATGGCTCCACCAACGATGGCCATCACCAGAAATGCAGCGGCAAATTTGGAATCCTCTCCAAGGCCTTCCAGTGCAATTCCATAGATCGTGGGAAACATTAATGACATGGCAAAACTAACGCCGACAAGCGAATAGAGTCCTACCATCCCTGTGATGAAAATAGCACCTAGCGAAAATACCATCGCCAGTACGGCAAACCAGGCCAAGAGTCTTGCTGCAGGGATGATTCGCAAGAGGAAGGTACAGATCCATCTTCCAATTAAAAATACGCCTAAGGAAGCAAAGGCATAATTTACCGCGTCGTAAGTCGAGATACCTAGTGCTTCGGCATACTGGTAAATGTAGGTCCAAACCATTATTTGAGCGCCTACATACACCAGCTGCGCTAGGGTGCCTTCCACAAAGTTTCTATTTTTCACCAACCGCTTGACGGTAGGAATAAAGTCTACCTTATCGCCTTCAACCTTCGTTTCCGGCATCTTTATCAATGCGATCACCACTAAAATCATCAAGACTACAAGTCCTAGCATCACATAAGGATCTCGTATTACGAATAAATCATTGCTTCGAATTGCAGCTTTTGCAGTTTCATCGAGGCTATCGAAAAGGTAAACTTTGCCTGATGCGTCAGTGGCAGAACTTTGGAGGTTGTTGAGGATAAACGTTTTGGCAACAAATAATCCAGCTAGCGCACCCATGGGATTGAATGCTTGAGCCAAGTTTAAGCGCTGCGTAGCGGTCTCTTCACTACCCATGGAAAGGATGTATGGGTTGGCGGTAGTTTCAAGAAAAGCGAGGCCAAAGGTCAGAATGTAGAGGGCTGCTAAAAAGAATCCATAGCTTTCTAAGGCGGCGGCAGGGTAAAAAAGGCAGGCTCCCAAGCCATACAGGGCTAGGCCCAGAATTACACCTGTTTTGTAAGAGTATTTCTTAATAAAAAATGCCGCAGGTAAGGCCATCGTGAAGTATCCGCCATAAAATGCGAGTTGTACCCAGGAGGCTTGGGTGTTGGAGAGTTCGAGCACTCGCTTAAATGCAGCCACCATGGGATTGGTGATGTCATTGGCGAATCCCCACAACGCAAACAAGGAGGTGATGAGGATGAAGGGAACTAACAGTTTCTTGGGAACAAGTTCAGCTTGAGTGCTCATAAGGCTCTATCTAAGTGAGTGTAGCCACCGTCAACAAAAATATGCTGTCCGGTGATGTGGGAAGCTTTTTGGGAGAGAAGAAATAGGGCCATGGCGGCAATTTCTTCTGCTGTGGTCATTCGATTTTGAAGGGGTACCCTACGGCTGATCTCATCCAGCTTCTCTTCTGGATTTGGAAAGGACTGAATCCAGGTGGCGTACATTGGAGTGTACACTTCTGCAGGAACTAGGGCATTGACCCGAATGTGGTAGGGAAGGAGTTCTACAGCCCACTCTCGCGTAAGTGCTAGCTGAGCACCTTTGGCAGCTACATAACCGGAGGTATTGCCTTGCCCGGTAACGGCAGTTTTGGAGGAGATATTTAGAATGGCACCCTTGGATTTTTTCAAGGCCTCTAAGGCATAATGGGCAAGGAAGTAGTAATGGCCAACATTTTTTTCAAGGGATTGAAGGAAAGCTTCTGGGCTTCCTTTTTCCAATCCTACCCCGTCGTTCGTCCCTGCGTTATTTACCAATCCATCAATTCTCCCATACTTAGCAAGTGCTTCTTGCACTACGCCTTCAGCATCTGCTGGAGAGAAAAGTCGTTTTTTGAGGTGCAAGGCTTTTCCTTTTGCCAAATCCACAAGTTCCTTCCCCTCCACATCGGAAGGGTCGATGATGACGGGGATAGCACCTTCTTCGATAAGTCCTCTTGAAATGGCTCCTCCAATGCCCTTTGCACCGCCTGAAACTAAGATTACTTTATCCTGTAGTTGTAAATCCATGGTTGCTTCGTTACGAATTAAATCTTGTAAAATTCTTGAGCAGTTCCTCCAAAAATAGCGTCTTTTTCATCCGCTGATAGTTGGTTGGCGAATGATTCAATCACTCCAATAACTTGTTGGTAATCTCCTGCAGCCAGGCACACCGGCCAATCGCTTCCAAAAAGGAGTCGTTTCGGCCCAAAGATTTCCAGGGCAATTTCTAGGTAGGGGAAGAGGTCGCTAGGATTCCATTTCTTCCAATCTGCTTCAGTGACTAATCCTGAAACCTTTGCGCAAACCAGCTCACGCTCTCCAAAGGGTTGAAGACTTTTTTTCCATGCTTTCCAGTCCCCAGCTTTGATGTCTGGCTTTGACAAGTGGTCAATTACAAAGCCTTGATTGGGACAGGAATCAATAAGTTTGAGTGCGGCGCTGAGCTGATGCGGGAAGGTGAGTAGGTCATAGGTATACCCTCTTTGTCCGATTTTTTGAACTCCACGAATGAAATTTTTGCGGAGCATGTATTCAGGGGCTTTGGACTGGAGCACCTCTCGAAACCCCAGCAACTTGCTGTTACTGGACCATGCATCCAGCAGCTCATCCAAGTTGTCCTGTGCTAAATCTGCCCAACCCACTACGCCCAGGATCCAAGGATGGGATTCGCTAAGCTCGAGCAAAAATGCTGTTTCTCGAAGATGTTCCTCTGCCTGCACCGCAATGCAACCGTCGATTTGTGAGGATTGCAGGATTGGGTACAGGTCTTCAGGAAGGAAATCTCTCCGAAGTTGAGCCATGTCCTCGTTTATCCACTCAAATCGCTCGGAATCGTAATTCCAAAAGTGCTGATGCGCGTCGATTCTCATGCTTCTGGATCCTGAATTGCTATTTGTTCTGATTCACCTAAGCCCGCGATTCCCAATCGTACTCGGTCACCTACTTTCAAGTAACGGGGTTCCTTCAAGCCCATGCCCACGCCAGAGGGTGTTCCGGTGGAAATGACATCCCCTGGGAGAAGGGTCATGTAATTGCTCACGTAAGAAATCAGGGTAGGAATATCAAAAATCAAATCTCCCGTGTTGCTATTTTGGAGTAGCTCTCCATTTACTTCGAGCCAAATGGATAGTTGATGTGGATCTGGGATTTCATCTTTGGTCACCAGGTAGGGGCCTAAGGGGGCAAAATGGTCCGCACTTTTTCCTTTGGTCCATTGACCACCCTGCCGCAACTGAAAGTCTCGCTCGCTGACATCGTTGTGGACGCAATAGCCAGCGATGTAGTCATATGCATTTTCTTTGGTGACGTACTTGGCTCGTTTGCCGATGACCACTGCCAGCTCCACTTCCCAGTCGGTTTGAGTGGAATTCCGTGGGATGTAAATGGGGTCAAATGGCCCACAAAGGGAGCTACTCGCCTTCATAAACAGGATAGGGGCTTCGGGAACTGGCATGCCTGCTTCCTCGGCATGCTTTCGGTAATTTAGGCCGATGCATAGGATCTTGGAGGGTCGGGCGATAGGGGAGCTAAGGCGGCTTCCCGATGGAATTTCTGGCAAGGTGCTTTCCTGGGTTTTTAGCCACTGACTTAGGCGATCCAATCCTTGACTTCCCAAAAATGCTTCGTTCCAATCTTCTCCGAAAGAGGAACAATCCAGGCGTTTGCCTGAAGCGACTTCAATGCCGGGAAGTTCATGGCCAGGTGCTCCAAATCGGATTAGTTTCATGGGCTGGGTAGGTTTATTGGGTTTTTGAATTCAATACAAACTTGTGGAGGGGCTTACATTTTAATTCCTGTAAACCCGCCATCTATGGTAAAATTTGACCCGGTGATGAACTTACCGGAATCGGAAGAGATGAAATAGGCCAGATCCGAAATCTCTGAAGGGGTTCCCATTCGTCCTATGGGCTGAGTTGCTGCCAGCTTCTCAAACATTTCTTGTTCTTGGCCTGGGTAATTTTTGGCCAAAAAGCCATCTACAAAGGGAGTATGCACCCTGCCAGGAGAGATGCAATTGCAGCGTATCCCTTGGCTGACATAATCCCGCGCAATGCTCAAGGTCATGGAAAGGGTGGCCCCTTTGGTCATGCTGTAAGCGAATCGGTCAGGGATTCCTATCGTGGCAGCTACCGAACACATGTTGAGGATGGATCCACCTCCATCCTCGATCAACTTGGGAAGTGCTGCTTGGCTGCACAGAAACATGCCAGTGACATTGACCGCAAAAAGTCGCTCAAAATCTGCACGGCTAGTGCTACCCAAGTTTCCAATATGTGCTATTCCTGCATTATTGACTAGCACATCCAATTTGCCTGGTATAGCCTTTACCGCTCGGATCACTTGATTTTCGTCTTGGATGTCGGCATGCAAAAAGGTGACATTTCCCCCTTTTTCTCTAGCACCTTTTTCTACCGCTTTACCTTCTGATTCATTGAAGTCAATGAAGAAAACTCGACTCCCTTCAGCAGCAAATTTTTCCACGATAGCAAGCCCAATCCCGCTTGCTCCACCCGTGATGAGGATGGTTTTATTTATCATTTTCTCTTGAATTAAGGATTCTGGATAGGATTACTCTTCCTGAGTTCATAAGGCTACTCCTTTCCCTGTTTTTACGGATTCATCGCAAGCAAAAGCAATTTTTAGACTATTCAGCGCATCTTCCAAGTGTTCGGTAAGGTCAATGTCCTGACGAATTGTGTGCAGGAAATAAAGTTGCTCCCGATTGCATAATTCCTGGTGGTTGGGCTCATCCTTCAAATCGATCCACTCGTCTTTTTTGGCAAAAAGTTGCTTTTCATTCAAGTCAGCATGATGGACTAGAATGGATTCGGTTTTGGTGTGTGCATCGATTTGATCGGATTGCCCTGCCGCACCGGCAGTTTTTGCGACGATGGATGCTGAACCTTTTGGGCCAATGACATCCTTGATAAAGAAGGCTGTTTCGCTAATCATTGGGCCCCATCCTGCCTCATACCAACCCACCGATCCATCTTCAAATCGAATTTGGAGCTGCCCATAGTTGTAGTTGTCTGTGGAGACCTCCTCGCTGAGACGGGCGCCAATAGCAGAAACCCAAACCGGCTTGGAGCGGGTCATTTGGCACATCACATCAATGTAATGAACCCCGCAGTCCACGATTGGACTCAAGGTTTTCATCAAATTTCGATGCACCTCCCACATGTAGCCTTGACTTTGCTGATTCAGATTCATCCGCATTACCAGGGGCTTGCCCAATTTCTGCGCCTCTTCAATAAACCGCATCCAGGAGGGATGGTGCCTTAGAATGTAGCCGACTACCACCTTTTTATTTGTTTCCTTGGCCTTGGAGACAATTCGTGCTGCACCAGCTAGGCTAAATGCCAAGGGCTTTTCCAAAAAAACATGGCACCCAGCCTCCATGGCCTTGCAGGCAAATGCTTCATGGGTATCTGGGTAGGTGGAAATGCAAACCGCATCGGGTTGGCTTGTAGCTAGTGCAATTTCAAAATCCTCAAAAAGTGGATAGTTGCTCCCTAACTTTTCTTGGAGGCGCAACTTGGAATTCCCTCGAGAAACGAGACCACAAATCTCAAATTCTGGCATGTGATGGTAGGCGGTAGCATGGGAAGCGCCCATATTTCCGCAGCCCACCACCAAAATCCGGATGGGCTTAGTCATGGCTTGCTGGGGAAAATAGTACCGTGAATTCTTTTTTGCTCAGGTATTTTATGCTGACCTGAAGGCTGATCGCTTCAAGCGGTTGGTCTTGCTTATCCCGCGCCACATTCACCATGCGGTCGACGATGTCCATGCCCTTGATGATTCTTCCAAATACCGTGTAATCTCCATCCAATCGAGGAATTCCAGCAGGATTTTGGACGAT
>CANGUK010000091.1 GCA_947457095.1 Cyclobacteriaceae bacterium
ATGGGGCGGCGGGATTTTTGACCACGCTTAGCCTGATTACTTTTGCCATTTTTTCCTTGTTTGCTCCTAGCATTGGGAAGAAACTAGGCCTAGGAAAAGCCATATTTCTTGGAATACTCCTGCTTGCCATAGGCGTAGTCATTCGGGTGCAAGGCGGGATTACCTTACTATACCTAGGCACAGCCTTGACGGGAATCGGGATTGTAACTGCCAATGTGCTGATGATTCCATTCTTCAAAGCCAGAATTCCAGAGAAAATTGGCTTGATGACCGCACTCCTCTCTACCGGAATGTCCTTGTTTGCTGCCATCGCTTCGGGAATAAGTGTGCCCCTAGCAGAAGGGCTTGGATGGGGATGGAGAGGGGCACTCCTTTCCTGGGTGGGCTTGATGGTCCTGGCGCTTATCGCCTGGATTCCACAGCTATCTCCTCCCAAATCCGAGGGCAATGCCGAGCAGCTGGCAGGAAAAAATGTATGGAAGTCCCGACTAGCCTGGCAGGTAACTGGATTTATGGGGGCCCAATCGGTCATGTACTTCACGATGATCACCTGGCTGCCCGACCTATTGATCGCTCGGGGGATGACTCCCGTAAATGCGGGAATGGCGCTCTTCTACATGCAATTGATCTCATTAATCGGCACTTTCTTTGCCCCCAACCTGCTGATGCGTCTGCGGCAACAATCGGGTGTGATACTGGCCGTAGGCATTGGCTACCTGATCGGGTATTCCGCACTATTTATCCACCACGAGCTCCTCACTTTTGCAGCCCTAACCGTGATCGGAATCGGTAGTGGAGCAAGCTTGAGCATCGCCTACACCTTGATTTCTATGCGTACAGCAGAGGCCTTGACCACCTCTAGGCTTTCTGGAATGGTGCAGTCCGCAGGTTACATCTTAGCCGCCTTAGGGCCCCTCGTTTTTGGCATTTGCTTGGATGTATTTGGCAACTGGAACCTGCTGATTTGGATTCTCTTGGCCATGACCTTGCAATTTTTGATTTTGGGTATCCCTGCTGGAAGAGATCAAAAAATCTAAGCTCAGATTCTTCGCTTTTTTCTGCCTGCCTCTGCAAAGAAAGCGGTATTTTTGCACTACCCATTTCTCCTTTTCATGCAAGATTTAATCCAGACCCTAGGTATCTCAGACTCCCTATTTGACTACCTGATCATGCCTTTGCTGATCTTTTTGGCACGAGTGACAGATGTCTCCATCAATACGCTGCGCTTCATGTTTATGATGAATGGCAAAAAAAATATCGTTCCCATTCTGGGTTTTTTTGAGGCCTTGATATGGCTTTTGGCTATCGGACAGATTTTTCAAAATGTAGATAACCCACTTTCTTACCTCGCTTACGCGGGCGGCTTTGCCACAGGAACTTATGTAGGCATGACCATAGATGAAAAATTGGCTTTGGGGAGGGTTTTGGTCCGGGTCATTACTCCCAAACCCCTGCCTATCCTACTGGAATTTATGAAGGAAAACAACTATCGCTTCACCAATGTGGGTGGCGAAGGGCGCTATGGTAAGGTGAACCTACTGTTTACAGTGATGAAACGGGACCAACTCCAGGAATTTATCGCCAAGGTAAAAGCAACAGATGAAAAGGCATTCTATACCATAGAAAGTGTGAAGCGCGTCTCGGAAGAAGAGTTGAACATCATGGAGGACAAGCCACGTTTTCGCTCTAAACTATTCAGCCGAGCACGCACCTAATGGCAAATAGTTGGTTTCAATTTCAACAATTTCGCGTACAGCAAGACCGCTGTGCCATGAAAATCAGTACCGATGCGGTGCTACTAGGAAGCCTGTCACAATCCCCTTCCCCCAAGCAAATCCTGGACATTGGGACTGGAACCGGAGTGATTGCCCTGATGCTGGCCCAACGCTTCCCAGAAGCCCAAGTCACTGCGCTAGAAATTGATCCAGAGGCGGCTGCTCAAGCAGCTGAAAATTTTAAGGAAAGCCCATTTGCTGGGCGATTGCAGCTCATCCCTACTGCCCTTCAAGATTTTTCAGCAGACGCCTCATTTGACTTGATTGTCAGCAATCCCCCCTATTTTCCAGACCACCTCAAGTCTAATGACCACAAACGGAACCTAGCCCTGCATACGGATAGCTTGTCTTTTGAAGCCCTAGTCAACCATGCAAGCCATCTCCTAGCGCTTTCGGGGCAATTTTGGGTGATTTTACCTCCACGACAGATGGAGGATTTCTGCAAGCTGGCTGAACAAGTTTTGCTCTTCCCCAATTCCAAAATCCAAATCCGAGATAACGATTCCAAGCCCGTGCATAGAGAGATTGTGTCCTTTTCAAAAACCAAAGAATTCCCCTCTATCTCAACCCGAGTTTGCTCTTTGAAAAATGAGGACGGTACGTATACCAAAGACTATCAGCAACTGATTGCTGGATTTTTATTGGGCTTTTAATAGAAAAAGCATAAGATTCTCCGTTAACGGGCAAATAGTCAAATCAACGGAATTGTATTCTCTTGGTATTACTGTATTTTTGTATTTATACTATTCCAACTTTCGATGCAACTGCTACGAACTTCATTCCTATTTTTCATTCTTTTGGCACTTTGGTCCTGCACCCAAGAGGACGACACACCCATCCTCGTGGCTACAGAGGATGTATTGTTTGTTGGGGGCGATAAAATCCGAATTTCTGGCCGTCTGCTTGCCAATCGGGAAGTACTAGCTGAAGACCATGGCTTTGAATTTTCCACCCAAGCATCCTTTGCTAACCCGATCATCATTTCCCTTGGTGAAAAATCCCAACCCGGCCGGTTTATTGGTGAAAAAAGTGGGTTCAAACTGAGTCAAACCTATTTTGTCAGAGCCTTTGCAACTGTCAATGGAGCCCGACTCGAAGGAAAAGTCATTGAACTGAGCACCTTGAGCCCGGCAGTGACCAGCTTTTCACCCAATTATGGGGTGGCAGGACAAGAATTGGTGATCCAAGGGAAAAATTTCCCCGAAGGAACCAAGGTGTTTTTTGGCAATCAGGAAGCACCAGTCCTTCAAAATGTATTTGAATCTCGGCTCACTGTAAAAGTTCCAGCTCCCACAGGACAGATTGTTGTTCCGATTAAGATAAAGGTTCAAGATAAGGAATTTACCATCTCCACCCCTTTTGAATACCAAGCGGGTAAATACACGAAGGTTTCTGATTTCCCTGGCGGCCTTCGGATTTACGAGAGCACATACTTTACGAATACTTCTGGATTTCATGTGGGCCTTGGTAAAGTCAGGTTCGGAGATAATTACCCGAAATTTCAGCGCTTCAATCCTGCCACAGGCACCTGGGCCGAAGTGAGTTTTCCGGGAAACCCACGTCGCCTTGTATTCGCAAGCTCCAACTACCTAGGTGGTGGAGCAATTGAAACTTCTCGAGATGTCTTCAGCTACGATCGAAGTTTCTGGAAAATCAATGGGAGCAGTTTCGAGCGATTGGGAGATCTACCATTCAACTCAAGAGATGCCTTGGCTGTGGACTGGGACGGTGGCTTGCTGTTGTTTGGAGGCTTGGACGGCGCCTCTCTTTTGGTACGTGCTTACGATCCAGTGCAACGGACCTGGTCAACCAAACGCAATGCCCCAATTCCTTTAGGACGAAACGCTGCCGCCTTTGCTCGAGCTACTCGGGTGATTGTCCTAGGAAGCAATGGGCAGGTATGGGAGTACAATCCCCCGCTCGACAGCTGGCAGCTGCTAACTACCTATCCGGGCAACAAAGGACAAGGGTACCCCATCGCGGAAGTCATCGGTTCAAAAGCCTACTTGGGACTATTTAGAGCTACTCAGGAACTCTGGGAACTAAACCTAGAAACGCTCACATGGAAAGCAAAGAATCAAATCATTGGCCTGCCTCAAAGCATTACTAGCGGGTATTTCCAGTATAATGGATCTATTTATTTCCTCCGTACTCCAGAAGAATCCGTGACTGGAAACTTAACCATGGAACTGTACAAATTTGACCCAGACGCGATCTAAGCACCCTACTATGAAAAGAATTTTTCTTATTGCCTATTTACTTCTAGGGCTTTCCACGGCTTGGGCGCAAACTCCCTCGGCGAAGCGAGAGGTGGTCGGTCGTGACATCGGACAACTCAAGGGCATCAAACTTTCCGGCCGGATCACCGACGAAATCACCGGAGAGGCACTTGTAGGTGCTACGGTCAGAATTCCCGAACTAGACCTGACCCGCATCACCGATGACAATGGAAGTTTTGAATTGGAAGTGTCACGTGCAGAATACACCCTGGAGTTTCGGTATGTCGGCTACGAAACCAAGATTTACCCCATCACCGCAGTAGGAGATGCACGACTCACGATCAAGATGCTCCAAGAGGATTTCACACTCGATGATGTGGTGATTTATGGAAGTGACCCCGAAAAGAATATCCGTTCCACCAATATGGGTGCTGTCACCCTAAGTGTCAATACGATGAAGGAACTTCCTCCATTTATGGGAGAAATCGACATTGTGCGCTCCTTGGCCACACTTCCTGGAGTGAGCCAGGTGGGTGAAGCTTCCTCAGGACTCAATGTAAGAGGGGGTGGCGTAGATCAAAACCTCATTCAATTTGCTGGAGCTCCCATCTACAATCCTTCGCACATGTTTGGCTTGTTCACCGCATTCAACCCTGATATGGTGAATGACGTGACGCTCTACAAAGCTGTAGTTCCTGCTCGGTTTGGAGGTAGAAGTTCGGCAATTCTAGACATCCTTCCCAAGGCGGGTAGTGTAGATAAATTTGGAGGTGAGGTCATGCTAAGTAACTTCTCCGGAAAGGTTTCGCTAAATGGCCCACTCATCAAGGACAAGGTATCTATCCTAGGAGGATTTCGAATTTCCTACATCAATTGGCTGCTCCAGTCACTGAGCAATACCACACTCAACAACTCCAATGCTGATTTTTACGATGGCAACCTCGTGATTAGTGCCCCAATTTCGGAAAACAACGAGTTTACCTACAGCTACTACACCAGCTACGATGACTTTGCCTTTGCCTCCGATACCACCATCTCTTGGCAAAACAATGCCCACTCCTTGCAGTGGAAAAGTAAGCTGAGTGAAAAACTCAAAATGGAAACCGTTGGCTATTATTCCTTATATGAATATGGAATTTTCAACCAATCAGGACTCAATAACTTTGAAATCAATTCGGATATCAAGGATATAGGAGGAAAAACCTTCCTCAACTATACGGTAAGTCCCACCCAGTCTTTTACCCTAGGGGCTGAATACAAGCAAGTAGCCATCCAGCCTGGAGAACTAATCCCAACAGGAACGGATGAAGATGTGCTCCCCAAAAAGGTACAAAATGAAGCGGGTAGGGAAATGGCAGCCCACTTCCAGCATGAGTTGGAAATCGGGGAAAAAATAGGGGTATCCTATGGACTCCGCTACGACAGGTACCAATACCTGGGTGCCCGCACCGTTAGAACCTACCAAGAAGGAACTCCTGTTTCCGATGGCTCGGCTATCGGAGAAAAGAATTATGGAGAAAACGAATTGATCCAAACCTACGATGGGCTAGCACCACGAGCTTCTTTCCGTTATTCCTTTAGCAAAGCCAGTTCAGTGAAGTTGGGATACAACAAGATGTATCAATTTATTCACCTCATCTCCAACACGGCAACCATCGCCCCTTCGGATGTGTGGAAACTCAGTGATGGATTTTTGAAGCCCCAAATTGCAGATCAATTCTCCCTCGGCTACTACAACAATTTCAAAGGAAACATCTTTGAAACCTCGGTAGAGGTCTACTACAAAGACCTACAAAATGTGGTGGAATACAAAGATGGTGCAAACCTCATCTTACAAAATCACCTGGAAACTGAGTTGATCCCTGCGCAGGGACAGTCCTATGGATTGGAACTCTACGTCAAGAAAAATCTTGGTACGCTTACCGGTTGGATTTCCTACACCTATTCCAGGTCTCTGCGACGCGTGATTACTCCATTTGAGGAGGAAAATATTAACAATGGAGCTTGGTATGCGTCCAATTTTGACAAACCCCATGACCTGACCCTCATTGGAAATTACAAGGTGAGTACCAACACCTCCATTTCAGCAACCTTTGCCTACAGCACGGGTAGACCCATCACTTTCCCAGAAGCCAAGTTTGATTTTTCAGGAAATAATCTGGCCTACTTCAAGGATCGAAACCAGCAACGGCTTCCGGACTTTCACCGACTTGATTTTTCAGTCAATTTCAAGTTGAAGGGGGAGGGGAAGTTTTTTGATGGAGACTGGACCTTCTCTGTACTCAATGTGTATGGACGAAAAAATCCATTTTCCATCTTCTTTGACGATGCTCCCCAGCAACCTCCACAGGCCTTCCGATTGGCCCTATTGGGGATTCCTCTTCCAAGTTTAAGTTATGCCATTAGCTTCTAAACCATGTTGAAAAGACTAGTATACCTACTCCTACTACTCCCTATTGCCTGTGTGGAACCCTATGAGGTCGAGGTTCCTGATGGCGAGCAGCTTTTGACTGTGGAAGGCATCATCTCCACCGGGCCGGGCCCTCATTCGATTACACTCACGCGAAGTGCTACTTACGGAAGCATTTTTGAAGGACTCATTCGTCCTGTGTCCTTGGCTACCGTTGTAGTAAGGGATAACGATGGAAATGTCACCTTCCTCACCGAAGGGTCGGATGCAAAAGGCACCTACTATACCCCTGCTAACTTTAGTGCGCAAGTAGGCAAGTCCTATACACTTCAGATTCGTACCGCAGAAGGAAAAGTGTACACCTCCACACCAGAAAAAGTAGCTTCTGTACCCGCCATTCAATCGCTGGAGATCCGCACAGTTACCGTCCCAACCGAAGGAAGTGATGTTCCAAAATCAGGAATTCAACTAATTGTTGGAGTAAAAGATCCTGCGGATCAGAACAACTTCTACTATTGGAAAAATGGACCAGCAGTTTACATTTTGGAGACTCGTCCGGATTTATTTACCCCAAGGCCTTCCCCTGCAAACCCAAATCGAACCCCTCAGCCTAAGGATTGCTGTGTACAATGCTACCGCTACGAAGCCGGAAATAATCAGAGTTTATTTGTGGTAAACGACGATAGCTTCAATGGGCTAAGCACTAAAATTCCTGCCTCCTTCATCGCAGACGATGGCTACCGTTTTGTCAATAAATTTCGAATGGACTTAAAGCAATACAGCGTCTCCCAAGAAGCGTATCGTTTCCTTCGCTTGGTAAAGCAGCAAGCAGAAATCTCTGGATCCATCTTTGATCCACCTCCGGCTACAATTCGTGGGAATATGCTCAGTTTGGACAATCCAGACGAGGTGGTGCTCGGGTACTTTATGGCAGGTGGAGAGACGTCACGACGCATCTATGTGGATAAAAATGACTTGACCTTCAAACAAAATCGAGCCATCATTCCGGATGATTGCCGCGTGATATCGGGGGCATTTATCGACCCCCCTGCCGATTGGAAACCATAAAATCAAAAAAGACCAGCAAGCCAGTTGGTCTTTTTTTTGGTTAAATCATCTTAAGGGCTATAGACCGTGGTCTGTTGACGATTCCTTAACAAGATCAATTCACTACCCGCTCCTCAAATCGAATCCCTTCTTTTTCCAATGCCTCCAAAATTGGGAGATACAATTCCGGAACTACGGGAAGTTGCAACCCTCGCAGGGAAATTTCACCTTTTAAAAATAAGTCTACGGCAATGGCCAGCGGAAGCCCAACGGTCTTGGCCATGGCAGTATACAATCCATCTTGACCTTCTTCAACCAAACTAGAAATGACCTTTTTGATTCCAGTTTGGGTTTGAATCTCAAACTGATGCTGCATCACAATCAAGTCCCGATCGGCTGGCTGAAGTGCCCACTGCTCCTCCAGAATAGCCTGAAGCAACTGGGCTGGACTACCCTCAGTTTTTGGAAGAAGCTTCTGCTCAAAAAATCCTAGCCATTGCAACTTTTCAAAGGTGGGGAAGTCCAGGTCGGGAATGAGTTCCGCTAATTTCTCCTCCACCGTGAGTTGATCAGACCAGGGAAGGAAGGTATTGAAAAACTGCCGGTAGGTGCTACCAACTGGCAACTGCAACGATGCAGTGTCGTCTGTCATGCCTAGCTGCACAAATACGTTCCAAGCCTTACAGAACCCCGCACGCCGAAGTGTCCCTCGAAGGAGAGTATCTACCTGCTCCAATCCATAAATTACTTGGTAATTCAAAGAATCCCGGTTGGGGTAGCCGTCAAAATCTCCCAAGCCCGGAAAGTGGATGGTTTCAACCCGTTTAAACAGCTGCTGGTAAGGCACCAACTTCACTTCCCCATGCTCCAGAAACTTGGACATGCCTTGACCTGCTAGGACTACATTGCGGGGGTTCCAGGTAAACTTGTATTTCCAGGGGTTATCCTCACTTTCAGGGGCCAGTAAGCCTCCACAATAGGACTTGAAGGAGCGAATTACTTCTCCTCTGGATTGGGCTTCATGAATAATCTTCAAGGCGGATAGGTGGTCGATGCCAGGATCCAGCCCACATTCGTTTAGAAACAACAAGCCCTTTTCCTCTATCTCTAGCCTCATCGCTCTCAGGGCCTCACTTTCGTAGGAGGCAGTAAAAAAATGAACTCCCGACTTCAAGCAATCCGCTGCCAAAATAGGGTGCAATCCTGCCGGGAGCATGGAAATGACCACATCGGCTTGGCGGATCAATTGCAGCCTGGAATCTTCCTGCTCCAAATCCACCGCATGAGCCTCAGTATGGAGGCGACCCTTGAGTTTGGCCGCTGCCAAGGCAGGATCTAGGTCGGCTACCAAAAGCTTTCGTGTCCCATCCTCACAAGAGTCGGCCAAGTAATCAATGAGGTAAGTGGCAGATTTTCCTGCTCCAAATAGCAAAATGGTAGGCATAGGATGGAAATTATTGCCTTAAAAATGGGCCTTTTTTTTGGTGCGAAAAAGTGAAAATTTAAGAATTAGGGAACATTTCCGTACTTTAATCGTTGGTTCCTTTCCAAACCAATACTGCTTGTGAAAAAAATTACCGATACAATTGAGCTGGAAGAACTCTCTATTTCAGAATTAAATCCTCTGGAAGCCTCCTTACTTCAGCGAGCCCAAGAAATTTCAAAAAAAGCTTATGCCCCCTATTCCAATTTTCATGTGGGAGCAGCGGTGGCGCTTGATAACGGAGAAATCTACCAATCTTCCAACCAAGAGAATGTAAGTTTCCCGGTAGGCACCTGCGCCGAACGCTTGCTTCTCGGCTATGTGGGTGCCAACTTTTCCGAGCAAATCCCACATATGCTCGCCATCGTGGCCCAGCGAGCGGGTGAAGACAGTTGGGCGGGAGTGTCTCCTTGCGGGATGTGCCGACAGGCCATCAATGAAGTAGAGAATCGGTACCAAAGCCCGATCACAATTTTGCTCTTGCAAGCCAATGGAACCGTACTTCGCTTCCAAGGCATTCGCCATTTGCTTCCCCTAAAGTTTGACGATCTCCACAGCTAGGCGTGAAAAAGTCCCTCCAGTTTTCCTACGAAGCCCCCTACTTCCTATCGCATGAACCGACTGGAAAGGAACAAGAAGTTTGGATTGTGCTGCATGGCTATGGGCAACTGGCAGAGTTTTTTATCCGAAAGTTTCTTCCCTTCTCCTCCGAAAATCGCCTCTTCATCGCCCCTGAGGGCACCAATCACTCCTATTTACAAGAATTCCAGGGGCGAGTAGGCGCCAATTGGATGACCAGTTACAATCGGGAAACTGCCATAGCCAACAACCATCGCTTCCTCAATGGCATGATGGATGACCTACTCCAGCAATTTTCTAGTTCACCACGAATCCACCTCTTGGGCTTTTCCCAAGGGGCTGCTACAGGCACGCGCTGGGCCAGTCAATGGAGCGGCACAGTCGATTCCCTGGTGCTTTGGGGTGGTGGATTTGCGCATGACTTGGTGTTGAATTTGGCTAAAGAAAAGTTTGCTTCCACGGAAGTGCTTCTCGTGCATGGAGCCCAGGATGAGTTAATTACCGAAGAGAGTAAGCAGCGACAAGAAGCCTTGCTGCTTGAGCTTGGCAAGCCCTTGAATATCTTGACATTCGAAGGGGGACATGAAATCAACCTCGCGATGCTAGAAAAAATTATAAATCAGGGGGTTTAGGCTTATTTTTTTGGCTCGACCTTGCACAATTTGAAACAATTTGTAGAACTTTCGATGAATCGCATTTTTAAAACATCTTGAACTCCATCCATGCTTTCGCTTACTGAAAAAGAGGTAGATCTAATTGCTACCCAATTGCTTAAAGGCAATGTGTGCTTCTATCAGGTTGACAAGAAGAAAATCCACCACATGCC
>CANGUK010000092.1 GCA_947457095.1 Cyclobacteriaceae bacterium
AGTAAGCATGACCGACATCAACGGGGATGGTTTGCTAGATATTTATGTTTGCCGGTTGGGTAATTTTAAGGGCATTACTGGGAAGAATGAACTGTATATCAATAATGGTGATCTGACTTTTACTGAAAATGCTGCTGCCTATGGCTTGGATTTTCAGGGCTTTAGTACACAGGCTTCATTTTTTGATTACGATAGAGATGGGGATCTAGACATGTATTTGCTCAACCATGCAGTTCATACTGAAAATAGCTTTGGAAGAGCATCGCTTCGCTATCTTGATGATGGCTTAGCTGGGGATCGATTGTATAAAAACAATAGCGATAAAGGGGAAAAGAGATTTACGGATATCACGAACGAGGCAAAGATTTATTCAAGTCAGTTGGGCTATGGTTTAGGAACTGGGATTTCGGACTTGAATAACGATAGCTGGCCGGACCTCTATGTGTCCAATGACTTTAATGAAAATGACTACCTCTACCTCAATAATTCAGATGGTACCTTTCAGGACCAAACCGCCTCATCCCTAAATTACAGCAGTAGATTTTCCATGGGTAGCGATTTTGCCGATTTAAATAATGATGGCTGGGTGGATTTTATTACCCTAGACATGTTGGCAAAGGACGAGATTATTCAAAAATTGTCACAAGGCGAGGATACGGAAGAAAACCTACAGCAGAAGTTGAATTATGGATTTGAAAGACAATTCTCTAGAAATTGTTTTCAATTGAATAATGGGAATGGCACTTTTTCAGAGATTGCCCAACTTTCAGGCATTTCTGCCACAGATTGGAGTTGGGGCGTCTTATTAGCTGATTACGACAACGATGGCTGGAAAGACATTTTCATTTCCAATGGGATTGTTCGAAGACCAAATGATTTGGACTACATGAACTTTGTAACCAATCCCAATTTAGAAAATGGCCTACAGAACAACTCTGAAATTAGTGACCTAGAGTTGGCTTCAGAAATGCCTTCCGGAGATGTTGCCAATTTCTTCTTCCGGAACAACAAGGATTTGACATTTCAAGACGTGAGCGCTACATGGAGTGTTCCCCAAAAAAATATTTCTAATGGTGCGGCCTATGCCGATTTAGATAATGATGGGGATCTAGATTTAATTATCAACAACATCAATGCCGCGGCACAAATCTTAGAAAACCAACAGGCACAACAACTGGATAAATCAAAAAATAACTTTTTAAAAATCAGATTTAAGGGCCTTGGGGGGAATAAATTTGGAATTGGGAGTCGGGTGGAAGCATTTGGAAATAAGGGTCAACTTATTCAAGAGAACTTTACTAGCCGAGGTTTTCAATCTTCTACAGCCCCTGAAGTTCATCTAGGACTTGGAGAAATCACTAGTTTAGATTCGCTTAAAATAATTTGGCCAAGTGGAAAGGTTGAAAAGCTTACAAACGTCAGAGCCAATCAAACCCTTATGGTGGATGAGTCTGAGGCAAAAGCTATTCCTAGTTATTTGGCTCAAGCCAAACCGTCTTATTTGAAGGTCGTTGAGAATAACGTATCCGGATTGGAATTTGACCATTACGAAGACAATTTCAATGACTTCAATTATGAATCCCTTCTTCCGCATAGGCTTTCACAAGAAGGACCAGCCTTGGCTGTGGGTGATGTGAATGGGGATGGGAGAGATGATCTATATGTAGGAGGGGCGGCAGGGCAAGAGGGGACTTTATTTATTCAAGGCAAAGGAGGAAAATTTGAAAAGGCGAATCAATCCATTTTTGAAAAGGATGCACCCTTTGAAGATACCGAGGCTATTTTTTTTGACAGCAACAAAGATGGTTTTCTAGACCTAGTAGTTGGAAGAGGTGGAAATGTGGCTAATTCGAGTGATACTGGGCAACAATCCAAAATTTATTTAAATAACGGGAGAGGAGAGTTTGAGCAGAGCGTAAGCCTTCCATTGGAAAAAAATGCACAGGTATCAGTTATTCTAGCACATGATTTTGATAAGGATGGCTTAGAAGATTTGATGGTTGGCGGTAGGAATGTTGCTGGGAAATATGGGCAACTTCCTAGGAGCTATTTATTGAAAAACTTGGGAAATAATCGATATCAAGACATTACCATTCAAATTGCTCCAGAATTGGCAAACCTAGGGATGGTCAAAGATGCTGCTTGGACAGATATCGACGTGGATGGCAACCTCGATTTAATCGTAGTTGGAGAATGGATGCCACTCACCGTATTCTTGAATAAAAATGGGAAGCTAGTTAATGAAACGGCAAGTTTTGGATTGGAAAACACGCATGGATGGTGGAATTCAATTGCTGTAGAAGATTTTAATCAAGACGGTTTCCCAGATGTAGTGGTTGGCAATTTAGGGTTAAACCATAGAATGAAACCTACCAAAGAGTTTCCCATAAAAATGATGCTTTCTGATTTTGATAAAAATGGAAGTGTTGAACAAATCGTCTCCTATCCTGTCGAAGGGAAGTATTTTACGGTAGCAAGCAAAGATGAACTAGTGAAGCAAATTCCTGCATTAAAAAAAGAATTTGTCCGCTACAATGATTTTGCAGGTAAAACAGTCGATGAAATATTCGCCAAATTCCAAATCAAGGAGGTTCCGTATTTGAAATCAAATCAATTTGAATCTTTGGTGCTTTACAACCAGAAAGGGAAAAAGTTCAACGCTCAAGCACTACCCATTGAAGCGCAATTTTCTCCAATAGCAGACATTGCTATTGAAGATATCGACCAAGATGGCTATTTAGATCTTATTATAGGGGGAAATACCACTGCTGTTGCTTCTTATTTTGGTTCCTATCAGGGGAATTGGGGCCTTATCCTTAAAGGAGATGCAACTGGATCCTTCAAGACCTTCAAGGAAAGTCCTTTGAAAATAAATGGGGATGTGAAGAAAATTAGAGCGGTATCTGTAGGAACAAAAAAATGGTTTGTTTTTGCAAAGAATAATTCAAGTTTGGAAGTATTCACTACATCGAAAAATCGCTAGGGCTTCACTTTTTACTAGGGCAAGATCTACAAATCAGACTCTCCACATTCCCCTTTGTGATTAGCTACTTTTTCACCACTCTCATCATAATTTCTTTTTGTTAAAACTTCTTACTCCTTTCTATCGTTCAGTTTTGCATCCGTACCTTTCGGATACAATCTAATCTATGCGCAGAACTTACTTCTTTTTCCTAGTCCTACTTTTTTTAAGTTCCTTCAACCTAGTGCAGGGTCAAGGAATTAAAGGGACGGTGACTACTCAAGAGGGTGATGCCTTGCCCTTTGCTTCTGTGTACATTCGAAACCTACAAGATGGCGTACCGACCAATGAGAATGGGCGCTACGAATTCAAACTGGCTCCGGGACTTTACGATGTGGTCGTACAGCACTTGGGCTACGCTTCGCAAATCCGTACCGTAGAAATCAAATCAGAGTGGGTTACACTTGATTTTACTCTAGTATCTCAGGTGATCAACCTCAGCCAAGTGGAAGTGAAGGCAGGAGCAGAAGATCCCGCCCTGACGATCATGCGTAAGGCTATTTCTAAATCCACCTACCACCGACTCCAACTCCAGCGCTACGCGATGACGGTGTATCTCAAAGGATCAGGTCAGTTGACCGATGCACCATTTTTTCTGAAAAAGAAGCTAGCCGAAGAAGGGCTCAAACTCAACGAAGCCTATACCTCCGAGGCGGTATCACGGATTACCTTCACCTTACCCAATAAAGTGGAAGAGAGAGTGATCTCCATCCGTACAAATGGGGACAATCAGGGTACTTCTCCCGCTCGATACATCCAAACATCCTTTTACCAGGATCAAGTGAATGAGGTGGTGTCGCCCCTTTCCAAATCTGCCTTCATTTATTATCAGTTTACCTTTCAAGGGAGCTTCTTTGATCAAAATATGCTCGTCAATAAAATTAAGGTCACTCCTAGGTCTCGGGGTGAACGGGTTTTTGAGGGCTACATCTACATCATCGACGAATTGTGGGCTATTCATAGCCTGGACTTAAAGACATCAGTACTGGGTTTTCAAGTTCACATCCGGCAAAATTACTCCCCCATAGCCACCAATGTCTGGATGCCCTTGACGCAGCAGTATACCTTTGGAGGCAAGGTTTTTGGTTTTGCAGGACAGTTTAATTATTTCGTGTCCACTCGAGATTACGACATCAAACTCAATCCAGATCTTTCGCACAAGCCTGAACTGGTAGATGAAAAAATCCAGCAAGCACCCCTAAATACCCAGAAATTTTCAAAGTCGGTATCCTCCCTGGAACAGCTGGCTAGCGAACAGCCAAAAACACAGAAAGAGTACCGCAAACTGCTCAACCAATACGAAAAGGAAGTAATTCAGCAGCGCCAAGAAGACGAGAAAAAGGGGGTGGTATCCGAACGAAACTATGAGGTGGATACGCTCGCGCGGAAACGTGACCTGGCCTATTGGGATAGCATACGGCCTGTGCCGCTTAGCCTAAAGGAAATAGAAGGATACAAGCGCGACGACAGTCTGGCCGTCATTGAGGCTGCAAAAAAGTCTGAAGTAGATTCCATCGCCAAAAAGGCCCGCACCAAGTTTCAACCCCAAGACCTAATTATGGGGGGCAGCTACAGTTTTGGAAAAGGAAAATCGATTGGCTTTCCTGTGAACCTGACCAAATTTTCCTTCAACACCGTCGAAGGTTACAAACTTGGACTTGGATTTTTTTACCGAAAGGTGGAAGAAATCAAGCTGGCAGACTCAGTCAACCGCATCCGTAAGGTATTTCGAATAGAACCTGAACTCCGCTATGGATTTTCGAGTGAACAGTGGTATGGTAAAGTAGCGATTCGGAGATCAATCAATAAACCTAATTCAGGAGCTAACTGGGGAGTATCTGCAGGTAGTTTTGCGTATCAATTCAATCCAGAGGATCCAATCCAGGAACAAGTCAATGCGTCCTTCTCGCTTTTTGCACGAAGAAACTATCTGAAATTGTACGAGCAAGATTTTGTGCAAGCTACCTGGGGGCAGCGCAAGTCCCCGGCTTTAAGCTATCAATTGACCTTCCTATGGGCGGATAGAAGACAGCTTGAAAATACCACGGATTATAGTTTTTCGAAAAATATGGAGCGCGACTATTCCTCCAATACCCCATTCAATGTGGAAGCAGGTGATGTGGCTTTCTCCAATCACCAGGCAAGCAAATTCAAAGCAACACTCGATTGGAGGCCTGGATTAACTTATTCGATTCGGAATGGACGAAAAATCCCCAATTACGAGCGCGCACCATTGCTTTCGTTTGCCTACCAGAAGGCAATGCCACTAGGTAGTACTTCGGGATTGGCTGCAGACTTCGATCAGCTGGAAGCTTCCCTCAAGCATGACTTTTCTTTTGGAGTGAGCGGCAAGCTGGATTTCAACGTCACTGCAGGAACATTCCTCAATAATCGCCAGGTGTTTTTCCAAGACTACAAACATTTTGGTGGGAATCGAACGCTTTTCTCTTCCATGGGGGCAGCTTCCAACTATCGTGTGATGGACTATTACCGCTACAGCACAGCTGGATCCTATGTCTCGAGCATTGCCCACTACCAATTCCGTAAGTTCATCTTTACCCAGCTACCTATGCTTCGCTTCTCGGGAGTGCGGGAGAATATTTTTGTCAACTACCTGAAAACACAAAACTCACCGCACTACATGGAAATTGGCTATTCTCTAGATAACCTCTTCCGGATTTTCAGGGTAGAACTTGCTGCTGGCTTTGAAAACGGTCAATTCCTCCGAGCGAGACCGTTATTTGGGGTAGCTACTTTCCTAAATATTTCAGTCGATTAACTCAAGGATTCCACCAGTAGGTGAATTTCAAGACCAGAGACCTGTTTTTCATCAAGAAAGGCGCAGGCAGGTAGTTGTCGGTATACACCAAAAAAAGGTCTGAGGCAGGCTTAAATCGCCATTGAAAGCGGGTATTCAGGTTGATGTTCTTTATCTGCTCGTTGTACTGCACAAAGGTGGTAAAAAAGACAGTGTTGGTAAGGGTCACATCTACTCTCGGACCAACTAGCCAGAATTGAGTTTTGCCCCAGGGACTCGGTAGATCGATGGAATTGTAATTGCTGCTGAGCGCAAGGCTCACGTAAGGTTGAAAACGATAGCCCAAGTCGGCAACCAAGTTGTACCGCTTGCCATCTGCATAATAGCCGCCTGCACGTCCACTGAAAGCATAAGTAAAGACGCTTTGTGGTTTTGAACTGTATTCCAGTCCAACTGCAGACCACTGGTGCTCAGTGCCTGTAGCTAGGGTTTTGCCAGAGAAGTTGGTCGGGTCAAAGGGGCGCTGAAGCAATACGAAGTCATGAGCTCCCCAGACCAAGAGGCTACTTTGACTGCGAAACTTGATGCTGTAGGTAGCGTAGGTGGTATTGTCTGTTTGGGTCCCTTTGAGTGAAAAATAGCGGATTGAATTCAGTTCCGGTCCATGGCTTAGGATTAGGGCACTTTTTGGAAACCAGCGGTAGCCGATGGAGGGACTGATCTTGTAAAAAGCGGTGCGAGGCACAAAGCCCACTTCAGCAGTGTAATTTTCAGATACGTATTCATGTTGCCAATTCCAAGTCAAGTTGCCGCTTGCATATTTCAAGTTGGCTGCGTGTGCAATCCCTCTTCCCACAGCTTCAGGCCCGAAGGACTGTAGCACCATCGCCTTTCCTGTCCAAAGATTGTTGGCAGAGGCAAGGTTGTATTCAAGACCTATGTTTCGATTGAATTCCGTGTATCTGGTTTGATTTTCTGGTACCAAGGAGGGGTCATAATTTAGGGATTGCTTATTGACTACCAAGGCACCAATAGTAGATCTTGCCCCCACCTGCCGCTGCAAGGAAATCACTGAGAAGTTTTGTGCAGGCAGCCCTGCTTCATCCACTGCGCCAGTTTGCATATTGAGGGCTCCGATACGCCAATCTTTGTTGAGCTTCCCACTCAACCTTGCCCCAAACTCGATGGGAGCATTGAGCCCAATTCTGCGAGAGAAAAAAGGGCGTAGTGTGCTGTAGCCATAACTTCCAAACAAGTCGCCATTTTCTAGGAAAAACTGCCTGCGTTCCGGGAAGAACAACTCGAAGCGATCTAAGTTGGTGACTTGTCGATCTACTTCCACCTGGGAAAAGTCAGGATTGATGGTCAAGTCCAAATTCAGAGCGGAGGTCAGCGAAATTTTAGCATCCAGGCCAACTTCTCGTTTGTAAGTAGCTTTTTCGCCGGATTCCCCATTTTTACTAAAGCCTCCAAGGGCATAAGGGATGAGGGAAATATTCGCTCCAGCATCAGGTGGAGGATTGTCCCAGACAAGGGTACCTGTGTAGGCAAGTGTAGATGAGGGGAATTGCCGGGGTACAGGTGCCCAACCCGATTTTTCAGTGGTTTTGAGGTCAAGGCGGGAGAAGTTGATGCCCCACTCCTGTATGCCTTTCTTGTAGCGGATGGATTTGAAGGGGATTGCGGCCTCAAAAACCCAGCGGTCGGCGTAATTTTTAACTTTCGACACCCACTTGTTATCCCAGCTCAGGTCAATGGAAGTGCCATTGGACATCTGCCCATCCCACTGGGCACCAGCTGCATTAGCGCCAAAGGAGAATCCATTGGTGAGGTCGTCGAAGGGATCCATAAAGAGCAGGAAGTTGTCGTTTTTCCCGAAACTGAAATCCCGCCGGAGCGACTCGACCATGTAGGGTCCATCGCTCGCATGGTAGTTGATCACGATGAGATACAGCTGTTCATCATCGTAACTCATCCGCACATCTGTTTTCACCTTGGAATAACTCGTATCCATCGGAGTGATCATAAAAAAGTTGCTTGCCACCTCCGCTTCTTGCCAGGCTTTTTCATCCATGACCCCATCCACAGCGATGGGGCTACTCGCTTTTTGAATGTTTAGGCGGTAGCTGGCATTGATTTTTTGTGCTCGGACTGGAGCGCTGAATAGGGTGAAAAAAAATAGTATAGGAACTAAAAAACGCATGAATCGTGCTGTTGAATGGCTACTGTTTGATTCGGTAAGTAAAGGTCAGGTTAGTTTGCCGTAAGACCATCTGAGATTCGCCTTCCGTGAAGAAATTACTCCCCTCCGTAATGTAGCGGTTGATTCGTGAATTGAGTACATCTGCAACATTCAAAATTAAGGTTCCTCGTTGATTCAAGATTTTTTTACTAGCAGAAAGGTCTAGAAAAAAGATTCCTTTTTGAACACCTTGGGCGGTTTTTCGCCGGGCTTCGTAATTTCCCCGTACCTGTAAATCCCCGCCCTTTGGCAGCGTAAATCGAGAACTCTGTCGAAACAACATCGAGGTGGTGGTAGCTTGAAAATTCTGATTCAAGTTGCTTCCATCCACGGTCGCATAGAAGAAGTTGGCGTTGAAGTCGAGCTTCCACCAGGAGCTCGCCACATAGTCTCCACTAAATTCCAGTCCATACGAATCTTCCCCCACCAAGTTGTAGGGAGCAGTGACCGAGAAGCCATTGTCACCCACCGTTCGGATGCGCTGGATTTTGTCTTGGGTGCTTCGGTAGTACATGGTCGAAAATAGCGTACTTTTTTCGAGATATAGGATGTGTCCTAACTCGTAGGAATCTGTAAACTCAGGGTTGAGGTTGGGATTGCCCGAGAAAAAGTTTCGTTGGTCGGAGAAGGTCACATAGGGGCTCAAGTCATTGTATACTGGGCGTCTGATGCGCCGGCTGTAACTGAGTTGGAAGGCATTTTTTTCATTGGCCTTGTAGTTCAGGTGCCCGCTAGGGAAAAGATTGGTGTAGGATCTCGGATTGGACTCTCTGGTTTCTACAAGTCGAGTTTCGATATCCGTATACTCCGCTCTGAGTCCAGCTTGGTAGCTCCATTTTGCCCATTCATTTCCTACAATTCCGTACACAGCCAATATATTTTCGTCGTAGAGGAATACATTGTCTAGGCCATCTATGGTCTCAAAATTTCCAGACTCTTGTTTTTCCTGTACGATGTAGTCGTTTTCCATTTCTCGAAAGCTGGCACGAATCCCTGTCTCGATCTTGCCTTTGGTGGCAAAGGGTTGCGTGTAGTCTACTTGGAGCAGGTATTGATTTTCGTATTCGTCATTCAAGGAGGTCTGGGTTAAGGCTTCTTTGGGCAGGGCTGAAGAAAATATGTCATAGGAGTTCTGAGTAAAGAGCTGATTTGACCGTTCCCAGTAGTTGAGGTAGGTGAAGGAAGCATTTAGCTCTTTTCCTTTTTGGTCAAACCGCTTTTTAAAGTTTAAGATTGCTTCTTTGTTGGGTTCGTCTTCGGTTTCATCCTGTCTTCGAAGTGCATAGCCCAGGTAGTTGTCCAAGGTATTGCGGTAATCCTCGTAGCGGATGTCCGTAATCCGATGGGCGTCACTTCTCCTCCACACATAGGAAGCGGTAAGGATGCTCTGCTCACTAAAGAAATAATCCAAGCCTGCCCTAAGGCTATTGTTGAGACTATGTACGATAGAAGAAGTGCCTTGATTGAGGATTAGGGTGCTGCCGTCGGCTTGATACACTTCCTGGTACAATTCGCCTCTGCCGGGGCTATTGCGCTTCGCAAGTCCATAATTTACAAACCAGTTGATGCGATTTTTACGGTAATTCAGGTTGGTAGTAAGTCCAAGGTTGAGGGGTGAACCAAGAATCACTTCTCCCGATCCATTGAATCCTTGTTTGTTATCTTTTTTAAGAATGATGTTGATGACCCCAGCCATCCCTTCTGCCTCGTACCTAGCGGAAGGATTGGTGATTACTTCTACTCGCTCCACCAAGTTGGCAGGAAGCTGACGAAGTCCACTGCTACCCTTAAAACTCACCAAGCCCGAAGGCTTCCCATCGATGAGGATGCGCACATTGGCCGATCCTCTTAAGCGCACATTTCCTTCAGGATCTACTGCCACGGAGGGGAGATTCATGAGGATATCGGAGGCATTGCCTCCTGCATTTGCGAGGTCCTTGCCAACATTGAATACCCGCTTATCAAGCGAAAGCTCCATCAATGTTTTCTCTCCCTGCACCACCACTTCGTCCAGGTCTGCGGTGCTGGATTGGAGAGAAATAGTACCTAAGTCCACCACATTTTGCTTGGGGCTAAGGGTGAAGGTGGAGGATTTGAGGGCTTCAAACCCCATGAATTCCACCAAGGCATAGAAAGATCCATGGGGTAAGTCTACCTCAAAATTCCCTTTTTCGTCAGCGATTCCCCTACTGACTAGGCTATCTTGTTGGGTGTACACCCCCACGCTTGCAAAGGGAAGTGGGCTGGTTTTTCCTCTTTCCTGAACA
>CANGUK010000093.1 GCA_947457095.1 Cyclobacteriaceae bacterium
CATTCCAATCAACTTCTCAGTACGCACAAATTTGGGTTGATCCTTAGGATTGACGAAGGTGATGGCCTCTCCCTTGGCATCAGCTCTTGCTGTTCGGCCTACGCGGTGTACATAATCTTCTGGATCACCTGGCGTATCGTAGTTGATGACCAACTCGATTCCTACCACATCGATCCCTCTAGAGATAATATCTGTTCCAATAAGGATTTTAACCTTCCTATTTTTGAAAGCCGACATGATTTTTTCGCGCTCTACTTGCTCCAAATCGGAATGGAAAGCTTCGATGTCAAAGCTTTTTCTTAAGGTCTTGTGCAAGGCTTTTACTTTATCCTTGGTCGAACAAAAGACAATAACCGCCTCGTAATTTTTCTGTGAAAGAATGTGTCGAACCAACTCCTCCTTCTGCGTATCGTAAACCGAATACATGGATTGCGTCACCCCAGAGGCTGTTTTTCCGATGGCAATGGAAATCTCCTCCGGCTTGTTCAGGATCTTCATGCTGAACTGACGGATTTTTGGTGGCATCGTCGCCGAAAAAAGGATGGTTTGCCGATTTTGTGGAAGGTAGTTGACAATTTTCAAGATATCGTCCGAAAATCCCATATCCATCATGCGATCCGCCTCATCCAAGACCAAATGTTCTAGGGTGCTTAAGTCGATTTTTCCTCCAGCCAAGAGCGCAATCAGGCGACCAGGCGTAGCGACGACAATCTCAGCACCTGTTTCTAGGGCCTTTTTCTGTTGCTCCCACACGATTCCATCTCCTCCCCCATAAATCGGCACTGAACTGATTCCCAAGAAATAGGAGAACCCTTGTATTTGTTGATCGATCTGAATGGCCAATTCCCGAGTAGGTGCCAAGATCAAGGTATTGAGCGAAGTAGCTCCAGATTTTGAAATTTTATTGAGGATAGGCAACACAAACGCTGCTGTTTTTCCTGTTCCAGTTTGTGCGCATGCGATTAAGTCTTTACCTGCTAAAATGACAGGAATCGCTTTTTCCTGGATCGGAGTGGGTTTATCAAAACCCATGGCATCGAGTCCTTCTTGTAAAGAGGCCTCAAAATTAAAAGTAAGAAAATTCAAGTTGAAATGATTTTTGAGAAATAAAGGGGGGCCAAAGTCTGGCCCAATAGTCAAATATACGGGAATTTGGGACAAGTTGGCATCAACAGGATTTGGAAAAGGAAGGAAAGGCTTGCATTAGCCCGTATAGATCAATTAAAATCGAACTGTGATCAAAAAACCTGAAGTTCAAGGAGTTGATGAATTTGGTTGAAGGCAAACTCAAGTCATAAGAAAAATTAACCGCTGCTGCACTATTTCTTGGTCGCTACCTTCATTTTTCCGAGCTTGGTAATTCTTATACTACTTGATCTGGCTAAGCCAATTCATTATGAAAAAACTCCTTCTACTTCTTTTCTTCCTATGTACTTGGGAAGGATTTGCACAAGGTCTTCCTGGCCTTGGTGCAGGTACAACACCAAATAACCGTCCCATTTTGCACGGTAAAAACTGGGTTGCCATCACGGGCAAGCCTCTAGGCGCCACCGCAGGTGCAATTGTATTCCAACAAGGTGGCAATGCCGTAGATGCGGCCTGCGCGATGATTGCAGCTACATCTACCATGTGGGATGTACTCTCTTGGGGCGGAGAAACGCAAGCCTTGATCTACAATCCAAATACCAAGAAAGTAATTGCCATCAATGCAATGGGAGTAGCGCCAACTGGGGCTACCGTGGAATTTTACAAGGGAGAAGGCATGGACTACCCTCCTCAATTTGGTCCTTTGGCTGCCACTACACCCGGTACTCCTGGGGGCATCCTCACCATGCTTGCTGAATATGGCAAACTGAGTTTGGAACAAGTCCTCAAGCCTGCCATGGACTTGGCCAAAGGCTATCCGATCGAAGCACAAACAGCCAATGCGATCGAAAACAACAAATCCAAAATCAAGGATTGGCCCTATTCCAAAAAGGTGTTCCTCCCCCATTTGGGCGAATCTAGAGAGGCTCCTTTAGCCGGAGAAATCTTTGTACAAGAAGATTTGTATCAAACCTTGCTCAAATTAGTGGAAGCGGAGCGGGCAGCTTTGAAAGCAAAGAAATCACGAAAAGAAGCCATTTACGCGGCCTACGATCGCTTTTACAAGGGGGATATCGCAAAGGAGATCGTCAGAGGTACTCGTGAACAAGGTGGATTGTTTACTGAGGAGGATTTGGCCAATTGGAAGGTGAAAATCGAAGAACCGCTTCAAGTTAACTACCGAGGAATTGATGTGTACAAAATGCAGGAATGGACCCAAGGACCAGCTTTGCTGCAATCCCTGAATATCCTGGAAAATTTTGACCTCAAATCCATGGGGTACAATTCCACGCCATACATTCATACTGTTTACCAAGCAATGAGCCTGGCCTTTGCCGACCGAGATTTCTACTACGGTGATCCTGCTTTTGTTAAATCCCCAATGAAGGGCCTACTCTCCAAAGAATATGCAAAGGAAAGAGCCAAATTGATCGGATTGATCAACAATCCTAAAATCGGCGCAGGCGACCCCTACCCATTTCAGGGAGAAAGTAATCCCTATCTGCACTTGTTGAACAAAAACAAGGAGAAAATCGCAGCACTCAACACGAATGAAATTTCAAGCCAAGTAGACGCCAAGTTCTTGGCTGATTTCCAGAGTGGCACTACCTCTGTGGAAGCCGCAGATGCGGAGGGATGGGTAGTTTCAGTTACTCCTTCAGGAGGCTGGATCCCAGCCGTGATTGCAGGGAATACTGGCGTAGGACTCTCCCAGCGGATGCAGAGTTTTGTATTGGATGAAAACCTCAATCCGTACAACTTGCCTGAGCCAGGAAAAAGACCACGCGTAACCCTCACCCCTAGCATGGCGCTGAAGGATGGCAAGCCTTACCTTGCCTTTGCAGTGCAGGGAGGCGATTCACAAGACCAAAACCTGCTTCAATTCTTCCTCAATGTGGTGGAGTTTGACATGAATGTGCAGGAAGCGGTAGAAGCTCCTAACTTCAACTCCTACCAGATGCAAAGTAGCTTTGGCGATCACGAGATCCGTCCAGGGGCCATTACCCTTCGGGAAGATACTCCAGAATGGATTCGTCGAGATTTGCTAAAGCGAGGGTATACGATGGAATTTTGGAACAAAACTTCCGGCCCGCTTACCGCGATTTGGATCGACTGGAAGCATAGAAGCTTCTGGGGCGGCGCAAGTAACTACGGCGACGATTACGGCATAGCCTGGTAACAAGAGCCAAAAAAGGGGAATAAGCTGACTTATTCCCCTTTTTTTATTGTCAAAGGTGTTGCTCTGAGTTATTTTTTTGAAAGGGGGATAGTTTGCTGTGCATGAATGTGCCCGTTTTCCCCTTTGATTTCAATCAGCACTTCATCCTTGGCCCAATCAAAACTTGCCAAGCCATAATTGAGTTGGGCAATCAATCCAGATACGCGAAAACTATTCTTCTCCTCTGCCATTCCAGACCAGGTATGGGTCAATCCGCTGGAGGTCACCTCGTAAATCCCTTTTGGAAATCGTGCATCCACCAACTTCATGATCTCTGCAATGTGGCGATCTCCACTCAAAAAAATGGGATTTTGTACACCGGAACTTGCAATTAGATTGAGCAATTTTTCACGCTCCTGAGGAAAATTAGCCCATTTCTCATAGGCATGCTCTGTGGGCAAAAATTGGATACCAGAAACGATAAAATTAACCCGTGCCGTACTCGTCTTCAACTCATTTTCAAGCCATTTCCATTGGGCATCACCCAAAATCTGACCTGTGGAATTGATTTGGTAGACACGATCAACACGCGCAAGCGTATCTCTAAAGTAGCGTCCATCTAGCAAAATCACTTTCACTTGATGCTCTCCTGCCCCATAGGAATGCGCAGAATAGCCTCCCTCCCGCTTCCGTTCGGGTGCATCCAGAGGAACATTCAAAAAGTCGAACATCAAGTCTCGAGATGCCTTTTTCTGAGCGTAGTACTTGCCTCCATCGTTGATGCCGTAATCGTGATCATCCCAAATACCAATCAGTGGCGTGCTTGCCTTAAGTACTTGGTAATCGGTATTTGCATTTTGTCGTGCATACTTAGCCCTCAGGGTATCCATGATTCGAGAATCTCCATAGATATTATCTCCCATCCATACCCACAAGTCTGGATGATCTGCTGCTATGGGCTTCCAAAGAGGCTGGAGAGCATCCTGACGATTGCAAGAGCCGAAGGCCATTCGTGAAAACTTAGATTCCTGAGGAAAGGCTTCTTTCGGAAGAAGATTAAAGAGCACCAACCAGCAGATTTGGAAAAGGAGAATGCGTTTCATAAGGAATGATTTTACGGTTTCTTGAAAAATAATACCCATTGGCAAAGGCCAATAAATAGTCAACAGAATAAGTAAGTTACCCCTTTTGAATCTCTTCTCCAAAAATCTCCTTAACCACCCAGCCCTTGCCCCATTCGGCTTGCTCTTCCTGGCTCCACAAGTCTGGGAAAAAGATAACTTTCTGAAAACGAGGAGGTAGGTACTTCTGCCAGTTGGTCCCTCCAGTGGCTGCAATGTCCACAGGATCACGCTGCAGGTAGCGAACGGCTGATTTATAATGGGCCAAGGGCCAAAAGACATTCGCTTTCAAATCAAATTGGCGCATCAATTCTCGCAATTCTTCAGAAGGAGTACCCAACTCAGCATACCTTTTCCAAAGGTTTTTGCTTCGGTAATTTTCAATTAATTCTACCAATCCTTTCCGGTACTTTCCTTCAAAACTCTTTAGTGTTAAGGTTTTTTGTCCCGTGGCCAATTCAATGGCGCCCTGCTGCCAGTACAGATTTTCAAACAAGGAAATGGCATCCGAATTGGAATCATATTGGTCTCGTTTCCCCACAGTCACCAAATGCCACACATCCGTGGCCATCAGTTCAATCTCACGGAATTGAGCACTTTGGAAGCCCGAGGAAGGGAGCAAAGACATACGAAACTTGAGAAATTGCTCCTTTTCCATCCCTTTCCACATCATGGCGAAGGAACTGATCAGGTGATCAAAATACATAAGAATTCGCTCCAATCTACTCTTAAAAAAATCTTCCGAAAGTGATTCCTGCTCGGCAATTTGCTCCATTTCTGAAAGAATCAATTTGAAGTACAACTCCGTAATCTGATGGTAGATGATAAAGATTTTCTCGTCCTTGAAACTCGTTTTGGGTTGCTGCAAGGACAATAAGGTATCCAAATTGATGTATTCCCAATAGGTTAAATAATCTGCATACAACAAGCCTTCTAAGTAGGAAAGCATGTCTTGTCCAGAAGCTTTAAACTTTTCTTGCAGGAGTTCAATCTTGGCTAAAATCTTTGGGTCTATTTGGGTTTCGTCCATCGGAATTTTAAAAAAAGGTAGTTATTTCAGGTCCTTTCTGCTTAATTTCACAGCAGAAATGAATTGCCTTATGAAGGCAAAATTGAAGTATTCCTACGTATAAACCAAATAAACTATGGAGAGCGGAACCATCCACAAATCGCTAAAACAAGACCAGTTTGAAGGGGTAGATTTTTTGGATATAGATGACTTGTTGACCGAGGAACAAAAGTTGATTCGCTCTTCAATTCGCGATTTTGTCAAAAAAGAGATTTCTCCTTACATCGAGGATTGGGCTCAAAAGGCTCATTTTCCTTACGAAATCGTGAAGAAGTTTGGTGAAGTAGGCGCTTTCGGCCCTCAACTTCCTGAAGAATACGGTTGCGGTGGTCTGGATTACATCTCTTACGGCTTGATCATGCAAGAAATTGAGCGTGGAGATTCAGGAATGCGTTCCACAGCTTCGGTGCAAGGGTCCTTGGTGATGTACCCCATCTACAAGTTTGGATCCGAGGAGCAACGTAAAAAGTACTTACCGAAGTTAGCAGCTGGAGAATTACTGGGTTGCTTTGGCCTTACCGAACCCGATCACGGGTCCAATCCAAGTGGCATGACCACGAATTACAAAGACATGGGAGACCACTACCTCCTCAATGGTGCCAAAATGTGGATTTCCAACTCCCCAAAAGCAGATATTGCTGTGGTTTGGGCCAAAAATGAAGAAGGTAGAATACATGGGCTGATCGTAGAGCGGGGAATGGAAGGGTTTACCACTCCAGAAACCCACAACAAATGGTCGCTCCGTGCTTCTTGTACGGGAGAATTGGTTTTTGATAACGTAAAGGTTCCTAAAGAAAACCTCTTGCCTAATAAGTCTGGATTGGGTGCTCCGATGATGTGCCTGGACTCTGCTCGTTTTGGCATTGCTTGGGGGGCAATTGGTGCAGCTATGGACTGTTACGAATCCGCACGGAAATATGCTGCAGAGCGCATCCAGTTCGGAAAGCCAATTGCTGGCTTTCAATTGACCCAGAAAAAATTAGCCGAAATGCTGACTGAGATCACCAAGGCACAATTGTTGGCCTGGAAGGTAGGAAAGATGATGAATGAAGGTACTGCCAAGACCGTTCACATCTCTATGGCTAAGCGCAACAATGTAGAAATGGCTCTGAATATCGCCCGCGAGGCACGCCAGATTCATGGGGGTATGGGTATCACTGGGGAATATCCCATCATGAGACACATGATGAATTTGGAATCTGTGCTTACTTATGAGGGAACTCACGATATACACTTGTTGATTCTGGGCAACGAAATCACTGGAATCCCTGCTTTCAAATAAATAAGATACTCCTTACTAGTTTATTGTCAAAAAAAGAGCCCTCCCGAAACAGTTCGGGAGGGCTCTTTTTTAGTTCCATTTACTTGGGTTCGTTACTAGTTCTTGCAGGTCCTTCACGCTTGGATTGGGATTGCCTGTGAGTAAGTAATAAATCAGTCGCGCATCGTCGGGATTGACTTCATTTCCAATTTTTGAAGCCTCAAGACGACTGTACAACCAGGCCCAAGATCCCTTTTCAAATGGTTTAGGTTCCTTTACCGAAGAATAATTCAACCATGAATAAGCAGATAAAGGAGCTTTCAGGCCTTCCTTTCCCTTCGTCTCATTTACTAAAGAGACCAACTGCAATTGATTGGCTTGAAAACTTTCTCGGAGTTTTTCCCAGGTCCAACCCGTATGCGTCTCCCCTTCTACAGGGCTATTTGCATGCTCCTGATCCCAGGTCGAGTACGAAATAACCCGAACGAATTTAAGTTTGGTTGAATCCGCTTCACTCAAAGAAGTGCCAATAATCTCCAAGGGACCAGAAGCAAGGATGGTCAATGGATTTTTCTCAGAACTCTTGTTAACGAGTTGGGTGATTTCAATAATTGCAAAATTTGGGGCAGTAACCGCTTCGATAAACTTCGTTTTTTTGAATCCAAATTGCTTGGCACCCAAAAAAGCGCTTTCTCGCATCTGGGCATCCGCACCAAAATGGGATTTGTTAGATCCCCAAGTGTGGCTACTGAATGCATACACCATTACCTGATCTTGAATTTCTTTTGAAGCAATTAATGCTAAGGTCAAGGGTGTCGCTCCCCAATCGTCTTTACCATGTTCATTCCCATCAGCAACCACCACAATCCGCTCACCTGTGTAGGGAACAGTTTGAGCCTTTAGTCCTAAACTCAAGAACAAGCAAAAAACGAGTAAAATTTTAGTTATTTTTAAGTTTAACATTGTATAGTTAAATTATTATTAATCAATTTTTTAAAACACAATTTTTTAATTCAATAATAAATAAAAAAAGGTGGATGAGTTACAACTTTCCGCTAGGAGTTTCTAGTCAACCCTACTCTTAATTACGAGCAACTGAACTGGATTAACCGGGTCATTGGTGAAAATGTAGATATTCCGCTGATCAATTCCTTTTCTTCCCACTGGATCAAATACCAGGTTTAAGTCCATTTTTTCTCCTGGCAAAAGCAGTGATTTTGGATATTCAGTAATCAAACAAGGACAATTGCCCTGCACCTTTCGAATCTCTAGATTCTCTTTTCCTAAGTTGGTCAGCGTGACAGACCTTCGCTGCACAGCGTTGGAACTTATTTCACCCAATTGGATTATTTTTTGACTCATCAACAGTTGAGGAACATCGTCTAGCTGTTCCTTTGAAATGGGCGAAAAATAGTCAAAAAGATCAGCCAAGACCTCCAATTCCAGTTTTCCTTCCTCTTCTTTCCCCCAGTTAATCCAAATCTTATCGGAGACGGCACCTAATTCGGGACGTTGTTTTGCCTCATAACTGATCTTCAGTAAGCCCCTTTCCTGGGACCGAACCAAGTCCTGAACCTGCTGTATTTGAATGTATGCAGGTGTCTTCGCATGGAATCCCTGCTTTTCGAGAGCCCTGGATCCGTAATTGAAAAATTCGAGATACTTCACCTTAGGTTCATTGTCAAACACATCACCCATGCTTACCTTTTTCATTCGCAAACCCAAGAATCCCAATTTTACCGGATAATTTCGCTCCAAATTAGCAGGATACGGAAGTGCGATGCCTTCGATGAAAAGTGAATCCTGAACTTGACCTTGGTTTCCCCTTACCAGTACCAATTTGGAAAAGAAACCAGCTGCTGAACTGGGATCAAAATCCACTGAAATTTTACCCGATTTACCAATTTCCAAGGAATCCTTGGAATAGGATACCGTAGTACAACCGCAGTCTGTAACTACCTCCTGTATGGCAAAGTGACTTCCTTGACTGAGTGTATAGTCGAATACAACCGATTGAAGGCCTTGCTCCTCCAGCACCGTCCCTAAATCAATACGATTGACCTTCCACACCAACTTGGCTACCGCTTGCTGTTGGGCATAGGCTTCAAATCCTACTAAAAGCCCAGAAAAAAGAAATAAAACCAGCCGAATCATGGCTGCAAGTAACAAAAAAATATGGCAGTTATGTAGCCTGATTTAGTTAATTTGCATCAAAATTGACCCAATGGCAAGAGTATTAACAGGGATTCAAAGTTCAGGCAGACCCCACCTCGGCAATATTTTAGGAGCAATAGTTCCTGCTATTCAATTGATTGAGCAAAACAGCAAAGAGGAATCATTCATCTTTATTGCGGATTTCCATTCGCTTACCAGCCAAAAAGATGGAGCCATTCGCAAGCAAAATACACTTGCTGTAGCAGCTGCCTGGTTGGCCTTCGGGTTGGATATTGAAAAAACCGTTTTTTACAGACAATCTAGGATTCCTGAAGTAGCAGAATTGAACTGGTACCTCAATTGCTTCGCTCCCTTCCCCATGCTTGCCAATGCACATAGTTTCAAGGACAAATCGTCTCGATTGGCGGATGTAAATGCAGGGTTATTCACCTACCCTGTGCTTATGGCTGCAGATATTCTCTTGTATTCGGCAGACCTAGTACCCGTAGGAAAGGACCAATTGCAGCACTTGGAAATGGCTAGAGACCTAGCGAGTACCTTCAACCATGTGATGGAAGAAGATATCCTCACGCTCCCTGAGGCGAGAATTGCTGCCGATGTGATGACCATTCCTGGTACAGATGGGCAAAAGATGAGCAAATCCTACCAAAACATACTTGATGTTTTTTTGCCTGAGAAGGAACTTAAGAAAAATGTGAATGCCATCATCACGGACAGTACTCCTTTAGAAGAACCTAAGGATCCGGATACTTGTACCGTATTCAAATTGTATAGTTTGATGGCTACACCTGCTCAAACGCAGGCCTTACGAGCGCAGTACCTTGGGGGGAACTTTGGCTATGGGCATGCCAAGAAAGAATTCTTGGACCTCCTATTGACTAAATTCGAGAAAGAACGGGAACGATTTGACTTTTTCATGAACCATCCCGAGGAAATCGAATCACGACTCCTAGCCGGTGAAGCAAAAGCACGTCAAGTAGCATTGCCGCTCCTCAATCGTGTACGTGAGAAATTAGGATTCCTTTAAAAAGGAGTATCACTTTACTTCTCTAAAATACTCCCGGTCAAATACCCTAGAATAGATCCACTGGGGTACCTTGTCGTGGTAAGGCATCAAGTCTTGAAATACTTTTTTCTGTGTTTGGTGCCCTTGCATGACCTGAAGTGTTCTGGAAAAGTAGGGTTGGGTTCCAATGGAAAAATCCGGTGCAGGAAGTCCTTTTCCAGGTTCCTTTGGATAATTTTTCTGAAATCCAGCAGAAAGTTTTAAGGCTACCTCGATTTGTTTTTTGCTCAAAGTGACTTGAAATAGTTGCTGGGGTAC
>CANGUK010000094.1 GCA_947457095.1 Cyclobacteriaceae bacterium
ATATTACCTTACATCTAACTTCAACTGAAAATAATTTATCAATTGATAATGAGGTTATTATTAAAGAATTAACAAGTAAGGTTAAGCTATTCTTAGGCTTCGGAATCAATCCAGAAAATGCCAGTTTGCTTGCCGAAATCCCAGGGCTTGCTGGATTGGCAATGGATGGAGGGGACGAAATCAAACCCGGACTAAGGGACTTTGATCAGCTAGCCAGTATTTTAGAAAATCTAGAACTCGCCGATTAAAATTTACTAGGGGTTAGTTCGCCACCATCTTCCTCAACTATCCCAAAGATCAGTCAAGCGATACGGACTTTTTGGACCGGTAAAGAAGGTTCCATCCACAAATCGATGCTGGATTCCAAACGCTTGGAGTTGACCAAGGTCATTGCTATCCAAAATCAAGTTCGCAGCTGCAAGGTTTTCTCCAATCCGTGCTTCATTTACGGATTTAGGAATTACTGCGATATCCCGAGCGATGGACCAAGCAATGAGTACTTGTCCGACAGTTGCTCCATGCTTCTGTGCGATAGCATTAACAACCTTATCTTCCAATAATCTGGGATCTTGCGCATGCTTTTCTGCACGAGAATCAGGAGATCCCAATGGAGAATAGGCAGTTACTAGCAGTCCGTTTTCCTTACAAAAGGTCACCAATTGCTCTTGAGGTAGGTAGGGATGAAGCTCGATTTGATTCATTTCGGGGCGCTGTCCCCCTACAGCAAACAATTCGTTGAGTTTAGCTTGATTGAAGTTAGATACCCCGATATGCTTGGCAAGTCCACTTTGCTTTTGATCTTGCATAGCCACCCAAGTTTGGCTCAAAGGCACATCCTGATAGGTATAATACTCTTCCCGCTGCGTTGCAAAACCTACTCCTGGCTTGTAAGCAATCGGCCAATGAACCAAATAAAGATCGACGTAATCCAGTCTCAAGTCATCTAAGGTCTTTTCCAAGGCAGGTTTCACATCTTCGAGACGATGTGCATTGTTCCAGAGTTTGGAGGTCACAAAAAGTTGGTCCCGCTTCACTAACCCCTCTGCTAGCGCATCGGTAATCCCCTGCCCCACTTCCCGTTCATTCTGATAGATTGCTGCACAATCTATATGTCGATATCCGGCTTGAATCGCCCAAAATACTGCCTTCCGAACCTCTCCTGGCTTACTTTTCCAAGTTCCTAATCCTAGAATTGGCAGTTGATCTCCATTGTTAAAAGCTAAAGTTTTCATCGTAGTAAAAATTTATTTCTTGTAGTAAACGTGTCGGGGTAAATCAAAGGTCAGCTTTTTTTTCCAAATACTTTTGAAAGCGGTTCATCACCCAGAGGTGGAGCCGAGCTTGGGTATTGATGTAGATAAACCAAGGTAATCGTGGTGCAAATTCATGAATCGCTGAAATGATGTACTTGCTATCTAGTACCTCACGAAATTCCAACCATCCGTAATCGTATCGTTTGACTAGCCAGCCTCCAGTGATGTAAAACAATTGCCTTTGGCTATCGCTACGATCGGGTATATGGGTTAATTCCAGCATGGGTTTCTTCCCCCAGAGCAAATGAAATCCGAGGACATCTGTACCATGAACCTTTCCTCGAATGATGTATCGAAAGAAAAAAGGCAGCCAAAGCGCATAGCGATAGGCTACCCAAAGCGCATCGTGTCCACCAAGATTGGTCATCCGCTGCAAGGATCTGACCGTATTCTTCAAGCCTTTCTTGTATTTGAAAATCGGTAATTTCGGACGTTCCTGCGTTGTTAAAGCCACTTTTACGGATTCTTCATAACCCAAATACGCCAACTCTTTTTCTTTGAACGCATGTGCAGGATTGACTACCAAGGTATGCTTCAAACTTTCCACCAAGGGGGACACAAGTTGAGGAGGGGTTTCTCCAAACAGACCTACCCAAAACTTGGAAAAACCCAAGGAGAAGACGGGAACTGAAAAGATGATTCGCTTTTTACCCATCACTTTTGCCGTACGGGAAAGCATATCTCGGTAGCTCATCACTTCAGGACTTCCGATTTCAATCACCTGGTCGTACACTTTTGGATTACCAATGCAACTGGTAAGAATCTCTAACGTATCTCGTAAAGAAATGGGTTGTGTCAAGGAATTGGTCCATTTCGGACACATGAGCACAGGTAATTTTTTTACCAAGTTTTTGATCATGTCAAAACTAGATCCACCCGGCCCAACAATGATGGATGCCCGGATGGCGGTCAATTTTGCAGTCCGTGAACCCAGGGTTTGCTCGACCTCCAACCTACTTTTCAGGTGCCGAGAAAGATGTTCCTCAGGTTCATCGGGAATCAACCCACCTAGATAAATGATTTGCTTGATTCCTGCGATTTCTGCAGCACGACTGAAGTTATCCGCAAGAATTAAATCTGTATCCTCAAAGCTTCCTTGGTTGAGTCGCGTAGAGGCACTCATGGAATGTACCAAGTAGATGGCCACATCTACCCCGCGTAATGCTTCTGCAGTAGAGGTAATTGAATAGAGCTCTACCTGCCTCCAATCTACTTCAGGATAGGGATTTGAAACAGCCTTGCCACGACTCAATCCGATCAGATGATAGGCGTCTTTGTACTGCTCGATAAACCAACTTCCAATGTAACCTCCAGCGCCAGCGAGGGCAACCGTGAGTTTTGGCGAGGAAGAAGCTAGTTGTAACATCCGATAGTGCAGTATAAATTTGAATAACTGCACCGGAGCCGTTAAAGTTTAAAAGCCTTTCCTAGCCAACTTTAAGGCCTGCGTGGTCGTGTAGTATTTGGTAAGCGTATTGGGCACTTCCCAATGGGGCAATTTACCCGTTTGTAAGTAATGCAAGTAATTCTTTGTTACCTCTGCAAAATGAGCTTCATGTCCCGTATGGTAATGATTAGGAACAAGAACCTTAAATTCTCCATTTGGTAATTGCTCCAAACCAAGCCCTGGATAGCGACTTTGCAGTGTTTTTGTGAGGGCTTTTTGCAACTCTTGGAAAGAAGAACCAAGCAACTGCACATACAAAACGGGTTTAAATCCCTCTTCTTTTCCCTGTCTGATGATCAGATTTGCCTTAGTACCACGCATCATGCTGTAGTGGGTATCACCCGTCCCTTCTGGTGCTTGAAAGTTCCAAATCACACTTACTTTGGCATGTTTACCGCGCAGGGTGTATTGAAATTCACCATTGCTCATCACTTCCAATTTCCCTTCTTTTTGGTATGGAAGTAATTCCTTTGAAAAGGAAGGCTTTTGAGTTACACGATTAAATTCATCCAAAGACAAACTCGTCGGCCAAATTCTCGAGGAATAGAGTTGTACATCTGTTGTGTCTAAAATTTGATCTGGTAAAGCCTCCCATTGAATAAGATCCACCAAATGGGTAGTTACATCTACGATCCCTGTTCCCTCTTTTCTTACATCAAAAAACCAATCTGGACGAACCAAGGGAGCTCCTGAAACTTGTTTAAAAAAATGATGAACCGATTCCTTGGTTATGGAGGGATTCTCTGGGGATCCATCTTCCAACTCACCAAATACCTCTTGAATCTGAGACAGTTCCCGCTGAAGTAAGGTGGTAATTTCAAAGCGCTCGGTCATGATGTCCAATAGCAACAGTTCTTTTTTCCCTGCTATCTGGTAAGCCGCTTTCAATTTTTGATACCCTTCGGAGTCTATCACCAAAGGTTTGTCTGCATAGACATGAATGCCTTGGCCAAGAGCCTTCAGGATATAGTCGATTTTTTGATCGTTTTTTCCTGCCACCATCATCACATTTCCCGGTTGCTCCTGCAGCATCTTTTGAAGAAAATCCTCCCCTGCATATACCTTAGGTATCCAGGATGTGGGTGCTTCAGCTCGGATATTGTATCCGTTGATTCGAGCCAAATGGTCCTGAAGCTCTGGACCTTCCGGTGCATACACATACAGTACTGGATCTACACCGGGATACATGGTTTTATGAACCAAACCAGCATGAAAATGGCCTGGATCTAAGGTCATAAACCTATAAAAGGTTTGCGTAGCTTGATCAGGCACGATTCCCTTGTGTTGGGTGTAAGCGGTAGGGATTCCCATCAACGAAACTAGGGTTAGAATAAGCAGCCTGCGCATCAGAACACGGTGGATTTGAAATGAATTACTTGTTTTTTTGATAGATCAAATCAGTACCCCAAGGCTTGCGCTGTGTTCGACTCAAGTAGCTATTGGCCTCCTCGTCATTGACAAATTCTTCGGTGGCGGAATTCCACTCTAATTTCCGTCCCAGCTTCATGGCAATGTGGCTAATCAAGCACACGGAGCAAGATCTATGGCCAATTTCTACTGGAGAAAGTAATTCTACATTTCCTTGAATGGCTTCCAACCAATTGCCATGGTGAGAGGAACTTCGGGTAAACCTGATTTCGTTTTCACCCAAAACAGATTGAAGGATTTTGGGGTCCGATGCATCCAAAGCTTTGGCATTGTTGCCTTGGGTGACGGGATCCGATGCTGAAGCGGTGTAGCTACCACGAGAAACCCATATCCATCCTTCTGTGCCCTCGTAGCGAATACCATTGGGATAGGTGCCGGAAGTCAGCATGACGATGCCGTTGTCATAGGTTGCCTTCACCAAAAAATCCCCATGTACATTCCAAAAACCAGACCGTGGAAACTCTGCCACTGCTTCAATGTATTGGGGTCCGAAAAACTCGGTATTCATGCCCCAAGCGGCAGAATCAAAATGATGTTGACCCCATCCCGTAATCATACCAGCCCCATAATTCTCGTGTCTCAACCAGCCTGGTCGGCTGTAATCGTGCTGGGGATGGACGCCAATTTCAGAATAGGGAATCTCTGGAGTAGATCCCAACCACATGTCAAAGTTCAGTGTAGAAGGAATGGGCATTGGTGGTGCATCTGGTCCTGCAGGGTCGCCTGGAAGGCCGATTCGTACCGTGTGCAACTTGCCAATTCTACCATTCCGAACGAGTTCAGCAGCCAATCTAAATTGCTCGCTTGACCGTTGCTGTGTACCCAATTGCAGCTTAATCCCAGTTTTCTGTACAATTTCTACCAGTTGTCTACCTTCCTTTATGGTCAAAGAGGTGGGTTTTTGAAGGTATACGTGCTTTCCGGCCAATGCCGCCTCCATAGCAGGTTGGGAATGCCAGTGGTCCGGGGTAGAGATGATGACGGCATCGATGTCTTTGTTGAGTAGGAGCTCCCGGTAATCGGTGTAGGTTTTGACATCTAGATAAGGCGTCCCCATTTTTTGGGTGTAATACTCCTCAACAAGCTTTTTACCATCCAGCATACGCTTGCTATCCAGGTCAGCCACCGCTACTACTCGCGCCTTATCGTGCTTCCAGATACCTGGCAAATCATGCTCCCTCGCTATCCGTCCACAGCCAATTTGCGCGATGTGGATGTTGTTGCTTGGCGCATTTTTCCCTAGGACTGAAGCAGGCACCAAGGTAGGGATCCCAAAAGCTGCTGTAGCCAGGGCTGTTTTTTTCATAAAATCTCTTCTTTGCATGGCGATCGGGTTATTTTACAAAGGATTTCCAATAGTTTTCTGCTTCCTGAACACTCAACTCTCCATCAAATACAAGCATCCGGTAAGTGAGGATGTACCGTTGTCCAGGTTGTATTTCCCAAGAGGTGTAACGTATCGGGCAAAATTCGATAAATACATTCCCTTTTCCATCGTACTGCCCCAAAGGCCATACGCGTAGTGGTTCAGGATGGGATTGATTGTTGGTATGGCTCATGAATAAAATCCCACTTTTACCAGAGGGATGGTCCGATTGTCCTGTGACCAAAATCCACCGGGCAGGAGTTCCATCTGCAGAAGCACGATTTTTACCTTCCGAGGTCAAAATACTGCTGTTTGCATCTCCCCACACCTCCGTGGCTCGAAAACCAATACCCCCACCATAGCGGTAATCATCCAACAGAATGCCGCCAGGAATTTGAGTGCGCAAGGTACTCGTGTAATCGACCAAATAGCGGCCCTTATCAGCAGGCTTCACCTTGATTCGAAGGTCCTCCTCCATGGCGATTTGAGCATCTTTTGGTGCTTTCAAGTCTATGTGGTTTTGTCTTACCGTCAATTCTGCTGCACCACCCGCTTGTTTTTTGGATAAAATATGGGAAAAATCCACCCTTCCTTTTTCATCTCCAAGATTCCAAAAATCTACTTCCTTACCTCCTACAGTCGCTCGTGCCCAAGGTCCCCAGATTCCATAATGGTGGTAATGATCTTCTGGCTGTATTCTACTTAGGATTTGCCCACTTGGGGATTGAATTGGATGTATAAATCCAGACTTACTGAAGGCTTCCTTGACACCTGAAGGCACTGCTGCTTTGGCAGTTTGATACCGCAACACTTGTTTACCATCCAGTAGAAACTCGACACCAGTGGAGGTTTCTTTTAGGATTACCTGCTGCGCAAGGCTTTCAGCAAAAACTAAAAAAGAGAAAAAGAAAAGAAGGAGAATTCTTTTGAAAGGCATAAGAAATTCTTGTTAATTGGGCTTAAGCAATCAATATAGGCTATATTGGGAATACTTGCCAACCTTCAGTTCTAAAACTATGCGAAAAAACCTTGTTCTTGGTCTTTGCTTTATTTTCATATCTCAATTGACTTTTGGTCAAGATTTGGAGATTGTTCCCTTAAATGAAGCCTGGAAGCAAAAAATTCAAGACCTTGCTCCAAAGCAAACCCGCTTTCCCAGTTCTTCCCCAAAAAAAATTCTTCTTTTTTCACTCCATACTGGATTTGAACATTGGGTGATTCCGCACACAGCAGAAGTCATCAAAATTTTAGGTTCCAACACCAAACAATTTGAAGTGGTAGCCAGCAAAGACATCCACCAATTTGAAAAAGCGAGTTTGGCCGAATACGATGCCATCGTACTGAACAACACCTGTTCCAAGCCAGACCATCGCCACCTATTTTGGGATCAACTCCGAGTAGAATCCACTGCAGATTCCACAGTTTTGATGGCTAAAGCGCAGGAGTTTGAAACCAACATCCTAGAATTTGTGAAAAAGGGAGGCGGACTTCTCCTGCTCCATGGTGGAATTACCACCTTAAATAATTCCCAAAAATTCAGCGATCTGGTTGGTGCTAGTTTTGATTACCATCCACCTCAACAAGCGATCCAGGTAAAACTTGAAGAGGCCAGCCACCCCTTGGTTGCGGCATTTCCGAAAGAAGGCTTCTCCCATGTAGACGAACCCTATTTTTATAAAAATGCGTATTCGGACTTAAACTTTAGGCCCCTCCTCTACTTCGACAATGCGGAGATTCAAAGCCAAAGAGCCAATCAGAAACTTACGAGTGGAAAAACGTATGTTTCTTGGATTCGACCAGAGGGTCAGGGAAAGGTCATGTACATCGCTCCTTCTCACAATGCACAAAGCTTTGAAAATCCAGCCCTACTCCAATTTATGTTGGACGGCATGCAGTATATTGTCGGTGACGTAGCCTGTGACGAAACTCCACTTAAGAAGAAATAAAGGTTGAACTGATCCCTTACCAAATTTTTGCCAAAGGGTAAATTTTCGCCAACTTTAGCCATGGAAAATGACAGCCTAGAATTCGTACAAACTTTCTTAGAAGACTCGATCTTTCTTCTGCCAGAAGATCAGAAAAAAATAGAACAGTCGCTTTTTGGGACTTCAGAAAGTCTAGTTGCTAATGAAACCGTAGAGGTAGAAAAATCTGCCGATTTGAGTGCAGGAACCCCAGAAGTATCGAATTTGCCAGAGGAAATTCAATCTGCTCCAGCTTTAGACCCCATTCAAGTAAAAGGAAATTTCACAAAAGGGATTTTAGTACTTCATGAGGAATCCAATCTCAATTCGGAAGTCATGGACATGCTCGTAAAAATGTTGAATGCCTGTGGCCATTCCATGACGGAGGTTGGATTACTTGCAGCAGAAAGCCTTGAAAACCGAAGCATGGAAGATTTTCAAGCCTTAAATGCCCATGTTGTACTCAAGTTTGGTCGGATCAAGCACCCCATCAACCAACTTCCAATCAACTCCTACGAAATCCATACGGAAGGTGAAACAGAATACCTTTTTGCAGATGCACTCACAAGCATCTCAGAGGACAAAACACTAAAGAGACAACTTTGGACTACCCTTCAACTCCTTTTTAACTTAAGTACAGGATCAAAATGAACGAATCACAACTACGCTGGGCCAAACGGTTCAAATGGATCAGTTTGGCAGAAGGCATCTCTTTTTTAGTGCTACTCGGAATCGCCATGCCCTTAAAATATGGATTTGATATGCCCCTTGCAGTCAAATACACAGGATGGGTCCATGGAGTATTGTTTGTGGTATACATCTATTCAGTTTACCCAACTGCAAAGAGTTTGAAGTGGAGTTTTAGTAGAACCTTTTTTGCGCTGGTGGCCTCAGTTCTACCCTTTGGTCCCTTCATTTTTGACCGAAATTTGAATAAAAGCCAGAAAACTAAGTTTTAAAGATGGCTTTGATCAGCAAAAAAAAGAGAATTTATTCGATTGGAGCTGGTCTAAGAAGCTACCTTAATCGATATGGAAGGGAAGTAGATATTCCAATTCATTACCAAGAACTTCTTCGCTATTCCAATTCCATTGCGCTATATGATTCCAAAGATCAAGATACGTATTGGGAAACGGTCTTTTACGATCAAAGTGATCGAGAAGAAATCCATCTGAATGTTAAAAAGATATATGCTTTATTGAAGGCAGGTGGTGATTTGTCTGTAATGGATCACCTCTATATAGACCGCATCGACCTCTGTGTGTATGGAAATACACAGCCTTTCCGAGTTCGAATGGTGAACCGTATTAATGATAATTTTGACTATTTCTACATTAAAAATGCGGATGCTTCACGGGTCTATGGATTGGAGTTGGAGGACTTATTATCTCCCAATCGAATTCGCTACTTGGTTCACCAAAACACGCTTATTGAGGAACACGTAGCTGGAATTCCGGGTGAAAAATTTATGCGTCTTTACATGCAAGATCCCAACCTCAATCCTATTCGTTTGGCTAAGGAATTTGTAAAGTTTAACGAACGTTGTTTTGTCCGCCTCCTTGGAGACATGCATTCCTCTAATTTCGTAATTGATGTGACACCTGATTTTGAGGAAACTCACTACCGCATTCGTGCTATCGATTTTGATCAACAGTGTTACGAAGGAAAAAAGTCCATTTATTTACCTCAGTATTTTAAGGAAAATAATGCCTTGATTCAACTAGGCATGGCCTATATCACACCAGAGTCCATGCGGCAATACCAACGAGAAGAGCGTGCACTGATAGCTACCCGAGTCAAATCGTCTCATAGTGAGTTAGAAGATATCCTTCAAACAATGGAGAAAGACCAACTTGCTCCCGATGCTAATGTGGAGCAATTAAAACGGGAATTAGCAAGCCATTACCAGAGCGATGAATTTTTGACCTGTAAGTCGATGGGGGAAATTTTAAGAAAAAGTCTTTCCTTGGTAGCACGCTAATCTGATTAAGCTGACAATAATTGATCATGAAAGAAAAAAGTACTGATTTTGCCAACTTTCAATGGGTCGATTTGGAAAACCCCAAATTGACTGAATTGAAAGAAATCATCAAACCTTATGGGCTAAACCCTCACCTCTTGGAGGATTTGCTGGAAGTGGGTCACCTACCCAAACTTGAAAAGGTCGGTGAATTCAATTTTATGATTTTACGCGCTTACAGTGTAAAATCGAGTGAGCGGCTCACCACCATTCCAGAGCTTAGCAATAAAATTGGATTCTTCTTCACCAATGAGGTTTTGCTTACGGTACATCAGAAGCCTTTCCCTTTTTTGGAAGAGGTTACTGGACATTTCGAAGATCCCGAAGCCTTAATTTTAAAAATCACAGAGAAAATGCTCGCAACTTACCAAGACCCAGCGGATTGGTTATCAGAAGAAATGGATCGTTTTGAAAGTGATGTTTTCCTTGGCCGGAGGAACAGATTTTCTGTAGAGTCTCTCTACTTTGCCAAAGCCAAGGCTCGATCTTGCAAAAAAGTACTGCATTTGACCCAAACGGTCCTGCTTCATTTGGATGTACACCCGACAAATGAAGGACAACTTCAAGATTTAAAAGAAACCACAGCCAGTCTA
>CANGUK010000095.1 GCA_947457095.1 Cyclobacteriaceae bacterium
AATAAGGGATCTACATTTCTCAACAAAATCTCCCCCGTTGCAGTCGAGCAGTTGGTAGAGTTGGTGACCACAAAATCAATCCGTGGTTCTGGGAGAATCGTAAAATTCTGAGTCAATATTAGAAGACACTTTGGTGGAGCGGATGAAATAGATGAACGAGCGAGTGTGTCTAGGACTTCAAATTCTAACACATAGCTCCCGGCCGACAATTTGTTTTTAACAGGAAGCGTTAAAAGGGAGCTATTTGTGACCTCAAAAACGGGATTGACGGTCATTCCAGATTTATAGATTCTGAAAGTTCCTACATCTCCCGAACTGACGGTAGGAGGGGTAGGGGGTATGGTTGTCAAATAGGGAAAAGCCGTTAAAGTTTCGTCGAAGCAAATCGTTGGATTTACAATTCCTAAAGCCAGTCCTCTTGGTGGTCCAATGAATACGGAAGTGGTGGATGGACAGGGGTCCAACCTAGAATTATATTTTGCTGTGACCACGTATTGACCAATATCCGTGATTGAGTTGGTGAAGGTTATTTTGTTTGATGTGGACACTACTGGCCCAAATGGGACCAAGGTAATCGGATCTGCTCTTCTCCATTGAATGTCAAACTCAGCCATGTTATAGAAGTCTTCATTGAGTGCTTGAATTTCCAAAGGAGACCCATCGTCACAAAAATTTATTGTAGCCGGTAGGATAAATGGGGGTGAGTAGATGTCTACCTTTTTCACTAATTCAGGAAAAGTAAAGTCACATCGTCTGACAGTTACATAGATGGAATATATCCCAGGTTGTTTAAATGTAATTTTCCATGTATTTGGAGGGCGTGTGATGTCAGAGGGGTCTGGAGGAACTGGAGTGATACCAGTTGGGACGGTTACTTTACCTTCAAATAGCCTTTCAAATCGAAATGTGATAACATCGAGGTCTTCTTCATTAATATTAAGAATATAGTCAGCAGTTCCAGTTACTGGAGGCCTCGCAGGTGGGGTAACGAACAGGCACATTTCATTCAACCCAGAAAGCACCGGTTTTTTTAATGTTGAAGGTTTGGGGATTGGCACATTGTATCTGGGTAGGCCTTTTAATACTTTCCCAGGAGGGGACATGGAAAGAAATGGAGAAATTAGACCACTTTTAGTTATACCTCTTTTCTCATCAATTCTCGCAACTGAGGTTTGGTTATCCACTGCCACAAAAATAAAATTTGCAGAAGCTGGCCCCCGTTGCAAGGATCTGAAATTACCGGATCCAATACTTGTACCTGAATTTTTTATACACAATGACCTCCCTAATACTGAGCTGGTGGCGGCGAAGCAGGCATTAAAGAAATTGGGTGGAGGGGTTATTCCTGTTGATATAGATTGGGGTTCAATAAAGAATTCCCGAATGGAATTGTCTAGGGAAACAAACAAGCGAGTTTGATCATCTGAAATCTCAATGCCATAACCTTTTCCAGTTAGCTCAAAACTGGCCCAAAGCGATAAATCGCCTGTAGTTTTATCAAAACTAAACACCTCGATAGTACTTTTTTCGTCTGAGCCTTCAAGGTAGGAGTAGACCGAGGCCAGGTACTTGCCTTCACTGCTAAACTGCAAGGCACCGCTAATTATTTTGTTGGAAGGTGTAAAATTCCCACTCTCACTGAATTTGGGAGCATGAATCCCATCCCTATCTATTTTATACACCCTATATCGCCCTGAGCCCATTTCTTTGAAGGCTACAAAGCTTTTATTAAGCTCTTGAAAGCCAGCCATCTGTTGGGTAGCATCAGGAAGAAGCAGGTGATTGGAGGAGGCCACGGTACCAAGGTAGTTCCCTGGAGAGGAGGAAGATCCCTGAGCTAGGTCCAGCATCGAGAATTTTACTCGATAAGGTGCATTGACTTCCGAGGTAAAAATATAGAAGAGCGACCTGGCTGTTGGTTGTTCTGGGTTGGGGTAGGGAATAATTAGCGTACTTTGACTAGCGTTTTTATCTCCCCCTAGCGTAGACAACACGCCTGTAGGATCGATTTGAATGGGCGCATGTCCAAAATCCCACACCTTCTCCCCATCGCTGTAAAAAATAACGTTACCCGCCACATCATAAAATACATCCACGCCATATTCGATACGTTGCGGGTGTTTGTTTTGAATCGTAATTGGCGGCACCAAATTTCCCAAGCGGGGAGCATTTAATGGTCTTGGACCATTTGTAGGGCCGTTAGGAAAAATCGGGAAATTATTAAAATCTATTCCTGCTTTATCCCCAAAAAACCATTTTCCATTCCTTCCTGCTTCAAGCCCATCTCCAGTTGCATTGTCCACGACTTTCAACATGACTTCTGCCATACCGTAGCAAGATTCGCCTACCTTTCTTACCATTACGTAATACATTCCAGGTTCACAAACCTTCGCTTCTGGACTTGAGGTCCACCCTCTTTCAGGGAAAGCAGACCAAAAATACTCAAAGCCGACAGCGGGAGGATCATTACTGTCTATTTTTAGCCAAGTAGACAAATCTACCCCTTCCCCGTCGCTAGGTTTGGGAGTTTTAGGGTTATTACAGGGGCATACTACTTCAAAGGGGTCTGGATTTAGTTCTACTTCAGGAACTGGGGTGGTTGAAAAGGTTACGGTTTGACTTGGGGCTGTTATGTCAGGATGGTCCTTAAACTTTACAGTCAAATCAACGGTAAATGTTCCCTGGCCAGCCAAAATCAAATGGGCAACGCCTAAATTTGGGGCTGGGCCAGAGGAAGGCGAAGGAGCAGCAGATGGAGGAATCTTCCACTCGTAGGAGATCGGAACCAAATTGGCAGGGGTGATTTTGCTGACCAGTTGGATTGGATTGTCTGCACAAAACTCCCCACTTGCCGGCAGCGGAGGAAGGATGATTTCCACGGTCGGAGTGATGTATACCGTTGTGGAGAAGTTGGGAAACATTTTCCCACAAAAATTCACCGACGGGAATGGATCCGCCTTGACTATAAATCCTGGGCCTGTTGCAGCAAGGGATGGAGTTTCTATCTCTCCCAATTTCACCTCCGTGGACCCGATTGGGGTGTACAAGTAGTACACCTTCCCATTGGGGGCAAGCTTCACATCGAAGAACTCCTGTACCCCAGGGATAAGGACAGGTGCAGGAATTGGGTTGCTTGGATCTACTTGATAAAGTTGATTGCCGATGGTAACATAGCTCTTTGTTCCCGTTGGATCAAAGGTGATTGCTTTTGGCTGTGCTGTGGTGGAGGGCGGTAAGGAAGTCCGAATTGGGGTGGCAGGGTCAAAATTTCCTGATACTCGGTCAAACTTGACAAATGCGATTTCTCCGGTGGAGGTCACTACTGCTACTTGGTTGCTTGCCTCATTGAACCGAATGCTTACTGGAACGATCCCAGGTGGAAAAAGAGGAACGGATACATCTAGCCATCCTGAGGGACTGGCACCATTGATATGTAAGGCATGCAAATTGCCACCTGTGATATCGTAGTAGAATAGAAAGGAGCGGTTGCTGACATTTGGCTTGGCTTCATCGACCAGCTCGATGACTGCTGCTATATTGGATTTGAAGGTATTGTTAGCGGCACCTACTTTTGTTACGTCATTGTTCTGATCGGATTGTACTTGCTGATAGCCTAGGTTACCTGCTGCTGTATGGTAAAAAACAAAATAGTTGTCCGTCACCAGAGGGTCTTGATCATAGCTCCCTACAGCTATGGCAACACTCTGTGGCTTAGTTTCATCACCATCTAAATTGGAGCCACTTACTGCTTCGTGATTTCCATTAATTAACAAGGCTCCGTTGGAATAAAAGAGTAACTTGCCCGAGGTTTGATCGATTGCAGTAGCAATCGTATTTACTCCCATAGGCTGACTTCCTCCTAGAGCTGTAGGGTCCAAGGCAATCACATTTGCCTCATTACCAATGGGATCAAAATTTAAAATTGTCCTACCCGAAGGCGTGCAATTTCCGAAAATCCAGATATTTTTGTTGATTCCTTGACCAACCAAGCCAAGGGTAGTGCCAAAAAAGAAGACCAAAGCAAACAGTAAACTTCGAGGATTAATCATTTGGACACTATTTTACCTATCACTTCTCTTTATTAATCAGGATAACAAATTAGGGCAATTTAACGTTAAACCCAGTTATTAACGTAAAACGAAATGAATAGGTTAATCTTATCTAGCATTTTTATCTTTCTGTTAATGGCGGCAACCATAAGGAATTCTTATGGCCAAGATCCTCAATATAGTCAATATTACGCAGCCCCTCTGTTTTTAAACCCAGCCATGGCAGGGGTGGAACTAAATGAGCGAATAGGATTTAATTACCGTGTACAATGGCCAAATATTAATTCAAAGTTTACTACCTATTCTGCTTATTATGACGCGCATCTTCCTGAATTGAACAGCGGAATTGGGTTTCATTTTATGCAAGACAAGGAGGTCTCTACTTCCGTGCTTACCTCAACTACCCTTTCTTCCATCTACTCGTACGAACTTCAATTGGCGAGAAAGGTCTTTTTTCGCACTGGTTTTCAAGCAAGTTTTATGCGAAAAAGTTTAGACTTTAATTCAGAGCAATTTTTTTCAAACAACATCAATGAATTGAATCCTTTTGGAGGACCTATCGGCACCAATACATTGAATCTGGGAGAACCTGTCAACATGTTGTCCCTGTCTGTTGGGGGAATTTTGATTGCCGAAAATCTTTGGATTGGAGCTTCAGCTTTTCACCTCAACCAACCCAATCAATCCTTTTTTAAAGACACGAATAGTTCCTTGCCGATGAAGGTTAATTTTCACGCTGGGTATCGATTCTCCTTGGGTGAAGGGGGATTTCGGTCTGATTTCACGACCATGAGTAGGGAAAGATACTTCATTCCCTCCATCAATTACAAAAGGCAGGGTCCATTTGAACAATTGGATTTGGGGGCATATCTCTACCTGGAACCGATTGTTTTTGGAATGTGGTACAGGGGATTGCCTTTCAAGCCCGTTCAATCGGTAAGCAATAGAGATGCGCTTGTCATGATGGTTGGGGTAAATTTGATCAGTGGCTTGAATATTGGCTATAGTTATGATTATACCGTATCAAAAATTGGGATAAAGTCAGGCGGTGCTCAGGAGCTTAGCCTTTCCTGGACCCTGCCAAGTCGGTATCAAGGGAAACCTTTGGGAAGAGACACGGTGCTCCCTTGTCCAAAATTTTAATTGCAAACCTATACCGATTCATTTAACACCTTAAAAAACACTTTTTCGAAGTTTGGACTACAAACCATAGTTGAATAAATTACATTAATTGACTAGTTTTCAAATCGATAACCAGATCCCAGATGAGTGTGCTGAAGAATTTACTTGTACTAGTAGCCCTCAACCTGGCCCTGATTTTGTCGGCCAGCGCGCAGGATCTTCAGTACAGTCAGTACTATGCGGCTCCTCTTTACCTCAATCCAGCTATGGCAGGAGCCGAACTCTCTAGTAGGGTAGGTTTCAATTATCGAAATCAGTGGCCTAGATATGATGTGCAATTCACCTCCATGTCTGCCTACTACGACACTTTTATCCCGTATATCAATAGTGGAATTGGAGTGCATGTCATGCAAGAATCAGAAGGGGTGTCCAAATTGAGATCCACATCTGTTTCCTTGCAATATTCCTACGAAATAAGACTTGCTGAAAACTTGTATTTCAGGCCGGGAATTCAGTCCACCTACATTCTGAGGGAAATAGGATATTCAGATAGGTTGATATTTGCTAAGGATATTGATAAAATTAACCCTTTGGAACCACCAGAAGATTCTAGTGATGGTATAGGGGAACAATTTGGTTTGTATTCCTTTACCGCTGGGGGAATACTATTTACAAATAATGCATGGATAGGCGTAGCTGCCCATCATCTGAATAAACCAAATCAATCCCTTCTTGCTGGGGAATCAGATCCTCTTCCAATGAAACTATCCTTTCATGCAGGCTTCCAAATTCCCTTGGAGGAGGGGAGTATGCGAAGGGATTTTTCCCATATCCGGAAGCAGCGTTACCTCATGCCAACTGTGAACTATAAAAAGCAAGGACCCTTTGAACAGCTCGATCTGGGCACCTACCTGTATTTGGAACCTATTTTAGTTGGCGCTTGGTATAGAGGCTTGCCATTTAAAACTAGGGAGGGTCAGGTAAACCGAGATGCAATCGTGGTGATGACAGGAATCAATTTGGTAAACGGCTTGAATGTGGGTTATAGTTTTGACTACACCATTTCTCAATTGGGAATAAAATCAGGGGGCGCACATGAGGTAAGTCTTTCCTGGACTATTCCAAGCCGAAATCAAGGAAAGCCAAATCTTCGGGACACCATCCTACCCTCACCCAAATTCTAAGTAGTACCGATGGCACTAGAGCAGTTAAACTACCTCCTCATTGGGGTCTTGATGTTTGGATTCCTGGTACCCAGTGTTTTGGAATACCTTCAAGTGTCTCAGCCTCTATCCAAGGTGCCGGCCACGCTTGCTGAATACTTAAGTCAGGATAAATTAGTTGAGGGCAAAGCCTACCAACGAGCGAACTTCAACTTCAAACTAGTTACCAGCAGCTTTACTTTTGTATTGACCCTACTCTGTGTGACCCAAGGATGGTTTGGGGCTATCGATACTTGGATTGCCGCATTGGGTTATTCCCCATTTGTCAATTCCCTCCTGTTTTTCGGGTTGATTTTCGTGGTTTCGGATGTGCTGAGCCTTCCTTTTGATTACTACAGCACCTTTGTGATTGAGGAAAAGTTTGGCTTCAATAAAACGTCTGTCCGTACTTTTTTTTCAGACAAGTTGAAGGCCTATGTACTTTCCTTGATCGTTGGAGGAGGCTTGCTGCTTGTTTTTCTCTGGTTGATCCATTCCATGGGACCGGATTTCTGGTGGCAGTTCTGGCTGGTAGCAGTGGTGTTTATGGTACTCATAAATGTGGGCTACACTGCCTGGATCCTTCCTTTATTCAATCGACTAACTCCCTTGGATGAAGGAGATTTGCGGAACAAATTGCTGGAGTATGCCGCCAAAGTCAATTTTCCGGTAAAGCATATTTTTGTGATGGATGGAAGCAAGCGGTCGGCGAAGGCAAATGCCTTTTTTTCTGGCTTTGGTAAGCAAAAAAAAGTAGTGCTATACGATACGCTCCTCGAACAGCATCCCCCGGAGGAGTTAGTTGCGGTATTGGCACATGAGATTGGACATTACAAGAAAAATCACCTGAAGTGGGGCATGTTGATTTCTGTGCTCCAAGTGGGGTTCCTTTTGTTTTTGTTGGGCCAGGTGGTTTTTTCTGAATCGATGAGCTTGGCCTTAGGAGCAAGCAGCTGGTCAGTGCACTTGAATATCTTGGGTTTCACCATGCTTTTTGCCCCGCTTTCCATGGTGCTTGGAATTGGGATGAATTGGCTCAGTAGGCGTCACGAATTTGAGGCCGATCAGTACGCGAAGGAAACTTATGGAGGCAAGCCACTGGCAGAGGCCTTAAAGACCCTTTCTGTGAAAACACTCAGTACGATCCATCCGCATCCCTGGTACGTATTTGTCAACTATTCTCATCCCCCACTTTTGCAGCGACTGGAGCGTTTGGAAGGGTAGATATCACAATTTTTTTACCTTGGGCTAGACATCAGCGCAAAAAAATTGTAATTTTCTCGGGTATTAATCCGAAGCCCATGAGAGACCTTGCCGATTTCCATTACCCGCTAACCGACCTTTTTCCCCAGCCCAATACCGCCGAGGATTGGGATCGTTACCGATTGACTGCTGAGCAAATCGATTTTTTTCATGAAAATGGATATTTAGCAGGGGTACAGCTTCTTGATGCGGGGCAGATTGCTGCGTTGTCCAAAGCCTTGGACGAGGTAATGGATCCTAAGCATCCCCTGCATGGCTTATTTCACGAGTTTCATAGCAACGAGTCTGCCGACCCCAATACGGTTTTATTTCATTCCCTTGGACATTGGCGAATAGCGGAAGCCTTCCACGATGCGATTTGGAATCCAGCATTTCGGATGGTTGCCAGCCAATTGCTAGGCAATCGCGGCGTTCGTTTTTGGCATGATCAATTGTTTTGCAAGCCAGCTCACCATGGGGGAGTAGTGGCTTGGCACCAGGATTATTCGTACTGGACACGAACGGTGGAAATGCAACATTTAACCTGCTGGTGTGGGCTAGATGATGCGACCGAGGAAAATGGCTGCCTACAATATGTACCTGGTTCCCATCGCTGGGGACTTTTGGAGAAGCCCTCTTTAGCTGGTGCAATGGATGGCTTGATGGGGATGCTTTCGGAAGAGCAAAAAGCCCAATTTGCACCTGTGGCGATTCCACTGAAAGCGGGCTATGCTGCCTTTCACCACCCACTGCTGGTTCATGGAAGCTATGCCAACTATTCTCCTCGCTCAAGAAAGGCCTTTGTGCTCAATGTTTTTGCAGATGGGACTATATCTGATTCGGATGAGCCCCTACTTTCTGGGGTGCCGGTAATCCCCAAAGGGAAAAAAATGGAAGGGAAATTTTTCCCGGTCATATTTGATCCCAAAAATGGCTAAATTCCGGCCCTCAAACGCTGGTTTTTGAGTGCATGCGGGTGAAAATCTGCGTTTCACCTTTGTTTTAGATTTTAATTTTCCCAAAAAAAATGGCTTCTGGATTATTTGCATTATTGGATGATATCGCTACCCTGATGGATGATGTAGCGGTGATGAGTAAGGTGGCGGCAAAAAAAACAGCTGGAATTTTAGGGGATGACTTGGCAGTGAATGCTGAGAAAGCTTCCGGCTTTGTGTCCGATCGGGAACTTCCCGTGATTTGGGCGATTACGAAGGGATCTGCTTTGAATAAATTGATTATTCTTCCATTCGCCTTTTTGCTGAGTGCTTTTGCGCCAGTGGCCATCACTGTGATTCTTGTTGCAGGAGGTTTGTACCTTGCTTACGAGGGGGCAGAAAAAATTCATGCCTATATTTTTCCTCATCCTGCTGAGAAGGAAGAAAAACTAGACTTAGACATTACCGAAGCTGAAATATTGGCTTTGGAGAAGAAGAAAATCAAATCGGCCATCACCACTGATTTTATCTTATCTGTGGAGATTGTCATTATCGCGATGAGCACGGTGGTAGACAAGCCTTTGCTCAATCAAGTGGCTGTGGTATCGCTAATCGCCTTGATCGCCACAGTAGGTGTGTATGGAATAGTCGCAATTGTAGTCCGCATGGATGAGTTTGGGTTCAAATTGATTGCACTCAATGAGCGGGAGGATAGCTTCTCGGATAAAGTAGGCTGGATGTTGGTAAATGCCTTGCCTCATTTTGTTCGAGGGATTGGTTTTGTCGGCACCTTGGCCTTGCTGTTGGTTTCGGGAGGTATTTTTGCACATAACATTCCCTTTTTCCATCACCTCCTGCCAACCTGGCCAGGTATTGCAAAAGAATTTCTTTTTGGATTGGGCGTAGGGATTCTAGTGTTGCTTCCAGTAATGCTGGTTCAGAAGCTTCGAAAAAAATCAAGCTAAGGTTTTGTTGGAAGCCGGTGATTATGCCTATTTTCAATGCATCTAAATTCACTCCCATGAACGCTTCACTCCCTCGGTTTTTCAGTTTTGTACTTTTAGTTCTTCTGCCTCAGTGGCTTTTTGGTCAAGCAGGGGTTTCCTACCTTCAGTATGAAGGGGGGCAAGGCCTAGGTCAAGGCAAACACATTGTATTGGTCGCGGGTGATGACGAGTACCGTTCGGAAGAGTCCATGCCCATGCTGGCCAAGATACTTTCAAGTCGCTATGGGTTTAAAACTACTGTCCTATTCCCAATTGACCCAAGTACCGGGGACGTGGTTCCCAACTATCAAACTAACATTCCAGGCTTGGAGCAACTTGCTTCAGCAGATTTGGTTATTGTATTGATTCGCTTTCGGGAGTTGCCTGATGACCAGGCAAAGT
>CANGUK010000096.1 GCA_947457095.1 Cyclobacteriaceae bacterium
AAAACCATGACTTTACCAACTTCCAAGTACCAACCCCAGCACCACATCCGCATCGTCACGGCGGCCTCGCTCTTTGATGGGCACGATGCCGCGATCAACATCATGCGGCGCATCATCCAAGCCACAGGCTGTGAGGTGATTCACCTAGGGCACAATCGCTCCGTTCAAGAAATTGTTGACTGTGCCATCCAAGAAGATGTGCAGGCCATTGCCATCACTTCCTACCAAGGAGGGCATGTGGAATTTTTCAAGTACATGTACGACCTGCTCCAAGAGCGGGGTGCATCACATGTCAAAATCTTTGGTGGAGGTGGAGGAACTATCCTGCCCGAAGAGATTCAACTCCTACATGAGTATGGAATCACGCGCATCTATTCCCCAGACGATGGACGTGCGATGGGCTTGCAGGGCATGATCAATGACTTGGTGTCGGCCTGTGATTTTCCCTTAGGAGGGGACCTAGACCCCAATGCGGAACCTAACTTGGGCGAAGCAGGACAGGTGGCTCGTGTAATCTCAGCCTTTGAAAATTATCCGGAACGCTCGGCTACGCTTCTGGAAAAAATAAGATCCGCCAGCGCTGCGGCTGTAGTGCCGGTATTGGGCATCACGGGTACGGGTGGGGCAGGTAAATCCTCCCTCGTGGATGAATTGGTGCGTCGATTCCTACTTGACTTTGAAGACCGAAGTGTAGCCATTATTTCGGTAGATCCTTCCAAGCGGAAAACAGGTGGAGCCCTGCTTGGTGACCGCATTCGCATGAATGCCATCCACCATCCACGCGTTTACATGCGCTCCTTAGCCACTCGTCAATCCAATCTTGCCCTTTCCAAATACGTGCAGGATGCCGTGGATACGGTGAAAGCGGCAGGCTACGATTTGATCATCCTGGAAACCTCCGGCATCGGGCAATCCGACACCGAAATCATTGAGCATTCCGACCTTTCCCTCTACGTGATGACTCCGGAGTATGGGGCAGCTTCGCAGTTGGAGAAAATTGACATGCTCGACTTTGCAGACCTCATTGCGCTCAACAAGTTTGACAAGCGCGGAGCACTGGATGCCTTGCGCGATGTACGCAAGCAGTACATGCGTAACCACAACCTCTGGGACAGCAAGGAGGAAGACCTGCCTGTGGTAGGGACCATGGCCTCCCAGTTCAACGATCCAGGCATGAATCGACTCTACGCCTTGGTAGTTGCGGCACTTGGGGAAAAATTTGAAAACTGGAAAAGCAGTTTCCAAGGGGCGATGGGCACCTCTGAAAAGGTATACATCATCCCTCCAGCGCGTACGCGCTATCTGAGTGAGATTACGGAGGTCAACCGGAAGTACGATGCCTGGGTGGAGGAGCAGCGGGAAATCGCCCAGCAACTCTATTCCATTCAAAAGTCCATGGACGTCATTGGAACTACTACGGTAGCTGATAAAGATCGACTCATCAAAGAATTAAAAGAGGTGTATGCCCAAGTAGCCTTGCACCTAGATCCTAAAAACAAAAAATGGCTGGAGGACTGGCCAGCTGAAGCCGCGAACTATGCTGGGGAGTACTACACCTTCAAAGTTCGAGACAAGGAGATAAAAGTAAAGACTTACCATACCTCCCTGTCCAATATCCGCATATCCAAAGTAGCCCTACCGCCTTTCCAAGCCTGGGGAGAACTGTTGAAATGGGGGCTACGAGAAAATCTACCTGGCAAATTTCCCTACACTGCTGGGGTATTTCCCTTCAAGCGGGAAGGAGAGGACCCGACACGCATGTTTGCCGGAGAAGGAGGGCCCGAGCGCACCAACAAGCGCTTCCATTACCTTTCCAAGGACATGCCGGCCAAGCGTCTTTCTACAGCCTTTGATTCGGTGACGCTCTATGGAGAAGATCCCGACTACCGTCCCGATATCTACGGCAAGATTGGCAATGCTGGAGTAAATATTTGCTGCTTGGACGATGCCAAGAAGTTGTATTCTGGGTTCAACCTGATCGATCCGATGACTTCAGTGTCCATGACCATCAATGGGCCTGCTTCTGCGATGACAGCCTTTTTTATGAATGCAGCCATCGACCAGCAGTGTGAGGTATATATAAAGGAGAAGGGTCTAGAAAAACAGGTGAATGCGCAGATTGATGCGATTTATGCCAAAAAAGGACTACCCAGACCGATCTACCGAGGGGCACTTCCCGAAGGAAATAATGGACTTGGACTCCTTCTGCTCGGGGTCACTGGTGATCAGATCCTTCCGAAGGAGGTCTATGCCCAAATCAAGGCGGATACCCTCTCCAAGGTGCGCGGTACAGTGCAAGCGGATATTTTGAAAGAGGATCAGGCCCAAAATACCTGTATTTTTTCCACCGAATTTTCCCTACGCCTCATGGGGGATGTGCAGCAGTACTTTATTGATCAGCGGGTGCGTAACTTCTACTCGGTATCCATCTCAGGCTACCACATTGCCGAAGCAGGAGCCAACCCAATCACGCAGTTGGCCTTGACGCTGTCGAATGGGTTTACCTACTTGGAGTACTACCTCTCTCGCGGGATGGACATCAATGATTTTGCGCCCAACCTTTCCTTCTTTTTCTCCAACGGCATCGATCCGGAGTATGCGGTGATAGGTCGAGTGGCGCGAAGAATTTGGGCCAAGGCACTCAAGTTGAAGTATGGGGCCAATGAGCGCGCGCAGATGCTCAAGTACCACATCCAAACTTCCGGACGTTCCTTGCATGCCCAGGAGATTGACTTCAACGACATACGAACTACCCTGCAGGCATTGTATGCGATTTACGACAATTGCAACTCCCTGCACACCAATGCTTATGACGAGGCGATCACGACGCCTACCGAAGGATCAGTACGACGCGCGATGGCGATCCAGTTGATTATAAACAAGGAATTGGGTCTGGCCAAAAACGAAAACCCACTGCAAGGTTCTTTTATCATTGAGGAATTGACCGACTTGGTGGAAGAGGCGGTATACGTAGAATTTGACCGCATTACCGAGCGTGGAGGGGTATTGGGAGCCATGGAAACAATGTACCAGCGTGGCAAGATCCAGGAGGAAAGTTTGCATTACGAAATGCTCAAGCATACGGGGGAATACCCGATCATCGGAGTCAATACCTTTCTATCCAGCGCCGGGTCTCCAACGGTAATTCCAGGGGAGGTGATTCGTGCCACTATGGAGGAAAAAGAAGGGCAAATCCAGACCTTGAACTCCCTGCATCAGTCGCATCAAGATGCGCTGGATATCCAACTCAAAACTTTGAAAAAAGCGGCGATTTCCAATGAAAACGTGTTTGAATGCTTGATGGAAGCCGCAAAATGCTGTTCTTTGGGGCAGTTGACCCGAGCACTTTACGAAGTGGGCGGGCAGTACAGACGAAATATGTAAGTAAATTGGTGCATTGGAGACACCAAAAAAATTAGAGATCCTATGGCAAATACACGAAGCGTCACCGTACGCATGAAGACCGATCTGAGTTATGAATCCACCAACCCTCAGGGAAATCGGGTGGACATTGACATGCATGATCCTGAGCAGAAGCAAGCCCAATCCCCGATGGAATTGTTGCTTTCTGCGCTCGGAGGCTGTGCTTCGGTGGATGCGGTGTTGATGATGAAAAAGAAGCGAAGAGAGCTGCTTGATTTTTTTGTGGAGGTAGAAGGCGTTCGTAACGATGGGGTGCCGGGATACTACACTGAAATTGCCCTTCATTTTGTGTTGGTATCTCCGGATGCGACTGGAGAGGAATTTGAAAAAGTAGTGGCCTTGTCTGTTGAAAAATACTGTTCCGTGGCCTCCTCCTTGTCCTCCAAAATCAGCTTCACCTCTGAAGTCCGCCGATCTGCATGAGAGTGGTAAAAGAAGTGACTCGGGGAGATATACGCGTAAGCATCTTCTCCTGGAACTCCAAGTATATCTTCAAATACGAGTTGGGCCCCATGGAGCAGACCTTCAAGGTGAGCGAAACGGATATTTTGGAAGAGGCGGAGTTAGATGGCTTTTTGGAAGGGGAGTTTTTGGAAGAAGTCAATCAGCGGTTTAAAGAAATGGGCGCATCGCTTCTTAGGAAAATTGGTTAATTGATAATCGACCACGGACCATACCACGGTCTTTAGGCAGTCGACGGACCGCAGCCACTTGAAGCGAAATCGAGCATTATTTTCTCCATGCATTGGAAAAAAGAGGATAATCATAAAAAAAAATTGTATTTTTCAAGCAGTGTATTGGAAATAGTGCCTGTTTTCAATAAGAGAAAGCGATGAAATTAAGGATTGGTAGCTGCTGTCGACTAGAAATTGTCAACGGTGGACTTTGACTCCAATCCATCGACTCTCCTTAATCCAAAGGCAGTAATTAGTGTCCTTTATTTTTAATTTATAATTCTCCTTATGAAATTTTTATCCTCTTTTCTCGTCCTAATTTTTACTGTGGTCATGTTCTCTTGTCAATCCGGGATTAGTGCTCCAGAGAAGGAAGATTATTCCAAATTGGAAGGGCTGGTTACCCAAATTGAAGACCAAATCCAATCTCTCTGCAAGGAAATGGAGCAAATTACCGACTACAACGAGTTTCTCCTACAAAAGCGAGATTCCGTACTAGCAAGCTCTCGTGACTTTAAATACACGATGGAAGGGGCTTTTTCTACCAATCTTCCAGGACAGGATTCTTCCTTGAGTACGGTAGTGATTCTTGATTCAAGTTCAGATCCAAAGAGAGCGAAGCAACTCATTCAGCTCACCAATTCCATGGACAGCGTGTTTGCTACCTTCATGTACAGAAACCCAAAGGCGATTCAGATTTACTCGAATTCTTCAATAGGAGCAAGCCGCATTTATCCGGCCTTTGATGCCAAAAATATTGTGGAACCTAACTTGGATGTAACCCAGTTTAATTTTTACTACGAGGCTGACTTGGCCCACAATCCCTCCAAAGAGACAGTTTGGATACCCGAACCCTATGTAGATCCGGCTGGGAAGGGATGGATATTTTCCTTGGTACATCCTGTGTATGAAGGGGAAGAACTTTCCTCCGTGGTGGGCATAGACTTGAGTATTGGAGATGCGATTGATAGCTATTTGGATGCAGTGGAAGGGTATTTTGTGTTGGTGAATGGCAATGGAGACATCATTGGAGGCAAATCTGAGGCCATTGAATTGTTGGGCATGCCCTTGCTAAAAAACCATGTGTATCGGGAGACGATACAGATGGACAACTTTAGAGGTGCCGATTTTAATCTTTCACGGAGCAAGAATGGGGAAGTTCGTCAGATGGCTAAATCCATTCTTGTCGACAAAAACAAACATTTTGATTTTGTTCAGGATGCCCGAATGTCACGAGTCTTGGGACATGCTTTCTCTCAAGTTGATTGGTACCTCTTAGAAATTAAGCTTCCTAACTGAGGATGAAAAAGGATTTTTCCAATAGAGGTTTTAAAATTTCCCTTATTCTAGGCGTGTGGCTTATTCTACTCGTCCTGGTGGTAGGAATCAGCTTCTTTTGGGCAATCTATTCTACGCAGGTAGACCGAAGGAAAGATTTTTTGGGCCAGCAGACGGATTTGGCCGGTAGAGGTTTGGAGAATGAGTTGGTGCGTTTTGAAGAAGAGGCCACCATTTTTTTAGGAGAATTGGAGGAGCATACGGTCAAGAATCGGCAGGATGAAATAGGGAAGTTGGCAAGAAAAATGCTCACTGCCTTTCCTCGTTTAGTAGATACCCTGTGGATAGCTGATCCTGAAGGAGCAGTGACCAGCTTTGTGTATACCGAGCGGAATGATTTTATCCAAAATCCCGTTTCTCGTTTTCCTTTAGATTCCCTCAGACCTCAATTGCTTTTGGAGGGAAAAATGGGGCATCGAATCCTTTTTTCTACCACGATTTCCAGGTTTGCTCGAGAGTATTTAGAGAATTTCTATCAGGTACCTGGTGGAGGTAGTTTCTTGTTTTTGGATGAAAACCTCATTGATATCGGATCTCCCAGTCTTCCTCACCTGAAAGAAGTTAAGATTGAGGAATTTGAAGGAGTCAAAAAGGACCTGTACCAAGGGATCAAGGGATTGTATCCGGTCACTTGGAAACAAGAGGGAACCCTAGTCAATGGCGTATTGGCACAATATCCTTTGTCATTTGGGGATTTGGTTGATTACATGGGCCTCGTGATTGTTTTGCCGCTTGACGACCTGCGAACAGGGGTTTATCGCACCTATTTCCTCCTTTTTACGGGTATGATCATCATCTTGGTCATCCTGTTATCCATTTTTGTGATTTCGGTTCGGAATTACCTTGATTTATCAAAGACTCGAGAGGAGAGCCTAAAGGAGGTAACAGAGCTTTTTGATCAGCAAAATATGCTGCTTCGGGAATTGAAAGGCTTTGTCTTTTTTCACGATTACAAAGGACAGATTTTGCGCACCAGCCATGAGGTGGAGGAAGTGCTGGGCTATACCATGTCGGACTTTAACGTGGTATTCAACGATGGATCTACCCATCCCTTGGTGGAAATGGTCAAGAAATCCGTCAACAATGCCTACCTAGAGAAAAAGGAGTTTGTGGATTTGGAATTTGATATCCAACGTGGAGATGGGCGTCAAATTAGGCTGCGCATTTTTGAAAAAATCACCTACGATGCATTGGGTCGATTTGCCGGAGGCTTGGGAATATGTACCGACATCTCTGCCCAGCATGCGGCCAAGTTGAAAATCATTCAAAGTGAAAACAGACTTCGATCGCTGATTAATAACCTTCCTGATAAAATTTTTATATACGACAACGCAGGTAGAATTCTAGATTTCCATGTGCCAGCGCGCGCGGATTCTCCAGGGGCTACTCAAGAGTTGGTAGGTAAAACCCTGGGTGAAAGTGTTCCACCAGATCAAGTGTTTGCCTTGGAGGAGGCATTTTCTAAGGCAAGAAGTAGTGCAACGCTTCAAACTGCGAATGAGAGTAGGTTGGACGCAGACTCGGGTGAAAGGCGCTATTTCGAAATCCGCTTTTTTCCTTTGGATACCCAACAGATGATTTCTATTTCCAAGGACATCACCAGTCAGAAAATCTGGGAAAAAGGCTTGTTGGACGCCATGCATGCTGCCGATATGGCAAATAAATCCAAGTCGGAGTTTCTCGCCAACATGAGTCATGAGATACGAACCCCACTCAATGGGCTCCTCGGCATGATTGATCTCTTGGAAAGTACGGCTTTGGACCAAATCCAATCCCAGTACCTGGAGATTGTTAAAAATTCAGGTAGTTCCCTGCTAACCATCATTCGCGATATCTTGGATTACTCCAAAATTGAGGCAGGCAAGGTGGAAATTCATGTTAGTGCCTTTTCTCCGGTGGAGGAAGTCAAGGGTCAACTGGAGATTCTCGGTGCAATCGCGCAAAAGAAGAAGATTTCCTTAGTCCTTGAGGAGGAACTAGGTTCGGCGCTTGTGGTGGAAGCGGATCGGGACAAGATCAACCAGATCTTACTCAACTTGATAGGCAACGCACTCAAGTTTACCCCAGATGGGGGAAAGGTGACGGTTGCGCTCACCCAGGAGGAACTGCTTGGGCAGGATTTGTTGCTGCTTCACTACACTGTAAAAGATACAGGTATTGGCATCTCCCAGAAAAATATACTCCGCTTGACGCAGCCATTTTTCCAAGTGGAAAGTTCGGCGAGTCGATCTTACCAGGGTACGGGGTTGGGATTGGCTATCGCCAAAAAAATGATCGAACTGCTCGGTGGGGAGTTGGAAGTACAAAGCGAGTTAGGGCAAGGTGCCTCCTTCCAGTTTTCTGTTTTGGCCAAGGTCAAGCAGGAAGCCTTGACTGCGGTAGTCAAGGAGGAATCCCCTCAAATCTTGACGGAGGAATTGGGCAAGGCGTATCCACTTCGGATTTTGATTGCGGAGGACAACGACCTCAACTTGCAGTTGATGGGACTGATGTTTAAGCAACTGGGTTATGGATTTGAAGTCGCAAAAAATGGGAAGGAAGCCGTAGAAAAAGTTACCGCCCAAGACTTTGATTTGGTCTTTATGGACGTGCAAATGCCGGTCTTAAATGGCTTGGAAGCCACGAAGGAGATTCGAAAATTGCCCCAAGGAAAACAACTTATTTTGATTGGCCTTTCTGCCAATGCCTTTGAAGATGATCAAAACAATGCACTAGAAGTAGGGATGGACGATTACCTGACCAAGCCGCTACGCTTGGCAGTGCTGGCAGGTAAACTGGAGCACTACTTCCGGAAATTAAAACTTCAGGCACAAGGAAATCGCTAACAGTCCGCATCCAAGGTCTACAGCAAACTTTCTTGAACTTCACGGTTTGTTTTTGACAGGTGAACCTTAAGAATGGAAAAGTAAAAAATCCCCCAAGGAGTGATTCCACTTCCTGGGGGATTTTTTACTAATTGTGAACGCTGAACGCTGAGTGTAGCATATTGATGTGGGAATTCGAGAATCATTCGAATCTCATATCATCACGAAGTCTTCAATCTTGGCTCGTGTTTCTACTCAATTTACAAGGCCGTCTCCAAGTCAAACTCTTCTAAGTAATCGGCCACTCTTCGGACAAACATGCCACCCAAGGATCCATCCACTACGCGATGGTCGTAGGAGTGGGAGAGGAACATTTTGTGTCGGATCGCAATGACATCACCCGTGGGAGTTTCTACGACTGCTGGTTTTTTGACAATGGCACCGATCGCCAAGATGGCTACTTGAGGCTGTGGGATGATAGGGGTACCCATGATATTTCCGAAGGAACCCACATTCGATACGGTATAGGTACCGCCAGTCACATCGTCGGCCGTCAACTTGTTGTTGCGTGCCCGATTGGCTAGGTCATTTACTTTTTTAGAAATGCCAACTATATTGAGTTGGTCTGCATTTTTAATCACCGGTACAATCAAGTTGCCTGAAGGCAAAGCTACTGCCATGCCGATATTGATGTCTTTTTTCTTGAGAATATGATCGCCCTCTACGGAGATGTTGATCATCGGAAAATCACGAATTGCTTTCGCTACAGCATCTATAAAGAAAGGAGTAAAGGTGATTCCTTCTCCATACTTGGCCTTGTAGTCCTCTTTGTTTTTCTCTCTCCAGAGCACAATGTTGGTCATGTCTGCTTCCACAAAGGAAGTCACATGGGCAGAGATGCGCTTGGATTCCACCATGCGTGTGGCAATCATCTTGCGCATGCGATCCATCTCGATGAGTTCGTCGCCACCAGTTAGGCTAGGTGCTACCTTAGGCTGAGAAATGGAAGGAGGAGTTTTGGTAGGCGCGGAATGGTTTGAATTGCCCTTGCTTCGACTGGCAAGGTAATCGAGCATGTCTTGTTTGGTGACGCGGCCTTCTGCACCCGAACCAGGTATGCGTGAAAGTTCGTCTGCAGAAATCCCTTCTTCTTTAGCAATGCTTTTTACTAGAGGGGAGTAGAATCTTTCGTCGGAATGGGTTGCTGCTTCAGGTTCCACTGCTGCAACTAGGCTTGCAGTGAGAGCAGGTGCGGCTTGTACGACCTCTTCTTTGGGAGACACAGCACTTACAGGAACTTCTTTAGTAACAGGAGCATTGGTTTCAATGATCGCAATGGCTGTTCCTACCGCCACGACATCGCCTTCCTTAGCCAAAATCTTGGTTAAAATGCCCCCATGCGTCGCAGGAACCTCGGTATCCACCTTATCAGTAGCTACTTCCAGTACCGATTCATCTGCCTCAATGGAATCGCCTTCCTTCTTGAGCCAAGTAAGGATGGTGCCTTCAATGATACTTTCGCCCATTTTGGGCATGAGCATTTCTACACTTGCCATGATACTTTTGGTAATTTAATTGGG
>CANGUK010000097.1 GCA_947457095.1 Cyclobacteriaceae bacterium
ATGGCCATTGGGATCATCACATCGGAGCCTTTTCCAGTGGAAGTGAAAATGGGGATTAAGGCAAGTAGCGTAGTGGCCGTAGTCATCATGCAGGGCAATACCCTGCGTTTTCCTGCTTCTAGTACAGCATTGCGGATTTCTAGGACAGTGCTTGGCTTTTTCTTGGCAAAACTCTGATCCAAGTAGGTAGCTACCACCACACCATCGTCTGTAGCGATACCAAACAAGGCAATGAATCCCACCCAAACGGCCACACTCAAGTTGTAGGCCTTCATTTGGAATAGATCTCGCAAATTGGTGCCCAAAATGTCAACATTCAAAAATCCATCCAGTCCAAAGAGCCAAAGCATCAAAAATCCTCCCGAAAAGGTCATTGCGATTCCTGTGAACACAAAGAGGGTAGTGGATACGGCTCTGAATTGAAAGTAGAGCAGTAAGAAAATCAGTACCAAGCAAAGAGGAACAATGAAGCCCAAGCGTTTTTCGGCACGAACTTGATTTTCATAGGTTCCTGAAAATTCAAAGCGTACCCCATCTGGAACTGTCAGTTCGCCAGAATCAATTTTTCCTTGCAAATATTCCTTTGCTTGCTCGACTACGGTTACTTCAGAGTAGCCTTCGTTTTTGTCCAAAAGGACAAATCCTACCAAGAAGCTATTTTCTCCACGAATCATGTCTGGTCCTGGTCGGTATTGGATGTCCACTAGCTGACCTAAGGGAATGTAGTTGCCAACGGGCGTAGGGATTTGGAGGTTTTCAATGGCGTCTGGATCATCCCGGTATTCGCGTGCATAGCGCACTCGGATTGGAAAGCGTTCCCGGCCCTCTACGGTGGTGCTCAACTTCATACCTCCAATGGCTGTTTCGATAAACTCTTGCACATCCACCACATTCAAGCCGTAGCGGGAGATTTTTTCCCGATCAATGGCCAATTCCAAGTAAGGTTTCCCCACAATTCGGTCGGCAAATACGGCCTCCTTTTTTACCGAAGGCACTTCTTTGAGGTAGGTTTCTAATTTTAACCCAAAGGATTCAATCGTTTCCAAGTCAGGACCATACACTTTGATTCCCATTGGTGCGCGCATGCCTGTTTGCAACATGACGAGGCGGGTTTCAATGGGCTGTAGTTTGGGCGAACTCGTCACACCTGGTAAGTTGACTACCTTCAAAATTTCGGACCAGATGTCATCTGGGGTACGGATATGTGCTCTCCACTGCCTGAAATACTCTCCAGATTCGTCTGGAACAAGGTCTGTTACCCTTACATTTTGAAGTGAATCCGTTTCTGGGTCGAAGAATTTACCAGTTTTCAGGGCATATTTTCCATCCTCCACTTTGTATCGGAGTCGTTTTCCTTGGGCATCAATCAGGTATTCCGATTTGTAATTTATCGTATTTTCATACATGGTAATGGGTGCAGGATCAATGGCTGTTTCTGCTCTGCCTGCCTTGCCCACGACCAAATCCACTTCTGGGATTGAAGCCACTAGCATGTCCAATTTTTGGAGCACTTCCTTGTTTTCTTGTACGCCGGCATGGGGCATGCTACTTGGCATGAGGAGGAAGGATCCTTCGTTAAGGGAAGGCATAAACTCTTTGCCTAGTCCTGGAAAAGCATGGGTCATTCCCGACCATAGAGCCGTGGTGCGAATATTTACTCCCAATCCATCGGTAGCCAAAGGAATAAATCCGAATACACGCCCAAAACCTAACCAAATAATCAATCCCAATCCGATGATCAGGGAAGGAAAGGCCAAGAAAGCACGCTTATGGTTTAAACACCAGTCAAGGAGTCTTGGGTAGATTTGGATAAATCCCATAAACCCACCGAGGACGGCAAGTAGTAGGAGGGAGATAAATAGGAAATTTCCAAAGGTGCTTACGGAAACGCCCAAGGGCATCCATAGGGTAGTAAGTAACCAGGAAATGGCAAAAAGCGTAGCGCCCAGTAAGGCTTTGGACTTGTATTTTTCGAAGCGATTAGAAAAATGAAAAGCCAAACTGTGAATTGCGCCGTAGCTGAATAGCAAAAGACCGGCCCAAGTCCAGGTAAAAATGCCAACTAGAGGTCCAAGGATAAGAAGTCCGTAATTGCCGTATCGGCTTACTTTGTTGCTGACCTTCCGCCAACTTACCACCCAATGCGTCAATGCAGGCGACATGAATAGGGTAATCAGGACAGCTGCGATCAAAACGAAGGTTTTGGTGTATGCCAGAGGACCAAAGAGTTTGCCTTCTGCGGCTTGTAAGGTAAACACCGGAAGGAAACTGATGATTGTGGTGCTTACGGCCGTTAGAATGGCTCCGGAAACCTCTGCTGAGGCATCATAGATCGTTTGGAGTTTGGATTTTTCCTTGGGAGCAGACTCCAGGTGTCGAAGAATATTCTCATTCAAGATGATGCCCAAATCCACCAAGGTACCAATGGCAATGGCGATACCCGATAATGCCATGATATTGGCATCCACCCCAAAGTAGCGCATGAAGATAAAGCACATCAGCACGGCTAGGGGCAGGAGGGATGAGATCAGCAAGGAGGCGCGCACATTGGCCACCATGACGAGGATCACGAGAATAGTAACTAGAATCTGCAAATTGATGGCCTCGTAGAGCGTACCCAATGTCTCGTAGATCAAGCCAGATCGATCGTAAAAAGGAACTAGTGTCAATTTGGAAACAGTTCCATCGGCAAGGGTTTTGGTTGGTAGTCCAGGGCTGAGTTGCTCAATTTCCTTCTTTATGCCCTCAATGACCTGCAATGGATTGTCGCCATAGCGGGCAATGACTACTCCTCCCACGGCCTCTGAACCTCCCTTATCGAGGATTCCGGCCATGTTTCGTGGCTGAGGACCAAAGTTGATGCGTGCTACATCTTGGAGGCGAATGGGTACATTGTTTGTGACTTTCACGACGGCCTTGTCCAAGTCTTCCAGGTCATCAATGTACCCCAGACCTCGGATGTAGTAGTCTACCTTGTTGATCTCGATGGAATTGGCTGAAACATCCAGGTTGGATTTGCGCACTGCATCCATCACTTCCATCAGACTTACTCCGTTAGCCTTGAGTGCAGCAGGATCTACATCTACCTGGTATTCTTTGATAAATCCGCCTACTGAGGCCACCTCAGCGACTCCTTCTACGGCAGTAAGGGCATAGCGGATGTAGTAGTCTTGAATAGTACGCAATTCCTCAGGATTCCATCCTCCAGTGGGATTTCCATCCGCATCACGTCCTTCTAGGGTGTACCAAAATACCTGGCCTAGCGCAGTCGCATCAGGACCTAATTTGGGTTGAACCCCCTCGGGAAGTAATCCTGAAGGAAGGGAATTTAATTTTTCTAGGACGCGAGAACGACTCCAGTAAAACTCGATGTCCTCCTCAAAAATGATGTAAATGCTTGAAAATCCGAATGCAGAACTTGACCGCACGCTTTTGACTCCAGGCAACCCTAGGAGAGAGGTGGTGAGGGGATAGGTAATTTGATTCTCCACATCTTGAGGAGAGCGTCCCATCCATTCGGTGAATACGATTTGTTGGTTTTCCCCAATATCCGGGATGGCATCCACTGGTACTGGGTCGCGGGGAAAACTCCCTAAGTCCCAGTTGAAAGGTGCCGTGGCCAGTCCCCAACCCAAAATGAGTAGGAAGAAAAGAAACGTAACTAATTTATTTTCTAAAAAGAAACGAATTATGCGATTGATCATGATTCCAGGGTATAAATGAAAATTGCCTACGGCTTATGGCCATAGGAGATTCACGAGAAGCTTGAAACAAGCTTACCTTGGAATTAAATCAAGAAGGATTGGTAGAGGAGTTGAAAATCCCGTTTGGGAACTGGTGGACTATGTTCAGAAGGAAAATCTACCTCATTAATGGTTAAAAAGTCAACTTCAAAAACAAAAGCTTGAAGAAGAGGAAGGATAAAGGAAGGGCTGAGTTGAAACTCAATCTGGCTAACTTGAAAATCATCGTCTACTTGGAGGTGCTGGGTTTTATTCTCGCAGCAACTGGAAGGATCCTCAGAAGAAGTAGTTGAATCCTCGTTTGGAAATTCCATTCCGCAATCCAAATGCTTCTCCCCAAAGCCTATAGCGGACTCCATCTCATGTCCCATGCACCAATGCGTGGTCTTTGCCATTCCCACGGTGGAGAATAACAGCAGAAACGCTAGAAGGATGGATACAGTCGATTTCATGACACAAACATACGGATAAATTTAACTACTAGTTTCACCTTCACCTGATTTTGAGATTTCTTAAGTTCTTGATTATGAATCCGGTGGATGGAAGATTAGTTTTCTGTTGCAATAAATCCAGCCTTGAGCACTGCCTTTCGGATGTCCTCAGGAGCTAGGGTTTCGGTTTCTACTGTCAGCGTTCTATTCGGATCTTGCAAGTCCACCTGCCAGGTATGAATTCCAGTTTGCTCATTGAGCTTTGGACTTACTTTGGACAAGCAATTGCTGCACTGAATATTGGTTTTGAATATATATTTTTTCATTTATAGTAAATTGATATTTAATCTATTGAGTATATATTATTGTACCTCTAGTTTAAAGATACTTTAGATGTTTTGCCTATGGCTTCAATCCAAACTTTGAGTTTTTAGTCGCAAACTATTTCCTACTACGGATAAGGAACTCAAGGCCATGGCTGCACTGGCAATCATGGGGTCAAGTAAAAACCCAAATAAGGGGTAAAGTAATCCCGCCGCAATAGGAATCCCAATCAGGTTGTAAATAAAAGCCCAAAATAGATTTTGCCGAATTCCTCGAACTGTGAGCCTTGAAAGTCGAAGCGCTTGCGGGATTTTGGCTAGATCTGAGTTCATCAGTGTGATTTTGGCTACATCTAGCGCAATATCCGATCCCATGCCCATCGCAATGCTGACATCGGCCTGTGCCAAGGCTTCTGCATCGTTGATCCCATCGCCCACCATGGCTACTACATGGCCTTGCTGCTGCAGGGCTTGGATGAACATGGATTTATCGGCAGGAAGGCACTCGGCTTGGAACTTGGTGATTCCCACCTGATCCGCTACGGCCTTGGCTGGTGTAGCTTGGTCACCCGTAAGCAGGTACACGTCGATTCCCATGTCTTTCAATTCCTTCACCACCTGATGGGCATTTTGCTTTACCTGATCTTCGATACCAAGAACTGCCAATACTTGTGTTTCATTACTTAGCCAAATCAGCGTTTGAGCCTTTTTTTGACTTTCTTTTTCTACGGCTTCCACTTCCGATGAAAGGAGGATTTGCTGCGCCTGAATCCACTTTTTGGTCCCCAGGAAATAGGTTTGACCTTCAATTTTTCCCGTTATTCCCGCTCCTTGGATATTTTCGAAATCTGTTACCGCATAGTTTGTAAGATCCTTATTTTCTAAGAAGGAAATTACGGCTTCGGCTAGGGGATGTGTAGAGTTGCGTTCCAAGGCCAGGAGAATACCTTCAATTGCATTGCTATCCATGCCACTGTCCTTATGGTTTTCCCAAAAAGCGCTGACCTTGGGTTTGCCAAGGGTAAGCGTACCTGTTTTATCGAGTACAAGGGCCGTTACTTTGTGACCTAGTTCTAGGCTTTCCGCATCGCGGATAAGTATTTGATGCTCAGCACCCTTGCCCATGCCCACCATGAGGGCGGTGGGGGTAGCTAGTCCCAGGGCACAGGGACAGGCAATGACCAATACCGATACTGCGGAAAGTAATCCAAAGGAGAGCGCATTTTCCCCTCCAAAAATCATCCAAGACCCAAAAGTAAGGATGGAAATGCCCAAGACCACAGGGACAAAAATGCTGGATACTTTATCCACCAGCCGCTGCACAGGTGCTTTACTGCCTTGAGCTTCTTGTACCCTTTGGATGATTTGAGCGAGTAGGGTGGTGCTGCCAATTTTTTCAGCGATAATTTCTAAGATCCCATTCTGGTTAAGTGTGCCTGCAAAGACAGCATCACCGGGTCCTTTGCCTACGGGAAGGTATTCTCCACTGAGCATGCTCTCATTCAAGTAACTTTGGCCTACCAGAACTTTTCCGTCCACAGGGATTTTTTCTCCAGGCTTCACCAGAATTCGATCCCCCAAGGCCACGTCATCAAGTTGTATTTCTTGCGGGATTCCAGCAACTAATCGGGTCAGGGTCTTGGGTTGCAAACCAATGAGTTTTTTTAAAGCCGTTCCCGTCTTGGTTTTGGCGCGTTCCTCCAGCATTTTTCCCAAGGAGACAAAGACCAAAATCACCGCTGCGCTCTCAAAGTAAACGGGTGCATGTACTCCTGTAGCATGCCAGTAATCTGGAAAGAAGGTAGAAAAAGCAGAAAATATGAAGGCTATAGATGTACTAAGGGCTACCAGAGTATCCATATTGGCTTGCCAGTGTAGCGCAAGTGCCCAAGCCCGAGTAAAAAAATGCCTCCCAAAATAGAAGAGTACAGGAATACTTAAGCCCAAACTAATCCATTTGCCAGGAGCCCATTCCATAAAAAACATGCCCAGTACGACAATGGGAAGGGAAGTGAGTGCAGCACCTAGGGTTTGCTGCTTAAGTTGATGGTAGTTTTTCGCTTGAGCTTCAGCTACGGATTCGTGAACTTCCTTGTTGCTGATCACCAAACCATACCCTACCTCTTGCAGTGCCTGATTGATTCCTTGAGCAGAAATGCGCTCGTCCCAGGATATGGCGACGCTCGAACTGGCATAATTTACAGCAGCCGAATGAACGCCGTCCGTATGCATCAAGATCGTTTCCACGCTCGATGCACAGGCAGCACAGGTCATGCCGGTGACGGGGAAAGTTTGTTTGCTGATTTTGGATTGAATAGAATTCATGGCAAGGGGCTCTATCGAAAAAGGTACTTTTTAAGACTAAAGTTCCAAAATCCTCAAAAAAAGGGTTCAAAAAATGCTACCCTTTCCCCTTTTACATTTCAAGGATGCGTTGGATATCTTTGGAGGATCCAAATAGAACAAGAATATCTCCAGCCTCAATTTTGGTATCTCCATTGACTACACCCACTACTTTTTTGATGATGGATTTTTTACCCAGCATGTTGGTTCGCTCAATTTCATGGATGATGGTGATCACCGTAACCTTGTATTCCTTTCTGAGGTTGGTCTCTTCCAAGGTCATGCCGATGTAGCGCTCAGGGGTTTTGACTTCGATGACATTGTAATCATCGGAAAGATCAAGGGAATCCAGCACGTTTTTCATTTGAAGGCGCTTGGCCATTCTTTCGGCTGAATCCTCTTCTGGGTGTAGAATTTCCGATACGCCAATGGCTTTGATAACCGTCTCGTGCACAGGGTTGATGGCTCGGCTGATTAATCGCGTCACATTCAGTTGTTTGAAAATGGCGGTTACCATGATAGATGCTCCCACATTTTCTCCAATGGTAATGATGACTGCGTCTGCATCCTTGTAGGGAAGCGTTTTGATCGTCTCCGCATCGGTGGCATCCATGAGGATTGCATGGGTGATCTTTTCTTTAACTTGTTCGATTTTTATTTCGCTGGAATCTACCCCAACTACTTCATGACCCAATTCGGTTAATCTGGCGGCGAGAAAGCCTCCAAAGCTTCCCATACCTACGATGATGTATTTCATAGTAGCACTGTGTTAAGTAATGAATACGCCTTCCTGTGGATATTTGTACCGCAGGGAGCGGGTTTTTTTGATAAAAGCAACCAATACGGTCAGGGTACCTACCCTTCCCAAAAACATAATTATAGCGATCACTAATTTGGAACCTGTGGTGAGTTTGGCGGTGATACCCAAACTCAGTCCTACAGTAGAGAACGCGGAGAATACTTCAAAAGCAACTTCCAGAATTGGTAATTCAGGGTTGAAAAATAATACCATAAATACTCCTAAACCTATCACTAGAAAGGAGAGGAGCATTACGGCAAATGCTTTACGTACTGTTTCTGGATCAATTTGGCGATTAAATACCTCCACTCTATCTTTTCCTTTGGCGATACTGATCGCATTCAATACTGCTACAGCAAAGGTGGTCGTTTTGAGACCACCCCCTGTAGAACCTGGTGAAGCACCGATCCACATCAAGATCAAGTAAATCAATACCGTAGGAACTGCCAGTTGTGTCATGTCCACGGTATTGAATCCAGCGGTGCGTGGAGTCACGGAACCAAAGAAAGCAGTCACGAATTTGCCATAACCTTCTAATCCAGCAAGTGTATTTCGCTCCTCAAATATCCAGTAGGTAACAAAACCTAGCACCAGTAAAATCAGGGTAGATACCGTGGTCAAACTTGTATTGATGTTGAAAATTCGGGGAGTATGGTGGTACATGGAATCTTTTTTCATCCAGATATTGAACCAATTGTTGCACACTCTTTTGACTACTTGGGCATAGGCTACAATCACTGGAAAACCGATTCCGCCTACAATAATGGAAATGGCTAATAACAAATGGATGTGGTATTCAGTACGAAACCCAATCTCATATAGTCCATTGGTCAGGGTAGAGAATCCTGCATTGCAAAAGGCAGATATGGAGTGAAATAGCGAGAAAAATAAGCGATCAGAAATCGAACTAAATAGGTTTCCATCTATAATGAAGAAAATTCCAACTGCAACTAACAATTCAAATCCTATCGTGAAAAGGATGATTTTGACCAGAGTGGAACCAATCTTACTAATGTTGTCCTCGTTGATGTAATCTTTGAGGAAAAGTTGGCTTTGTAGCGATTGGCTTCCTTTGAAGAAGAAACCAAAGAAACTGGTAAAGGTCATCATCCCTAAACCGCCGATCTGAAACAAAACCATGATGATGGTTTTGCCCATCCCAGTAAATGCGGTAGCAGTATCGACGACAATCAACCCGGTCACGCAGACCGCTGAGGTAGCAGTAAATAAGGCGTCAATCCAGGTGATTCCGCCGACCGTGGAATTGGGAAGCATTAACAAAAGCGTACCTACCAAGATGACAAGCAGGAAGCTCAATATAAAAATCAAGGCAGGATGGATTGCCATTTTGTTGACGCCAAGACTTAATCGGCTCAATTCAATAAAAAAGAGCAGGCAAATCAGGATATTGGTAAGCGTTCCCTCATAAGCCTGAAGCCAAGTACAGCTCTCCATCCAGCCAAATTGAATAAAGGCGGAAAAATGGAGTAGCAAGGTGAGAAACACTTCCAATCGTCTCCTGCCTTTACTGACATCCTTGTAAATAAAGAGCAGCCTATACAAGTAGTTTTGGCCCAACACAAAAAGTGCAATGCCATACAGGAGGGAATGGATAGGAAAGATCTCTTGATTTGGAAAACCCAAATCAATAATCCAAACTAGAAAGATCAGCAAGGTGAAAATTACCCTGACGAAGCTGTTTGTTTTTCTGACCCACTGAAGGGCTAAAATTTGTTTGTCCGGATTTTTAAACAGCCCAGAGTAGCTCATTTTGTTCGATCTTGCGTCAAATGTAAAAGAGATTCATAGCATTATCCACAAAAATGTAATTAATTAATTTCAAGGCTCCTGACTCTTTCGCATTTGGATTTTTTAAAAGGAATCTGTAGGCATCAATTTGCCATTGATTAGGCATGTGGAGTCAGTCTCTTCGGTTGCCTAGTGATCAAATAATTGGCTAGTTTCTTATTTCTTTTTGATCAAATTCTTAAATTGAACCACCACTAACCAATCTACTTATGAAAAAGGTAAAGTTTACCCTAGCTGGTATGCTGCTCTTAGCATTCTTTTCAGCCACTTTATTGACTTCTTGCGGAGGCAAAAAAGAGGAGGCCGCCG
>CANGUK010000098.1 GCA_947457095.1 Cyclobacteriaceae bacterium
AAATTGGAGCCGATAAAGTGGTGATGGGCCTTTCAGGTGGAGTTGACTCCTCTGTGGCCGCTACCCTTATTCATAGAGCTATTGGTGATCAGTTGACCTGCGTGTTTGTGGACAATGGCTTGTTGCGAAAGAACGAATACGAAGAGGTGTTGGATTCTTACAAGCACCTTGGATTGAATGTGATTGGTGTAGATTCCAAGCAGCGTTTTTACGATGCGCTAGCAGGACTTACCGACCCAGAGGCGAAAAGAAAAGCGATTGGCCGTGTATTTATTGAAGTTTTTGACGACGAAGCACATAAGATCGATGGCGTAAAGTGGCTTGGCCAAGGCACCATCTATCCGGACGTGATCGAGTCGGTATCGGTAAAAGGTCCCTCAGCCACCATCAAGTCTCACCACAATGTGGGCGGTCTACCAGATTTCATGAAGCTCTCAGTCGTGGAGCCGTTGAACACCTTGTTTAAGGATGAGGTACGTGAGGTAGGTCGTGCGCTTGAGATTCCTGAAAAAATCATTGGCAGACATCCTTTCCCTGGGCCAGGACTAGCGATTCGAATATTGGGTGACATCACGGAAGAGAAAGTGAAGACCCTCCAAGAAGTAGACTACATCTTTATTCAAGGCTTGAAGGAGCATGGTTTGTATGATCAGGTCTGGCAAGCAGGCGCTATCTTGCTTCCTATCCAATCGGTTGGGGTGATGGGGGACGAGCGTACCTACGAAAAGGTGGTGGCGCTACGAGCCGTAGGTTCCGTTGATGGGATGACTGCAGACTGGATTCACTTACCTTATGAATTCCTTGCCAAGATGTCCAATGACATCATCAACCGTGTAAAAGGAGTTAATCGCGTGGTATATGACATTTCCTCCAAGCCACCTGCAACCATTGAATGGGAATAAATTCATTTGCTGACGGCTGACCGTCGACTGTCCAAAGCCTATGGTTGTGACTTCAAGCCTTCTTCTTCATTCATCAATCGTAGTTAGACTTTCGACATTAAAAAAGTACAAAGTACAAAGTAGAGTATTCTTGTAGTTAGAATTCTGCTCTAACCCGAATCACTACTTGGTGCCTGGTACATTGTACAATTATCTGCATTGATTCCCAGTCCTTTTCAGCCATTACCTGGGTTGCGGATAATCAAAAATTGCCTCAAGATTTTTTCGGTTTTACCAGCTGCTTGGGTGCTTTCTTTTTGAGGTAGTTGATGAATTCGGTGTAAGCCTCGTGCTCGTGGTTGGAAACCGAAATGGAATTTCGGTCTTGAAATACCAGGGTTACCTGTTTGAATTCCCGTTTGTTGGCAATGACCGTTTCCTCTTCCCAAGCTAAAATCTCAGCGACCGGATAGACTTTGGTACTGCCACGCAGGGGAAGCTTGATCACCACATGTTCTTTCCCAGCGGAAATAAACCGCCACCCAGCCATCATTTTGACCAAAAGCATCAAGAGCACAAGGGTGATCAGGGAACTTGCAACTAAGTAAAACCACAAGTCATAACTCCTGCTGTAGGTAAAATCTCGTAAAATCAGGACCAGTCCCAGCAGCAAAAAAAACAGTACTGCTCCTAAAGAGATGTAGGTGGAAAGTTTGGGTTTAAGCAGGATCATGGGTCTTAGAAAGATTGACTAACGTGGCTTGTGCAAAAGTCTCCAAATCTTGGAAGAAAACGAAGAATAGGGCTTCAATTTCTTCTTCTTTTTCACGGAGCACCTGGGTTGCGGCATTCATTTTGGAGTCAAAGGTGGCTCTGCGGGTCAACCCATCCAAGGTTTGCTGTATGCCAGTTAGGTTTCTGTAAGCATAGAGCCAATTTTGCTGTTCCATCCAATACAGCATGCGCAAAAAGGAAGGAGGAAGTGTGGCAGGGGATGATTGGAATGTTTGATACACGCGGATACTGTAGCTTTCTAGGGGAACAGTAGAATACTTGTTCCAATTTTTGGCCAGAAAGTAATCGAAAAACACATCGCTGATCACCCGTGCATAATGTCCGAATTGGGGCCGAAGATGAGTTTGTACCTCCTTGACTAGGGGATGAGAATCCGTGAAGGTGTCGATAGCTCGGTGGAGGTGTATGCCAACTTGAATTTTTTTTGGGTAATTTTCAATCTCTTTTCCCCGAATAAAGTCCGCGATGAAATTACCAATCAAGATCTCATCCTGATCGAAAGACAAATAAGCATGTGCAAGAAAATTCATTTGCAGGGACGAAAGAGCTCAAACACTCGTACTAGTAGCGTGTTACTAGGCTAAAGTACATCAATTCATGCGTAATTCCCTCGACGAACTTAAGCAAGGTCTGAAGCTACTCAAATTAGAGTGGCAAGAAGATTTGGCTCAGTACAAGAAAAAGTTTCTCCATACTTCGGTTGCCGACAAAAAAAAGGAGGGCATTACCTGGCATCCTATCCTACTTAAAAAGACGAAGATTGGAATGGGGGAACGGCTCATCATTGAGGTGGAGCGTACGGATACCCAGTATCCTTCTTCCTTTTCCTCAGGCAAGTCGGTTACTTTTTTTTCCACGCAGGATGGGTACCACAGTCCTGAGTTTCGGGTCAATGGTGTGGTCAATCAAGCCAAAAAAGATACGTTGACCGTCACTCTTCAAGCCGATGAGGTACCCGATTGGATGGATTCGGGCAGGCTAGGAGTGGATTTGTTATTTGATGAGGCGAGCTACCGGGAGATGGAGTCGGCCTTGAAAAAAGTGATGGCTGCCGAGCATCCTCAAGTTCTTAGATTCCGAGATTTGGTGTATGGGGAGCTCCGTCCTCAATTTAAGCCTGCCCCTCAGCTTACCTTACCGAATTTAAATTACAGTCAGGTTCTCGCCTGTCAAAAGGTGGAGGAAGCGCAAGACTTTGCGGTCATCCATGGCCCTCCAGGCACTGGCAAAACTACCACCTTATTGGCAGCCATTGAACGTGCAGTTAGCGGCAATCAACGGGTACTCGTCTGTGCCCCTAGCAATGCAGCGGTGGATCTGTTGGTAGAAAAATTGGTGGACCGAGGGATTGTGACGCTTCGCATCGGGCATCCCGCGCGTGTGGAGGAAAAGATTCTCAACCAGACCCTCGATGCGAAGATAGCCTTGCATGAGAGCTACCGGGATCTACGAAAATTGCGAAAAGAAACGGAAAGTTACCTGCAGCTAGCCAAACAATACAAGCGAAATTTTGGTCCAGAGGAACGGGCGCAGCGCAAGTTGATGTACCAGGAAGTCAGTCGAATTCGGGAGGCTGCTGAGCACTTGGAAGAGTACATTCGATCGGATGTTTTTCAGAGAACCCAGGTGTTTGCCTCCACGTTAGTGGGTGCAGGTTCGCATGCGCTCAAAGGCATGCAATTTGACCTGGTTTGTATCGATGAAGCTGCCCAAGGCTTAGAGGCGGCAACTTGGATTCCGATTTTGAAGGCCAAGCGGGTGGTTTTTGCTGGGGATCACTGCCAATTGCCTCCGACCATCAAGTCTTTCGAAGCTGCCCATCAAGGCTTGGCCACCACCTTGTTTGAAAAGGTGATTCAGCGCCATTCAAGTGCTGCGCAATTGTTGCAAGTGCAGTACCGCATGCCAGAAGTGATCATGGGGTTTTCGAATTCACAGTTTTACGAAGGCAAACTCGAGGCTGCAGCCAATACCCTGAGCCATCCCTTTGGAGGTGAGGAGGCCATCCTAGAATGGGTGGATACGGCTGGATCGGGGTATACCGAACAAGCTGAGGCCGAAAGTTTGAGTACCTTCAATCCTGAAGAAGCCCAGTTTGCCTGTCAGTACCTCAACGACACCATACTCCGCATTGGCTATGGATTATTTAAGGAAAAAGGCTGGACCATTGGATTGATTGCTCCGTATTCCGCACAGGTGCGCCGCTTGCGCCACTTGATTTTTGATACCTATGCCTTTCCAAATTTGAAGGCTTTTTCCGACTTGATTACCATCGATACGGTGGATGGGTTTCAGGGACAAGAGCGAGACTTGATGCTGATTTCCCTGACACGTTCCAATGAGCGGGGGGAAATTGGATTTTTGTCGGACAAGCGTAGAATGAATGTTGCCCTTACCCGAGCCAAACGAAAATTGATCTTGGTAGGAGATAGCGGCACCTTGGCGCAACATGAATTTTTCGATGCGCTGCTTCGCTATGTGGAAGAAAAAGGATCTTACCGGAGTGTCTGGGAGTTTTTGTAAGTTCTCAGGCTTCTGATTGCTCGCTTAATCCCGTTGAATCGCTTGGTTTGCCAAAAGCTTCTTCTGGGACCAAGGTGACCCATTTGCCCATCTTCTTTTGAATGACTTTGAAATGGTGCTGCTCCTCGGGCGTGATGAGGCTAATCGCATGGCCAGTGGCTCCTGCTCTACCCGTACGACCGATGCGGTGTATGTAATCCTTTGGGGAGCGGGGCAATTCGTAGTTGATCACTAGGGGCAATCCTTGAATGTCAATGCCTCGCGCTGCGAGATCGGTAGCGACAAGCACTCTGGTTTTTCCGGATTTAAACTTGGCCAGTGCTTCTGTGCGTGCTCCTTGGCTTTTGTCTCCGTGAAATGCAACCGCCTGTATGCCATTTTTATTCAGTTTTACGACCATATTATCCGCAGTGCGGATGGAAGAAGCAAAGACTAGGATTTGTTTCCAATCTCCTGACTGAATGAGTTGCCGGAGAAATGGTCCTTTAGTTTCTGGACTTACGCGATACGCTTCCTGAAGGATGGCATCTGGAGTGAAGTCTGTTGGCGCAACTTGAATTTCAACAGGGTCTTTGAGTAGTTGTTGGATAAGAGAAGCGAGTTCCTGGTCTTGGGTAGCAGAAAATAGAAGGGTTTGTTTCTTTTTTGGAGTCAGTTCCAGGAGGTGATCCATCTCCTCGCGAAAGCCCATTTGCAGGAGTTTATCCGCTTCATCAATCACTAAGGTGTGGATACGGCTGATGCCTACAGAATTCCGTCCTACTAGGTCAATTAATCTTCCGGGGGTAGCAATGAGCACTTCTACACCACCCAGTTTCATCATTTGTGGGTTGATGGATACGCCTCCAAAAATGGCGAGGGACTTGATGCGTCTTGGAAGGAATCGGCTAAAGTTTTCGGTTACTTCTGCCACCTGTATCGCCAATTCCCGAGTGGGTACGAGCACCAAAACGGGTACTTGTCGATCGCGGGGAGCCTCCTGCTGCAGTAGGTGCTGCAGGATGGGAAGGATGTAGGCGGCAGTTTTTCCTGAACCTGTTGGCGCTAGGCCTAGGATGTCTTTTCGTTGCAAAACGGCAGGAATAGCCTCCACCTGGATGGGATAGGGCGTATCGTAGTTGGCTCGTTGGATAGCCGTTAGCAGTGCAGGGGAAAGACCTAGGTCGGAAAAATGCATGAGATTAATTTTGACAAAGGTACGAATACACAAGGAAAGGCTGATCCCTTTGGAAAATGAGTTAGAGGAATTCGCATGGAATGGGGTCCCTAGGAAGGGACTAAGCCATCACCAAACTGATCAGATACAGTACAGCCATGGCAGAGAAGGAGGTAATGAGTGTTCCCAAGCTGTGGGATAGATTTCCTTGCTTGGTGCTCATACCCGAAAGTTGCGTGACCACCCAAAAGGCAGAATCGTTGGCATGGGAGATGGCAAGGGCTCCTGAACCGATGGCAATGGTGGCGAAAACTTTTAGCATATCCGTATCGAGTCCTAATGGGCCTAGTAGTGGAGCGACGATGGAAGCTGTAGTGATCATGGCTACGGTGGTGGATCCTTGGGCACATTTAAGCCCAAATGCAAGGAGGAAAGGAAGAAATAGTCCCCAATTTGCACCCTGAAGGGAGTCAGTGACTACTGTTCCTATGCCTGAATTCTGGAGCATTTTTCCAAAAACGGCCCCTGCACCCGTAATAAAGATTACTGGTGCGGCAGCAACGAGGGCTTCCCCAATCCAGCCTGTCGCAGACAATAACTTTCGGTCCAGCTTTTTAGGCAAGGCAAAAGAGAGTAGTGCTCCGATCAATAACGCGATGATCGGGCTTCCCAAAAAGATAAGTGCTTCAGGTAAGGTTCCTTCTCCAAAAGGTTTGGATGGGTAACTAGCAATGGAGGCAAGAAAAATCAAACCCAGTGGGGTTAGAATTGGAAGGAGGGAGGTGGCTAACTTTGGTCTTTCTTCTGGGAGAATGTATTGATCTTGAGGATTTTCTTGGGGGCGAACGGAAATTTTTGTTACCCACTTTTGAACGAAAAAATAGACGGGGATCAAGGCAATCAAGGAAACAATCGTCCCGTAAAGAATCACTTGTCCTAGGTCTGCCCCCAAAATACCTGCAGTAGCAATAGGTCCTGGGGTAGGAGGAATCAAGGAGTGGCTAGCCATGGCTCCCAAGGAAACAGCCACGATGGTGGCTGCATAGGAAACCGTACTTTTAGCCGAAAGAGACTTGGCGATGGGATTCATCATCAAGATGGTGCTATCCCCAAATACCGGAATGGAAAGTACCCAGCCGCTGAGCATCAAGGAGAGGTTGATTGATTTTTCACCCACCCAGGACAAGACCTTCTCGGCAATCACCATGGCACCTCCAGTTTTCTCAAGGAAGGTTCCTAGGATCACCCCAAACAAAATCAGCAAGCCCACATTCCCCATCACTCCACCAAAGCCTTCGGTGATGGATTGTAAAATCATTTTGAGGTCCATGCCAACTAGCAAACCGTAACCGATGGCTCCGCCAAAAAGGGCTAGAAAAGGATGGATTTCGTAGCGGATGATGGCGATTAAGATAAAGGTGATGACAAGTAAAAGGAAGAGAAGCGTAGTCATGTTTGGTTTTACGGGATGGGCTAAATGCAGTAGCTATCAAAAATTAGGAAAAAAGAAACTAAAACGAGTGATCACTCACCGATTAATTCAAAATTTTCCAAAGGATGGTTTGGATTGTGGATGCGTGGTCTGGCTTTAGCGATAGTCAACTAGGATTCTCAGGAAAAAAGAATCAGAAGTAAGATGAGCAGGCAAGCGCCTCCACTAAATCCATAGCCTCTCAGCAGCAGCTTTCGCAGTTGGGGACTACCCAAGTACCAGCCCAAACCCAGCTTTACAAGCGTGTTGGATAAGCAGGCAAGTAGAATAGCGACTTCAGCTAAGGGAAGTGAAATGGAGGTACCGGTAAGTTTGGCGATGGAAATACTGACTGCATCAATGTCTGAAATTCCCGCTAAGGCGCTGGATATAAGGGTTCCCTGGTCTCCAAAGTAATCGTTGGCATAGCTAACTGCCAGGAGGATAAGTACATAGATGCCCCCAAAAATCAGAGCGCCTACTAAATCAAGCGGTTTGGATAGGCTTGTAGTATCGGTAGTGGAAGCAAGCTTTTTCCCCTTCAAGTGGGTGTAGAAAGTGACGCCCAAGGCTGTAATCAAAAGTAGGATTAGGTACAAAGCAAGAGAACGGAATAAGGGAGCATGGAAGAGGGCAGTCCATACACCAACTCGGATAAAGAGGATGGAGGAAGCTCCCAAAATTGCAGTAGCACAGGAAGCGGAAAGGGAAGGATCTTCCTTACTTTTTTTGGAATAAACCCAGGTAATCGAAGTACTCGACACCAATCCTCCCAAGAGTCCACCCAAAAGAATTCCACGATGGTTGCCTAGCGTTTTAATCAAGACATAGCCCGAAAAACCTAAGGCAGAGGTCAATACTACCACCCAACCTATTTCTTTGGGATTGATAACCTCATAAGGGCCAAAATTTTCATTCGGTAGAAAGGGGAAAATAAGTAAGGCTAGGACGACAAAGCGAATGAAGGCATAGAGTTCTTCGGCGGTGATTTTTCCTACAAAAGTTTTGATCTTGAATTTGGAGGAGAGCAGGACGACCACAATGACGGTGAGCATCAGGCTAAAGGAAATCAAACCATAAGCCGCCATGCTACCAAGGACAAAGGTAAGGAGTGCGGTAACTTCCGTCGTTAATCCGCGATCACCTTTTAAGGCGGTTTGCCAGTAGGCCACGGCAGTGAGGATTACCAGTCCTAAAAATAGGGCGATGTAGATCCAAGGAGAGAAAAGGAAGTAGAACAGTACGGATACACAGCCCAGTAAGGAATAAAAAGTAAAAGTTCGAATTCCAAAATAACCATTGGCATGTTCTTTCATGGCACTGTACTGCCTTTCTAGCCCAATGACAATCCCAATACCTATGCTCACGAGCAGCCGCACAAAAAACTCCCAGGAACTTAGGGTAAAGTGTTCGGTGTCGATCAACAAGTGGTCCATCATAGGCAAGCAAAAAGTCTTCTGAATTTAGTATTGTGCAGCCTTAATTCAGTACCAATCCTTGTAGTCAGACTAGCTCAGTTTTTTGGTAAAGAAAGCGATGGTTTTTTCCCAAGCCGCCTTAGCCGCGGGTTCGTCGTAGCGTGGCGTGCTGTAGTTGTGAAATCCGTGATTGACTCCAGGATAGTTGATCATCTCAAATTCTTTTCCATTGGCTTGAAGTGCAGCTTCGTAAGCAGGCCATCCCGCATTAACACGCTCATCTAGCGCAGCATAGATGATCAAGAGTGGAGCATTGATTTTGGGAACATCGCTGACTTCGGGCTGGCCCCCGTAGTAGGGTACCGCTGCCTTGAGGTCTGGAATGCGTACAGCCATCATGTTGGAGATCCACCCACCAAAGCAAAATCCTACTACACCCACCTTCCCATTGCAGTCTGGATGGGTTTTCAAAAATTCATAGGCTGCAATAAAGTCTTCTAGCATTTCCTCACGGGTACGCTTGGCCTGCATGGTTCGACCCTCGTCGTCATTGCCCGGGTAGCCACCGAGAGGAGTCAAGGCATCTGGGGCAAGGGAAATAAACCCATCCACAGCGCACTTTCTTCCCACATCTTCGATGTAGGGATTGAGACCTCGGTTTTCATGAACTACGATGATGCCTGGAAATTTGCCCTTACCAGTGGGTTTGGACAAGAGTGCTTTGATTTGTCCACCACCTTTGGGGGAGTTGTACATCAGGTAATCCGAACTCTGTAGTCGCTCGTCGTCTAGGGCCACCGTTCTTCCAGTATCGTAATCGGGCATCATGCTACCCAAAAGGGCCGCAACAGTAATGCCTCCTACAGCATAGACGGAAAGCTTTTCGATGAAGGTTCTACGATCCAACTTGTTGTGGCAGTAGTAGTCGTAGAGGTCAAATGCCTCCTGCGGGATATCGGCTTTGTTGAGTTTTTCCATGGTCTGAACTAGAGTGAGTTAAGGTAGGAAAAATTAAGTGAGGAAAAAATGAAAAATGACATGAATTCCCTCAATTGGAGGAGAGTTAGATCACTAAGGAAGTTTGACAAAGCGATCGTCCAGCTTTACGCTGAAATTTATTTCAGCCTTTAGCGCAGTAAAAATTTTCAAGAGGGTGTCTACCGTAGCGCTGTTGGCGCTACTTTCAAGCTTTGAGATTTGGGCTTTTTGGACGCCTACCAACAGGCCAAGCTCTTCTTGGGTCAGCTTTCGCTCTTGCCGGGTTGATTTGATAATTTTGCCCAAAACTTCCATCCGAAGTTCGTACTCGTAGTGGTCGCGTTCTTCTGATCCAAGTTTACCGAGATACTTGTCTTTCATTTCGGCAAGGGAATGAAGTTTCATTTCTTTGTTAGACATATTTCATGTTTTTCAGAAGGTGGCAAAATAGTTTTCTTTAAGTTTTAAGGCGCGTTCGATTTCATTTTTTGGGACTTTATCTCCTTTTTTTAAA
>CANGUK010000099.1 GCA_947457095.1 Cyclobacteriaceae bacterium
ATCGAGCAGAAAATGCCTTCTCGTCTGAGTTTGCAGTTTTTGGCTGACCAATTCATTCAATAGCTTATCCAGTGACATGGGCTCAGGGCTTGGTTAAATACTCGTCTAAATTCATCATGGCATTCGCCGTTACCGCCAAGGCGGCTAAAGAAGCATCCGCCCTGGGGAAGAACTCGTCTCTTGCTTTTGGATCTCGATCAAACTCCGTTTTGGCAGTAGCAAAGAGCTGCATCATGCTTTTTTTCTTAGATTCTGAGATCGGCATCAGCAACAGCTGCTTGTAGACTTCTTGGATGGCTGCAGCTGGATTTTTTCCAGACTTCACCCAAACTTTCTGACTCAAGGCCTTGGCCGCATCCAAGTACACGGGATCATTTAGGGTCACCAAGGCTTGCAAAGGGGTATTGGTCACCAAGCGCTTGCTGATACATACTTCTCGACTTCCTGCATCGAAGGAAATAAAGGAAGGATAAGGGCTCGTTCGCTTGAGGAAGGTGTATACGCTTCTGCGGTACTTGTCGGCTCCCTCACTTTCTATCCAAGATTCTCCATTGTACACCGTCTGCCAGATGCCATCGGGCTGGGTAGGCATAACAGGGAAGCCATACATTTTGGGGCTGAGCAGGCCACTGCTTGCCAAGGCCTGATCACGGATCTGCTCCGCAGAAAGTCGGAATCGCGGCCCTCGCGCATACCATTGATTGTTGGGATCCTTTTGGTAGGCCGCTGTGCTGATCGTAGAAGACTGCTGGTAGGTAGCCGAGGTGACAATCTCGCGGATAAGCGATTTGATGCTCCAATCGTAGTCCTGAACTGTTTTCCAGGCCAAATAATCCAGCAGCTCCGGATGGCTTGGCGGTTCGGACTGAGTACCCATATCCTCCAAGGTTGCTGTCAACCCACGTCCAAAAAGCTGATCCCAAACGCGGTTGACTAGGGTGCGGGCAGTCAGTGGATTTTCGGGTGCCGTCAGCCAGTAGGCAAAGCCCAAGCGGTTGGCTGGCCATTCCTTCTTCCAGGCTCCCAGTTCCTTCGGGGTTTTTGGATTTACCTTTTCACCCGGCACCATCCAGTTGCCCCGCTCAAAGACAAAGGTGGGACGAGCCATGTAATCTGGATTTTCGATGAGAATCGGAAGACGGGTGCCTCTCACCTGCAGCAGTTCCTCCCAGGATTTTTTCACAGCGGTGAAACCTGACTTCTCTTTTCCTTTCAGACTTGGAACAAATGCAAACCAAACGATGGAGGAGGTATTTTGCTGGGGAGCTGCTCGCGGATTTTGGGCTTCGAAGTACAAATTGACTTTGCCTTGCAGGGGCTTGAAAGGGATTTCTCGGATCACCTCCCCTTGGGTTTTGTTGATCACAAAGCTGGCAAGGATTTCTCCGGCAGGGCCATCTTTCCGAATGGTCATTTTGGTTCCGTCTACCCCAGACCAGTAGTTGAGGAGCACTTGGTCGGAGCCCTGGGTACTGATGTTTTTATAGACTGCAGACCCTCCTGGCCACAATCCCAACCATTTGGTATCGATCAGTTCGGCCTTTTGAAAGTCCGTGGCGAGGTGCGCGGCATATTTCGGTTCGTAGAATTTCAGGAAGTTGGCCCGTTGCTTGGCACTCACATTTCCTTCATTTCCTGTGGCCCAGTTTACAATCTGATCCACCTTAGCCTTACCCTCCGCTTCGTAAAAACGAAGTTTGGGTTCCTCGTCATGGGTATCCTCATCCCGAGTATTGTTGAAAAAGGCTAGGGACTGGTAGTATTCTTCGTGCCGGATGGGGTCGTAGGGGTGGCTGTGGCATTGCACACAGGCCATGGTGGTACTTTGCCACACTTCAAAGGTAGTATTGACCCGATCCAAAACGGCGGCCACACGGAACTCTTCATCTTCGGTTCCCCCCTCGTCATTGTTCATCGTGTTGCGGTGAAAAGCCGTGGCCGTGAGTTGATCCTGGGTGGGGTTGGGTAGCAGATCCCCTGCCAGCTGCTCGACCGTAAACTGGTCAAAGGGCTTGTCGGCATTGAGGGAGCGAATCACCCAATCTCGGTAGGGCCAAAAGGTGCGGGAGACGTCTCGTTCATAGCCTTTGGTATCCGCATAGCGTGCGAGGTCAAGCCACCAGGTTGCCCATTTTTCGCCATAGGCTTCTGCATTGAGCAGCTGATCTACGGCTTGTTCGTAGGTTATTTTTCCTGCGGAAAAGTCTCTGGCAAGTGCTTCTGTTGGGGGCAAACCGGTAATATCCAAGGCCACTCGACGGAGAAGCCGCATTGGATCTTCTTTTGGCGCAGGGGATAGTCCTTGGGTGGCAAGTTGCTCCTGCACGAAATGGTCAATCGGTGCTTGCGCTTGGGCGTCATTGCCTCCCAAGCCTGCGGTGCTGAAGTTGCTTGGAAGTTCAGGTGCCTTTACGGGTTCATAGGCCCAATGCTTTCCCCACTTAGCCCCTTGGTCAATCCATTTTTTGAGGATGTCAATCTCTTCATCTGAGAGTTGGGCACGCTGGTAGGGCATCCGAAGTTCGGGATCAGCGTGCGTCAAGCGCTTGATCAGCTCACTTGAAGAAGCGCTGCCCGGGACGATGGCAGGGTGGCCCGATTCGGTAGCTGCAAGGGCCTCCTCTTCGAATAAGAGACTGAATCCCCCATTCTTTTTAACCCCTCCATGACAGGAGATGCAGTGTTTGTTGAGGATGGGCTTGATATCTGTGTTAAAATTCACCTCTTTTTCTGGACCAAAAAAGTAGAACCCAATGAGGGTGAGCCCTATCAAGGCAGAAAAAAGTAACGCGAGGCGGTTGGTAAGCATAGTTTGAAATGAAGCATTGAAAATTATCTAATTTCAAAATAGAATACAAGGGGAAGGGTGGTAGGGATTTATTGCCAATGGCCATTCCTATTCCCATGGCCCCATTCAATCCCATGGTTGAAACCATGGGCAAAATGTGAACCGTCCGCCATGCGGACTTTGACGGAGTTAGATTGGCAGTAAAAATTAAAATTGTTTTGTCTATATTGAGGTAGTATTTCATTTAGTGCCGTAGGCACGACTCAACCCTATCCAGCCAATTCATTGGCTGAGGCTGGGCGGGCTGGGGCAGGCCAGGGCTGAGAGCTGGGGCAGGCCAGGGCAGGCGGAGCCAAGAAGATAGCAAAAGACAAGTCCCCAAGTGCCGTAGGCACGGTCCAACTTTTAAACTTTTTTAACCTTTTAACTTTTTTACACTATGGCTAACACCTATTCCAAAGTTTACTGTCAAACAGTTTTTGCGGTTAAATACCGAAAGGCAATGATTCACGATGAACTAAAACAAAAACTTTTTCCCGTGATGGGCAACCTAATTAATGAAGCCGGAGCCCAAGTGATCGTGGTCAATGGGGTGGAAGATTATGTCCATTGTTTATTCCGAATATTCCCAAAAAATTCAATTTCTGAAATCATGAAGATAGCGAAGGGTAAATCTTCCAAATGGGTAAATGAGTCCGGATTAGTGGCACATCGATTTGAGTGGCAGTCGGGATTCGGAGCTTTTTCCTACAGTGAGTCGGATCTCCACAAAGTAATCAAGTACATCAAAAATCAAGAGATCCACCATCGAAAAGTCAAATTCAAGGAAGAGTACCTGAAGCTGTTGGTTGACTTTAAAGTTGAATTTTCTCCAGAATATCTCTTTGAGGATTTGGTGTGATGGCCCCATGGATAAATCCATGGGTGAAATTTGAGCCGTCAGCCGCGGCTGACTGGTAAGTTCTTTAAGTGCCGTAGGCATGGCCTATTCGTAACTTGCCAATTTATTGGCAGGACCGAGGGAGTGCTGTAAGCACGACCCATCCCTACCCAGCCAATTCATTGGTTGGGGGGCGGGGCAGGGCTAGCGCTAAGGGACCCCAAAGAAAAACCCCTAGGTGACTAACCATTTTTCCTTATTTTAGCCACCTATGAGCAGTCCCTCCTCCACCCTCAACCGAAGTTTGGGCCTAGTGGGCTTAACCGCCACGGGCGTCTGTTCGATGATAGGCGCCTCCATCTATGTGGTTCCATTTATGATCCAACGGAATGTGCCCGGCATTGGTCCCTATGTGCTCCCTGCATTTTTGTTTGCCTCGATCCCAGCAATTTTTGCTGCCCTGGCCTATTCCATTTTAGCCTCTGCCATGCCCAGAGCGGGAGGTTCTTACCTCTATGCCAGCAGAGCACTGCATCCTTTTTGGGGCTTCGTCGCGAGCTTTTCCCAATGGTTTGGCTTGTCCATCGTCATCGGTGTGATTGCCTACGTGGTGATTCCCTTTTTTAGGGACCTTGCCTTTGCTTTGGACTGGACTGTATTAGCAGCTTGGTTGGATCAAGGACTGGTTCGAGTGGTCCTTTCCTTGGTGATTCTCTGGTCTTTTATTGGAATCAATATCCTCGGATTGACCTTTTATGAGCGGATACTCATTCCGCTGATGGTACTGATGCTTGTTTTGGGACTGGTAGTGATCGCCGGAGGATTGAGTTATACCCAGGAGGAATTTTTGGCGGCCCTTGCCCTAAAGGAAGGAAGGTCTGTTGACCTAATTGAGGTTCCCTTCAACTGGACCACTTTTTTATCTGCAGCAGCCATTTTATTCTCGAGCTTTATCGGATTTGACTCCATTGCTCAGGCCGGTGGAGAAGCCAAAAACCCTGTTCGCAACCTTCCCCGAGCCATCGGTTTGGCGATTACCTTGGTTGGCTTGTTTTACATTTCCTTTACCTATGCAGTCTACCATACCGTCCCTTGGCAAATTGTAGCTGAGGAGGCCCTTTCCAAAGACCTGACCGCAGCCGGCCTGTTGACCATTCTCCTTCCGGCTGGAATTGGCATCGCCATCCTCTTGGGTGCTGCGATAGCCCTGCTGAATGACCTACCTGCGATGATCCTTTCTGTATCTCGCCTCGTATTTGCCTGGGCAGAAGACGGGATATTCCCCAAAAGCCTGGCAGGGATTCATCCCAAGTTCCATACGCCTGTGCCGGCCATCCTCTTGAGTGGAGGGGTATCTTCCCTAGGAATTTTGGGCAGCCACTTTGCAGGAGATTTCTTCCTCGGGATCGATATCATGGTCACCTCCATGCTGGTTAATTTTATCTTCATGTGCCTGTCGGTGGCTTGGCTGCCCAAACGAAATCCAACTTTGGCGCAGCAGATTACGATTTTCCCCAACAAGCTAGCAAGGGCAATCATCGTCGGAATCGGCAGTGTTTTTCTGATCTGTTTCCTAGTAATTCATACCTACAAGGATTTAACTTCCTCGGTCGATGCCTGGTATTTTCACTCCACCTGGATCTGGTTGATCGTGATGGGGATGGCGGCACTTTTGTTTTTTACCCGTTGGGCAAAACTTAAAAAGACCAATCCAGACCTTCTCGAAAAATTTTCAAAGTTACCCTAAGACACTATGACCCTATCAAAATATACGGAGCTCGCGCCGGGCTTGACAATCAGCCGAGCACTTACTGGACTTTGGCAGATTGCCGATCTGGAACGTGATGGCACCAAGGTCAACCCAGTGGAAGCCGCGAGCCACATGAAAGCCTACCTGGATGCGGGATTTACCACCTTTGACATGGCGGACCACTATGGATCCGCGGAGGAGATTACTGGGGTATTTCGTCAAACCTACGGGGCTGATGCTGCGCAATTTTTTACCAAATGGGTGCCCTCACCGGGAAAAATCACCGCTGCCCAAGTGAGAGAAGCGGTGGAAACCGCATTGACGCGAATGAAAACGGATCAGATTGACCTGATGCAGTTTCATGCTTGGCAATATGCACATCCCAGTTGGGTAGACTGCCTTTTCTGGCTACAGGAACTAAAAAATGAGGGGCTGATTCGGCACCTGGGCCTAACCAATTTTGATACGGCCCACCTCCAGGTGGTGGTCAATTCAGGGATAGAGGTGGTTTCCAACCAGGTCTGCTATTCCCTCCTAGATCAACGGGCAGCTGGCGAAATGACCCAGCTGTGCTTGAAGCATGGGGTAAAGTTGCTGGCCTTCGGAACAGTGGCAGGAGGATTTCTTTCGGAAAAATGGCTGGGAAAACCAGAGCCTGTATTGAGTGAATCGCTCACCTGGTCTCAGATGAAGTACAAGCGATTCATTGATGCCGCCGGAGGATGGGAGCGCTTCCAAAACCTCCTCCAAATACTCCAACCCATAGCCCAGAAGCATGGGGTAGGCATCGCAACTTTGGCGAGTCATTACATGCTCCTTCAACCCGCTGTGGCTGGGGTGATCATTGGTGCGCGCTTGGGCAAAAGTGAACACCTGGCTGAAAACGAAGGGTTGTTTTCAATTCAACTGGACGAAGGGGATCGTGCCAGCATCCAAACTGCTTTAAGTAGCCTCCAAAAAATCCCTGGGGACTGTGGAGATGAGTACCGCAAGGCTCCCTTCCTTACTGCTTCGGGAGATTTAAGCCACCACATAGACGGTCTGCCAAGTCCGTATCCCACTCAAGAGGGAACTGATGGGCGGATCAAAGCCCTGAGTGGCACCATTTGGGAAGATATCGCAGGCTTCAGCCGGGCCGTCCGAAAAGGAAATCACATTTTGGTATCAGGCACTACTGCCACGCATGGTTCAGTCCAAATGGGAGGAGATGATCCTGCTGCGCAAATGCATTTCATCATTGATAAGGTGGAAGGGGCGATTCGATCTCTTGGGGGCAGCCTCGAGGATGTGGTGCGCACGCGGATTTTTGTGCAGCGCGCATCCGATTGGGAGGCCATATCCCGAGCACATGGGCAGCGCTTTGCAGGAATTCAGCCCGCCAATACCCTGGTGCAGGCCACCCTGATCGGCGACGGGTATCTCGTGGAGATGGAAACAGACGCCCTACTTTCGTAGGAATTTAACTAGTACAATTGAATTCAATTATTCAGAAACTTCTTTTGGAGTTGGAGTCAAGGAGATCAAACTTATTTTACTATATTCCTCTCAACAAGTTGACCAAGCACCATGGGAATATCGAAATGGGGAGTATCCTTACTTACCGCCACCTTATTTTGGGCCTGTAGCACGGCAAAACACCAATCCTTAGTAGGAATTAGCGAAGAAGTAAGCGTTCGCCGAGACAGCTGGGGCATCAACCACATCGAAGCCAAAAACGAACGTGATCTATTTTTTGCGCAGGGATACCTTGCCGCCAAAGACCGCCTCTTCCAGTTTGAACTCTGGCGCCGAAAAGCCACCGGCACCACGGCAGCCCTAGTAGGTCCCGCCGGTCTCCAAAGTGACATCGGTGCCCGCCTCTTGCGCTACCGCAAGGACATGGATACCGAACTGAACCACTACCATCCCAACGGCAAAGCCATCATCGAAGCCTACGTGGCCGGTATCAATGCCTACATCGAAGAAACGCGCAAAGACCCCTCCCTACTACCCTTTGAATTTGCTGCGCTGGGCATCGAACCGGGCCTCTGGACGCCCGAAGTGGTCATCTCCCGACACAATGGCATCCGATCCAATGCCGAACAAGAACTGTCCATCGGTCGCGCACTGGCCCAGGTCGATGCCCAAAAAATCAAGGAGCTGCTCTGGTTTCACCCAGGTGACCCAGACCTTAGCCTAGACCCATCCATCGACCCCAACTGGCTGGCAGCAGACCTGCTCAAGCCCTACCTTGCCTTAGGGGAAGACATCCCTTTTGAAGACCTTTTTGAATCCGAAGAAATGCCCGAAGGGAGCAACAATTGGATCATTAGCGGAGCGCGTACCCAAAGCGGATTTCCAATTCTTGCCAACGATCCACACCGCCGCATTGCCCTCCCTTCTTTGCGCTATATGGTCCATTTGAAGGCGCCAGGATGGAATGTGATCGGAGGGGGCGAACCTGTAATCCCGGGAGTGTCCATCGGCCACAACGAGCATGGGACTTGGGGATTGACAATCTTCCAAAGCGATGCAGAGGACATCTATCTCTACGAACTCAATCCCGAAAACCCCAACCAGTACAAGTACCGGTCCAACTGGGAGGACATGACGCTGATCGAGGAACGCATCCAGATCAAAGGGCAGCAAGATAGCCTCGTGACGCTACGCTACTCTCGACACGGGCCGATCACCTACCTAGATACCAAAAACCACCGAGCGGCTGCTGTGCGTGCGGCATGGCTCGAACCAGGAGCTGCTCCCTACCTCGCTTCCCTTCGTATGAACCAAGCCACAAATTGGGCCGAATTTCAAGAAGCCTGTAACTACAGCTTTATCCCCGGGGAAAACATGATCTGGGCAGATAGAACTGGAACCATTGGTTGGCAGGCCGTAGGAATCACTCCCAAGCGCCCCAACTTTTCTGGCATGGTGCCCGTCCCAGGAGATGGACGCTACGAATGGGATGGGTATTGGCCAAATTCCTTGAAGCCAAGCCTAACCAACCCCGAAAAGGGGTTTTGGGGAACCGCCAACCAGCATGTCACCCCTGCGGACTATCCTTATCCAGAGGCACTGGCCTTTACCTGGGCAGATCCTTTCCGTGGAGATCGGGTAAACGAGGTATTGGCACAAGACAGCAGCGCCACAATCGCCAAGTCCATCGCCTTGCAAGTGGATGTGACGGCTATCCCTGCCCGTCAACTCACTCCCCTCCTGCTGCAAGCGCCGATTACAGACCCCAAAGGCAAGGAAGCCCTGGCTTGGATGAAGGATTGGGATTACCAACTCCTTCCCGAAAGTGTAGCCGCAGGCATGTATGTGGCCTGGGAAAAAGCATTAGTCAAGGAGGTTCGAAGCCGAAAGGTGCCAGCGGGAATTCAGGGACTGATCCAGCCCCCATTGACAAAAATCATCGATTGGGTGCTGCATCCCGAACAGCTCTTCTCCGAAAATGCCCTCCAGCAGCGGGATCGCTTGCTCGCCCAAACCTGGTCTACCGCAGTGGAGGATCTTTCCAAATCCTTGGGTGCCAACCTAGCACAATGGAACTATGGGCAAGCAGCCTACAAGCACATTGCCATGGAGCATCCCTTGTCCAAATGGGTGGATGCCCAACTGCAGCAGCAGGTCAATTTGGGTCCGCTGCCTCGAGGCGGCTATGCCCATACGCCTGCGGCAAATGGATCTGGCAACAATCAAACTGCTGGTGCGAGCTTCCGCATGGTGACCGACCTAGCGGATTGGGATTTGACGCAGATGACCAATACCCCTGGACAATCGGGAGATCCGCGAAGTCCTTTTTACAAAAACCTATTTGAAGACTGGGCCAAGGATCGCTATTTCCCCGCCTATTTTTCGGAGAAAAAGATTGAGGAGCATACGCATGACTACTTGATTTTCACCCCCAGCTCTAAAAAATGAAAGTTACCCGGTTGGTGAACTGATTTGCGCTTGGTATTCTGTAGGCGTAAATCCTACCCATTTATTGAAATTTCTGTAAAAGGTACGTCTATTCGCGAATAGGCAGCGGGTCGCCAAGGAGTCGATGGTACGGGTGTCCAAGTAGCCTGCTTTGATCAACTTCAATGCGTATTTGATTTTCAGGTTATTCTGGTACTCACTGAAGGAGCAGAAAGAATAATAGTTGAACACATATTTCAAGTGACTCTGCGGATAATCGAGCTCGAATGCCAGCTCCTTTAAGGTAGGTACCGCCACCAAGTCCTGGAGCAATTTCTCTTCGTGTTTTTTGA
>CANGUK010000100.1 GCA_947457095.1 Cyclobacteriaceae bacterium
ACCGAAGGAGTAATCACCTCTGGAGTTGCCTTGAGTCGTCAAACTCCAAGATCAACAATCGACGAGGTGTATGCTCAGATCTACAAAGATTTGGAAGATGCTAAAAGATTGTTGGGTGCCGGTAGAGGTGTTCAATATGGTTCTGGTCCTGCTGCATCTGCCTTGCTTTCTCGAGTAGCGCTTTACAGAGGTGATTATCCAAAGGTGGTGACTGAATCAGGACTTGCTTTGGCAAGTAGCGTTGGCACTGTCCTTTCAGGATCTGCTTACGTAAACGGTTGGAGAGCTCCAGTAAACCCAGAGTCTATGTTCGAAGTTCGCTTTGCACTTGCAGAAGAGTCTGTCGGGGTTAATGAATCTCTACAGTCTACCTACACTGCATTGTTGAACCTAACCAACAAGAACTCACAAGGCGGTTGGGGTGATTTCATTCCAAACGCAAGTGTTCGTGCTTTATTTGGTTTGACTCAGTTGCAAATTGGAAATCCTGCGACAGACAATAACAACTGGGATGTGACTCGAAATGCTGATGTAAGAGCACAATTGTTTACTACCGGTAATACCGTTAGAGGTGCTGGTCGTCAAATTGAGAACACCAAGTTCATGTCTAAGTCTGGCTTTGCCTATGCGGACAACGTCCCTGTGATTCGTAAGTCTGAAATGCACTTGAATCGTGCTGAAGCAAACTACCAATTGAAGAATGAAACTGCTGCGCTTACTGAATTGAATGCCTTCAAAGCATTGAGAGGTTTGCCTGCAGTGACCTTGTCTGGCAACGCGCTTTTGGAAGAAATTCTTTTGGAACGATTAAAAGAGTTTGTTGGTGAAGGTCAGCGGTTCTTTGACTTGAAGCGTTACGGCAGAGCAATTGTGAAAACAACCCCTGCGGTGAACCTTCCATTTGACGATTTCAAGTTCTTGCCTCCAATTCCTCAGCGTGAAGTGGATGGTAACCCTAATATCAAACAAAACAGAGGCTACTAAAATCAGAAATTATGAAAAAGTTATTTTCTTTATTGACGCTGGCCTTCGTACTTGTATTCTCCTCTTGCATTGAGCAGAACTACCCTGTGTGGGAAGGTCTTGTAGTTGAATTTCAGGATGCTGTAGAACGTGCTCCAGTAGCAGGTCAAGTATATCCTAGAATCACGGTAGCCAATACCGTAGGAACTGTAAATCTACGTGTCAACCTAGTTGGAAAGCACAGACCATCTGACGAAATCATTACTTACAATGTGGCAGTCGATGGTACTACTGCAGTAGCAGGTAGAGATTACGTGGCTCCAGGCACCTTGACTATCCCTGCAGGTTCCAGCTTTGGAACCTTGACGGTCAACGTATTGAATACGGGTAGAATCGGTGGATCTGTTGACTTGTTACTTCAGTTAGTAGGTAACGATGAGGTAGGTAATAGCGCCAATTACAACAAGGTTCAAATCAGAATCACTCGATAATCTTCGAGTTAGACGATTATTTTCTTTTCAAAGAAGGCCGGATTTATCCGGCCTTTTTTTTTACTTTCGACCATGAAAAAAATTCTCGCACTTTCCCTTTTTCTCGGGTCTTTGCTCCCGATGAGTTCCTTTGCTCAAATGACCTTACTCCGTGACAATGGAACAGGTATGCCGATTACAGCCAATCCATTCCTTGGTGTTAAAGGCTCGGCTTATTTTGACGAGTTTAAGAAAGGGGTCATTTACCTTGCTTCTGGGCAAAAAGTAGAAGGCTTACCCATCGCCTTAAACGCCTATAGCAATACCTTGGAGTACAAATTGGAAGGAGGGCTTTTTGCCTACACCACTGAAAAGGTGACTGGATTTTCCTACCCTCCAGAAGCAGGTGGTGGCGAATACACCAGCGCATATGTGGTACCCACCCTCAAATCGAAGCGATTTTTGAAGATTGTAGAAAAGGGAACTTATACCTTGCTCTACCATGCCTACAAGACCATGACGGATGATCCTTCGGCAACCTACGGTGCGCAGGCTGCAAAGGTCTTTCAAGATCAAGAGGAGTTCTTTGTGGTAGTGAATGAAAAAGTGATGTTGATGAAAAATAAAGAAAAGGACCTACAGCAAATCTTTGGTACTGATCTCGCCAAAGCTACAGCCTTCATCAAATCAGAACGGATTGATTTCAAAAAATCAGGAGACCTACAGGTCTTGATTCGGCACATGAACCAGAATTAATCCCTTCAAGATTTAATTATAAGTCTCCCAAGGTAATTGGGAGACTTTTTTTTCTGGTTGAAACCAGGGGTGATGAATTCGGTCACTCCTACGGAGTTCTGGGATTGCAATTCATTTAATCAATATGACACCCCGGGCAATAATCGTTTCGCCTCTACCTGTTATAATCAGCCATCAGCATCATTGCGGATAATCACCTATTTTTTTTACTTTTGTGCCTTAGTCCACTCATGACATGATTTACGTTTCGCGAAAGGAACATTTTAATGCTGCCCATAAGCTTTGGAATCCCAATTGGTCTGATGCCAAGAATTTCGAGGTATTTGGTCCTTGTGCGAATGTCAATTGGCATGGTCACAACTTCGAATTGATTGTGACTGTCAAGGGAGAGCCAGATCCAGAAACCGGATTTGTGGTGGATTTAAAAGAACTTTCGGAGGTAACGCGTCGCTTGCTTATCGATCGAGTGGATCACAAAAACCTAAACATGGATGTGGATTTCATGCAGGGGAAAATGGCGAGTTGTGAGGTATTGGTGATGGAGTTTTGGAAAATTTTAGCTCCTGCCGTAAAGGACATTACCCCAAGAGGCGCTTTGTATAAGTTGACCTTGTACGAAACCCCACGGAATTTTGTTGAATACCTTGGAGAGTAGTGGGGATTTCTTCTAGCTATTTTTGGGAAGTAGGTAGATTCGTCTACTTTTATTTTTTAGTTAAGTGGGATACGCTTTGAAAAAGATTTACATCATTTCTGGAGAACGCTCAGGGGACATGCATGCATCCAATTTGGTGCTTGCATTGAAATCCTTGGATTCCAAACTTCAATTTCGGGGTATGGGGGGACAGTATTCCCAAGATGCAGGTGTTCATTTGGCTTTGGACTATGCTGCGGTGTCCGTGATGGGCTTTGTAGAAGTGGTCTTTGGTTTCCGAAAGGTGTTAAAAGCCATGGCCTTAATCAAAAAAGACTTACTTACCTATAAACCGGATGCAGTGGTACTGGTGGATTTTGGGGGCTTCAACATGAAGATGGCCGCATTCGCAACCAAGCAGGGTATTCCTGTGCATTACTTCATTCCTCCGAAAGTTTGGGCTTGGAATCAAAAAAGGGCGCTGACCCTAAAAGCAACTACGGATCAAGTCTATTCCATTTTGCCTTTTGAGCCACCTTTCTTCGCCAAATTTGGCATGCAAGTGCAGTATGTAGGCAATCCTTTGTTGGATGAAATTAAAAAATTTACCCCCCATGATTTTTTCTACCAAAAGAATGAGCTTTCCTTCCAACCCATCGTAGCCTTACTTCCGGGCAGTAGAGCCCAAGAAGTAAATGCCATGTTGGCAAAGATGATTTCCTTGGTACCCACTTTCCCTCAGGTGCAGTTTGTAGTAGCTGGGGTGGACAGCCTACCAACAGCCACCTACGCATTGGCTCAGGCTAAAGGGATCAAAGTGATCTACAATCAAACTTACGATTTGCTCTCCCATGCTACAGCTGCGGTGGTCACTTCAGGTACGGCTACCTTGGAGACGGCGCTTTTTAACGTGCCTCAGCTTGTTGTATACAGTACTTCCTGGATATCCTATCAGATTGGGAAGCGATTGATTCGAGTGCCTTACATTTCCCTGCCCAACCTGATTGCAGACAAAAAAGTAGTCAGAGAATTGATTCAAGATGATTTTTCTCTTGATAACCTTCGTCAAGAGCTGGGTCGACTTCTGTCCGATGCAGCCTATAGGCAGGAGATGCAGGCGGGTTATGCCCTGATCCGTGAACAACTAGGGGAGCAGCGAGCTTCAGATCGAGTAGCTCACTTGATTCTGGAATCCCTAGGCAAAAAATAAACCCCGAGATCTCGGGGTTTTGTTTTAGGCAACTTGCAGTTGCTTGAATTTCGAGGTGTCAAATTTGGATCGTGCATAGTCCTCATCGATATGCAAGGCGGTAATGCTCTGGTCTGAGGGAATTTCGTACATCGCATCGGTCACGATGGCCTCACAGATGGAGCGGAGCCCACGAGCACCGAGATTGTATTCCACGGCCTTATCTACAATGAAGTCTAGCGCACCCTCGTCAAAGGTCAGTGTGACGCCTTCCATAGACATCAGTTTGGCATATTGCTTTACCAAAGCATTTTTGGGTTCTGTTAGGATACGCTTCAGCGTAGACCTATGGAGTGGATCCAAGTGAGTCAATACAGGAAGTCTTCCAATCAATTCCGGGATCAAACCAAAGGCCTTGAGATCTTGGGCAGTCACGTATTGGAGAAGATTTTCTCGATTGGCAGCCGCATTGGTGGAAGCCGAATTGAATCCCATCGGTTGCGTGTTCATTCGTTTACCGATGTGTCTCGCAATCCCATCAAAAGCACCGCCACAGATGAAAAGAATGTTTTCGGTGTTTACTGCGATCATCTTTTGATCAGGATGCTTCCTGCCCCCTTGAGGTGGTACGTTGACTACTGTGCCTTCCAATAGCTTGAGCAAGGCTTGCTGTACCCCTTCACCACTTACATCGCGTGTGATGGATGGATTGTCGGATTTACGGGCAATTTTATCGACCTCATCGATGTAAACAATGCCACGCTCTGCTTCTTCTACCTTGTAGTCTGCAGCCTGAAGAAGTCGAGTCAAGATGCTTTCTACATCTTCTCCTACATAGCCAGCTTCAGTTAAGACCGTAGCATCTGCGATGCAAAAAGGCACTTCCAATACTTTGGCTAAGGTTTTGGCGAGGTAGGTTTTCCCAGTCCCCGTATCTCCTACCATAATGATATTGGATTTTTCAATCTTGATTTCGTCTGCTTCTTCTTTTTGCTGCAGGCGCTTGTAATGGTTGTACACCGCTACGGTAAGTACTTTTTTGGCATCCTCCTGACCAATCACATACTGATCCAAGTACTGCGTAAGCTCCTTTGGCTTTTTTAGTTTGAAGGCAGGTGCAGTTGTAGACTTCTTATTTTTCTTGTCTTCACCCACGATTTCATGGGCTTGTTCAATACAGAAGTTACAGATGTGAGCTGAGATGCCCGACACCATTAAGTCCACATCTTTTTTATTTCTACCGCAGAAGGAGCAGGTGATTTGAGCCATTAGGTAGTTTTTTTAACCAATACTTCATCGATCAAGCCGTATTCTTTGGCTTCTGGTGCGCGCAACCAGTAATCTCTATCTGAATCTTTTTCGATTTCTTCGAAGGATTTGCCAGTATGGTTGGCCAAGATTTGATACAATTCCTGACGCATCGCTAGGATCAATTTCAAGGAGATTTCCATATCCGTGGACTGACCTTGCATGCCTCCTGAAGGCTGGTGGATCATCACACGAGAATGCTGAAGGGCAGAACGCTTGTCTTTGGCTCCACCTGCGAGCAATACAGCTCCCATGGATGCCGCAATCCCAGTACAGATAGTGGCTACGTCTGGACCGATGTACTGCATCGTGTCATAGATTCCTAGACCTGCAGTGACAGAGCCCCCTGGGCTGTTGATGTAAAGCAATACGTCTTTTTTGGAATCTACGGATTCCAAGAAAAGGAGCTGAGCTACAATGATGTTGGCAATATGATCATCCACTCCAGTTCCCAAAAAGATAATGCGGTCCATGATAAGTCGGGAAAACACATCAATCTCTCTGAAATTCTGAGGCCGTTCTTCAATCACGGAGCGGGTCATGTTTTCAATATGGGTGGTGTACTGGTCAAAAGCTGTACCACTAACGCCTTGGTTATGAATGGCGTATTTTCTGAATTCTTCCTTGTTGATCATTTCTTGGGTTGTTCTAGGAGACAAAACTAAAAAAGTCCTTTAAAAAAGGACTTTTCAATATAGTTCATAATTCGATTACTTGTCCAAAAGTTCCTTGAATTCGTCTATCGTTAGACTTTTCTCGGTCATTTTAATTTTCTCTTGAATAAAGGCCAATACCTTCTCGTTTTGTACCGAGGTCATCAAGTTCATGTAGTTTTGACCCTCGTTGCCTTTGAGGTAGTTGTCCACAAACAAGTCCATGCTCGACTCCAATTGTGCCCCTAATCCAGAAGAAGCAAACTGCTCACGGATCATCTCTTTGGTCTTTTCGATCACGTCTGCATGCTCGGCTTGGATTCCGTTGTCTTTGGCTACCTGATTGGAGATTAAGGACCAAGATAATTGCTTGGCATAGATTGGGTATTCCTGCTCTACTTCGGCTTCAGTTACTTTGCCCTCGTTCGCTTTGATCAACCATTCTTTCAAGAAAGCGTCTGGAAGTGAAAGGTTGGTTTTCTCAACCACCAATTTCTTCAGTTCCTCCTCGGTAAATACCTTGGATTCTCTGTTGTAACTGCTTTGAAGGGTTTCCTTTACTTTTTCTTCAAACTCTTTTTTGGTCTTCACCTGATCTGGTCCAAAGATTTTGTCGAAAAATTCCTGATTGAGTTCAGCCTTAGCCTTACGGTTGATGTTTTTAACAGTGAACGTGTATCCACCCTTTGCCTCTTCTCCCTCTTGGTCGGATAAGCCAAAGCCTGAAGTCCACTCGTCTTTTTTAACTTCTTTGCTTTCAAATTCAACTACCGCCTCTTTGCTTAGACCTACAAACTTCCCAGCTAACTTTTTAGAAAGCTTGGCAGTATCTGCAGAAACTGTCTTTGAGAAATCAGTACTGCTGGATTTAATATCTCCATAGATGAAGTCACCCGCTTCAGATACCTCAGGGTTGGTGCTTTCTCCATACTGAGAAGTCAGGTTTTCGATGGTTTCATCGATTAGTTTTTGATCTACCTTGATGGTGTAGTTAACTCCTTTGATGGATTGGTCCAACTTAACCGCAACGGATTCTACAAAACCAATTTTGTATTCGAATTCAAAATCTTTTTGATTTTTCCAGTCTATGGATTCATCCGCTTTTTCTACAGGTAAGGGCTCACCCAAAACCTTAAAAGTTTGTTCTTTTAGGTGATTGTTTAATGATTCGCCCAAAAGTGTGTTGATTTCCTCAACCAAAAGCGATAGGCCATACATGTTTTTTACCATGGATATCGGTGCTTTTCCAGGTCGGAAGCCACGAATCACGGCCTTTTTGGCGTAGTCTTTAAGTTTAGCGTCAACCTGAGGTTGATAATCTGCCTCAATTAGTTTAATTTTAATAGAAGCTTGATTTGCGGTGTGCTTGTCTACTGTAATTTCCAAAGTATGTTCAATTAACTGGTGTTGAATTAAAAACCCCCAATCTCTTTCCTGACTTGCAGGGGAGGGATTGAGGGCTTGTAGGGTGCGGATAGAGGGACTCGAACCCCCATGCCTCGCGGCGCTAGATCCTAAGTCTAGTGCGTCTACCAATTTCGCCACATCCGCATGTGACCAAGGGGAAAATAAAACTCCTTTTCCAATTGTGGATGCAAAGGTAAAGACATATTCTAATTTACCACAAGGCAACGAAAAAATATTTCTAAAAAAAGTGGAATTCTGTCCCAATACCTTTCAAATTTGAAATTCAAAATCCCCTCAAATGATTCAAGTAGATGTAGCAGAAGAGCGTAGTGAAATTCTGAAACGGTACCGGAGATTGCTTCGGCAAGCCAAGCCCATCTTAAAACCAGGGGATACCAAGCTGATAAAGAAGGCCTTTACTATTTCCTTGGAGGCGCACAAAGACATGCGTCGCAAGTCTGGAGAGCCTTACATCTACCATCCCTTGGAAGTAGCTTTGATTTGTGTTGAAGAAATTGGATTGGGGACCACTTCCATCATTTCTGCCTTGCTTCACGATGTAGTGGAGGATACAGATCTGGAGTTGGAGGATATTGAGCGTGATTTTGGCTACAAGGTCATGACCATCATCGATGGGCTCACCAAGATTTCCGGAGTTTTTGAATACGGGAGCTCCCAGCAAGCGGAGAACTTCAGAAAAATGTTGCTGACGCTTTCCGATGATGTGCGGGTGATTTTGATCAAGTTGGCGGATCGACTGAACAACATGCGGACTTTGGCTAGTATGCCTCGAAATAAGCAGTTGAAAATAGCTTCAGAGACCATGTATTTGTATGCCCCTTTGGCACATCGCTTGGGGCTCTATGCAATCAAATCAGAGCTTGAGGATTTGTTTTTGAAATATACTGATACCGAAGCATACTTGGATATTGTCCACAAAATCAACGAATCCAAAAGTTACCGCAATAAGTTTATCAAAAATTTTATTCAGCCGGTAGAGGAGGAATTGACTCGGCAAGGCTTCCAATTTACGATCAAGGGACGCCCCAAGTCTGTGTACTCCATTTTCAATAAAATGAAGACGCAGGGCATTCCTTTTGAAGAGGTGTTTGACCTGTTTGCGGTACGGATAATTCTAGAAAGTGAACTAGAAAACGAGAAGGCAGATTGTTGGCAGGCCTATTCCATTGTTACAGATTTTTACCGGCCCAACCCAAATCGTTTGCGGGATTGGATCAGTACGCCGCGCTCCAATGGCTACGAATCCCTGCACACCACAGTAATGAGTACTACCGGGCAGTGGGTAGAAGTGCAGATCCGTACTGGAAGGATGAATGACATTGCCGAAAGGGGCTATGCGGCGCATTGGAAATACAAGGAAAAGGATGCTTCAGGCAAGTCTGGTCCAGGTTTGGATGAATGGATCAACCAGGTGCGAAGCATGCTTGAATCCAACGATGGGTCTGCGATCGAATTCATGGATGATTTTCGGGGCAACCTATTTAACGATGAGGTATTTGTATTTACGCCTAAAGGTGATTTGAAAGTACTTCCTACAGGTGCCTCAGCTTTGGATTTTGCCTTTGAAATACATACCATGGTAGGAGCCAAATGTATCGGTGCCAAGGTAAATCAACGCCTCGTTCCCATTAGCTACAAATTGAAGAATGGGGATCAAGTAGAAATCCTGACTTCAAGCAAGCAAAAACCTACCGAAGATTGGTTGCATCAGGTAGTCACTTCTCGGGCCAAGGCCAAAATCAAGGATGCTTTACGTGAGGAGAAAAAATCTGCAATCCTCGATGGCCGCGAAATTGTGCAGCGCAAATTGAAATCCATGAAAATGGACTTCACTTCCGAGATAATTGAACAGCTACGGGCTTTCTTTGATTTAAAGACTGCGAATGAATTTTACTACCGGGTCGGAA
>CANGUK010000101.1 GCA_947457095.1 Cyclobacteriaceae bacterium
ACCGGCATCACCAACATCAAGATGTCTTCGTTGGCATCCTGGGTAGCTGGCAAGATCAAGCCTGCACGGTTTGGTGCGGAGAATTTCAAACTTACTTCCTTGCAAGAAAGGTTATTTAACATTTCTACCAAGAACTTGGCATTGAATCCGATCTCGATGTCTTCACCCTCGTGGTCGCAAGACAAGCGCTCATTGGCTTCATTGGAGAAGTCCAAATCTTCAGCAGAGATCATCAATTCGCTACCGGTCAACTTCAAGCGTACTTGGTGCGTGGTCTTGTTGGCATAGATGGCGATACGTCTCAAGGAACCCAAAAACTCCAAGCGATCTATGTTCATGCGGTTTGGATTTTCCACAGGAATCACGTTTTCGTAATCTGGGAATCGCTCGTCAATTAGACGACAAATCATCTTGATGTTTGAAAACTTGAAATAGGCATTGGACTGGTTAAACTCTACTGCTACAGGCACATTTTCTGAAGGCAAAGTAGTCTTCAAAAGGTTCAATGCTTTTCTAGGGATGATTAAGCTGGCTCCATTGCTGGATGCCACATCTACTCTTCTGTAGCGCACAAGACGGTGACCATCTGTAGCCACAAAGGTCGTGTTGGTAGGGCTCAAATTGATGTATACCCCTGTCATCGCAGGACGAAGTTCGTCCGAAGAGGTCGCAAAAATGGTGTTTGCAATGGCGGAAGACAATACCTCAGTAGACATGTCCACGGTAGTGGCATTGCTTACGGTTGGAATTTTTGGAAAGTCTGTGGCGTTTTCACCCGCAAGACGGTAGCGTCCATTGTCAGAACTAATTTCTACCGCGTAGGTGTCGTGATCGATGCTGAAAGTTACTGGCTGCTCAGGCAAGTTTTTCAAGGTTTCGATCAAAATGCGTGCTGGCACGGCAATATTTCCGTCTTCCTTGGCTTCCACTTGAAGCTCTGTCATCATGGAAGTCTGCAGATCCGAAGCAGTGATGGTCAATACAGATCCCTTGATTTCAAAAAGAAAGTTTTCCAGAATAGGCACCACCGGATTGGTGGTCACTACACCGTTGATGGCAGAAAGCTGCTTGAGCAAGGCGGAGGAAGAAACAATAAATTTCATATCGTAGGGGTGGTATAGTTTTTTCTAGTGAGGTAAATTTAGAAATAAAATGCTAATTCAGCCGACCTGCCTCTGAATTGTGAAAAAAAAGTTACAAATAGTTGGCAGATTTTCGTTTAAGCCCTTCGGGAAAATCGTTTTACCCGCAGCAAACCGATCAGTCCACCCATTAAGGCCAAGAAAATCACGGGGGCGCCCACGTTTATCAGCTGCCAAAATTGCTTTTCTTCGGCTACCTTCACCTTATCCAAAGGGCGAATCTGCAAGACCTTGGTACGCGTGGCAATGATGCCCTCCGGGTCGGTCAGGTACTGCACTATATTTTCCAAAAACTGCCTATTGGCAAAGGTGGACTGCTCCATCGGATCCTCCCCTAGTGGAAGTGGTTCTTGATCGGCTAGATTGATTTGGCTTTGGAATACCGAGGCATCCCCGAGCACGAGCACTTTCCCAATTCCACTGTTTTTAACCGAGCTACCTGCAAATTCCGCTGGAACAAATCGATTTTTGAACAAGGAAGTAAATTTCCCTTCCAACAAGTAGGCAAGTGGCAAGAATTGCATCCCAAATTCAGATTCTAGAGGCGGCTCTTGAAATGCCTCCAGACTAATCAGATGTGGAAGTGGCAAGATCCGAGAACGCTCCGAACTGAAAAGCAAGGGTGTCTTTTTGACCCCATCGGCCTTCACAGTATCCAGGCTGCTTGCAAATCGAAAATTGACTTGATCCAAGCCCTTGGTAATCGGATGGGGATACATGCGGCCCGCGTGAAAATGATAAGGCCAAGGCATAGGAACTAGCTGCTCTTGATCTCCAAAATTTCCGCCCATGACCGGAATTACGCCGAAATTCAAGTCTTGAATCAAGTCCCTATTGACCCGAACTCCATACCGAAACAACAAGCGGTCCAGGCTATTTTCCTGCGGCAAAGCCAAGCCCCCTTCACCCGCCAATTGACTTAAATCCAAACTTACTCCCTCGGCTGCCACCACCAAGTTGCCTCCCCCCATAACGTATTGATCCAGGAGAAATAGCTCTCGATCGGAATAGGCACTGTCTGGACCTAAAATGAAAATGGCAGCAAAAGAACTCAGGTCTTCTACTTTTTTGGCCTGTTCCAAGGGAACCTTAAACAATTCGTAACGCCCATCTAGTGCTTCAACCATACCAAAGCCATCATCCTCTGCCAGTTCTCCATGCCCAATGAGCATGGCTAGGGCACTTTTTTGAGGATAGAGTAACTTCTGTATGGCTTGGGCCAATTCAAACTCTAAATTTTCAATGGAGGCATTCAAGGTTTGTTCAGCCGACATACCTCGCTCCCCTTTAAGTACCAAAGCACCTGTTTCGTAGGTATCATCTGACACCAATATCCCAGGAAAAATAAGTTGTGCTTGCTGCCCAGTTGCCTGGTTGACAAATAGGTTGGTCGGGCGAATGCCGTAGTCCGCAAGCGTAAAAATAAACTCCTCCTTCAGGGAGTCGGTCACTTCTAACGGGTCAAAATAGGACACAGTGATGTTCTCAGCCGAATAGGCATTGAAGGTACGCACAGTCTCCTCGATGGATTTTTGAAGGCGCCGCATTCCTCCTGGGAGCTGCTCCCCAGTCAGCAAAATATCCACATGCAAGGGACGATCAATTCCCTCCAACAGCTGAAGGGTAGAAGGGTGTAGGGAGTAGCGCTTTTCTTCAGTGAGGTCAATTCGAAACCGAAGTACCTGTCCCAAGCCGAAGAACAGGAGGATACCCAAACCTAGAATTCCTAGTGGAAGGAGCCGATGTGACATGCGCTGCTTCATTTTCCCTTCAAAATCAAAACCGCTGCACCAAGAAAAAGCCAAATCATCCCCAACAGAAAAAAGAGATCCCTGCTGTCAATTACGCCTCGGCTAAGGCTTTCGTAATGGTAGCTCAAACTGAGTTCCTCCACCCAATAGGCCCAATTTCCAGGCACCATTCCTGCTAATGCTGTCAATCCAAAATACAAGAGAAAGCAAAGAAAGACCCCGAGGACAAAGGCCACCACTTGTTGGGATGTCAATGAACTCGCAAACAAGCCCACGGCGGCAAAAGTGGCTCCAATCATCAGAAGCCCGAGCCAACTCCCAAAGAAGCCCGCCCAATCCAAATTGCCCGGAGGGTCACCCAACAGGGAGATGGAGTAAGCGTAGCCCAAGGTGGGCAATACGGCTAGGAAAACTAGCAGGAGTAGGGCTAGGTACTTGGCCAGGACGATCTGAACCAAACTAAGTGGGGAGGTCTGCAACAGTTCCCAGGTGCCAGCTCTCCGCTCCTCAGCCAAGCTGCGCATGGAGATCGCCGGAATCAGAAAGGTAAATACATAGGGGGTGTACAGAAAAAGTGACTCCAAATCGGCATAGCCGTAATCTAGCACCGAACTTTCTGGAAAGACCCAGACAATCAAGCCTAGTGCCACCAGAAACAAAACCAGTACCAGGTAGCCGGTTAGGCTTCCAAAAAAGGCAGAGATTTCTTTGAGGAATAAACTTTTCATTGGGCCTGCGTGATTTCCCGAAAAAGTGTTTCCAAATTTTTGACACCTTGATCCAAGCGAATCAGGCTGAGTTGCCGCTGCGCCACCACCTGCAAGATGGCCTTGCGCGCTTCTGCAGCATTCGGAGTAAGCAGCACCAATTCCTGTGGGGCCTTGCTTCCAAAGCTAGGGATTCCAATCCCTTCAAACCAGGACAATTCCAGGGCTTCTTCCGTTTCTAGAATCAAGGTCACCTGGGAGGAAGCCGATTTCAAGTCTGCCAGCGAACCTGCAGATCGGATTTTTCCTTGGTTGATGATCACCACATCCTGGCAGACAGCCTCCACCTCTTGCATGATGTGTGTTGAGAAAATGAGTGTTTTATTCTCGGCTACCTCTAGGATCAAGTTGCGAATATCCACCAGCTGATTGGGATCCAAACCCGTAGTAGGCTCATCCAGTATCACCAATTCCGGATCGTGAAGCAGTGCTCTTGCAATGCCCACCCGCTGACGATAACCTTTGGATAGCTGTCCAATTTTCTTGTGCTGCTCCTGTTGAAGCCCTGTTTTGCGGATCATCTCCTCCGTTCGGCGACGGATATCGGCAGATTTCATGCCGTAGATGCCGCCCGAAAACTCCAAAAACTCACGCACATAGCTATCCAAGTAAAGTGGATTGTTTTCAGGAAGGTAGCCAATTCGCGCAGCTAACTTTTTGGGATGAGCTAGCGCATCGGCTCCCAATACGCTTACTGATCCTGAATCCGCAGCAAGGTAGCCCGTGATGATTTTGAGTGTGGTGGATTTGCCTGCTCCATTGGGCCCCAGAAAACCTAAAATCCGACCTGGAGAGGCCGAGAAACTGACTTCATCCAGCGCTTTTTGAGAACCGTATCGTTTACTGAGCTTAGAAACTTGGAGAGACATGCGGGGGCGATTCAATGCAAATCGAGTAGATACACAAAAATACAGATTGCTCTTGGAACGACAAGTGGGATTAGTTAGGTATGGGGGGTTCCTATTTTTTTCCTTTTGGACGAAGGGGACGACATTCCACATCCACCACAAAATAGTTGGGATGCGTTTCTAGCGTTTGCACAATGGTCAGGGCCACATCGGCAGGCTGCATCATGTGTTCGTGTGCATCCATACCCGGAATGTCATCGAAGAAGTGGGTTTGAATGGAACCTGGATAGATGGTCGACACCTTGATACCATAGTCACGAAGCTCCATGTAGAGGGAGTGGGAGATGCCGCGCACGGCATGTTTGGTGCCCACATAACCCGCAAAGTTGGCTACTCCATTGAGGCCAGCGATGGAGGCCACGTTGAGAATGTGCCCTTCATCGGCGGCTTTCATGGCAGGAATGAGTCGTTTGGTGGTATAAAAAATTCCGTGCACGTTGGTATCAAACATGGATTTCCAATCTGATGTGGACATGCTTTCCAATGCCCCTGCCACGCCAAAGCCGGCATTATTGATCAGAATGCGAATGTCCTCCCCCAAAGCAGCTACCGTATCGGTGTATGCCTTGGCAACTTGTGCTTCGTCAGCCACATCGCAGGAGAAGAAGTGAAAATGAGGATGTGTAAAATCCGGTTGGGTTCTACCCCAGCCCGCTACGATTACCCCTTTTTCAAGCAAGAGCTTGACGATTTCCAATCCGAGTCCTTTGCTAACGCCTGTGACCACGGCTACTTTATTTTTTAATTCCATCGAACCTATGTTTCTCCTAGTAAAGCCATTTCCAACCGAAAAGTTCTGCAAACCTAGGGTTTATCCAAAATTTCGTGCAAATTCCGATCCTTGATTTAGTTTTGAACTGATCCTTACCCAGCAAATGCTATACAGACTATGAAAAAATTAATCCTTCCCCTACTGCTATTGAGCAGCACGGCTATTGCCCAAAGCAAACTTCGTCCCAGCATTGACCAAAAGGCGGCAGCCATAGAAACCAAAGTCATCGACTGGAGACGCGACATTCACCAGCACCCAGAACTCGGAAACGAGGAAACCCGCACTGCCAAAAAGGTAGCAGATCACTTGCGTTCCTTGGGCATTGAAGTGCAAGAAGGGGTAGCCACTACCGGGGTAGTGGGCATCTTACGTGGCGGAAAGCCAGGTCCGATGGTTGCCCTGCGTGCCGACATGGATGCACTACCCGTGACCGAGCGCGTAGACTTGCCTTTCAAATCCACCGTCACTGCTACCTACAATGGACAGCAAACCGGCGTGATGCATGCCTGCGGGCACGATACCCACGTGGCCATCTTGATGGGAGTTGCTGAGGTACTTGCTGGCATGAAAGCACAGCTAGAAGGCTCCGTCAAATTTATTTTTCAACCTGCCGAAGAAGGAATTTATGTCCCTGGCGTCACCTCCTGGGGCGCCAAGCAAATGGTTGCTGAAGGCGTAATGAAAGATGTGGACGCGATTTTTGGATTGCACATCTCAGCACAAACCGAGGTAGGCAAGATTGGCTACCGTTCTGGACCTGCTCAAGCTGCCGTGGATAACTTGGAAATCATCGTGCATGGTACCCAGGCTCACGGCGCTTCTCCATGGTTTGGGGTAGATCCGATTGTGACTTCCTCACAGATTGTGAGCGGCTTGCAGACCATCCTCTCTCGTAGCGTCAACGTAACTCAAAATCCTGCTGTGGTTACCGTAGGTGCCATTCATGGAGGCATTCGCCATAATATCATTCCTGAAAAAGTAGAGATGATCGGTACCATCCGCACCTTTGGTGAGCAGCAGCAAGACCTGGTGCACCGACGCATCACCGAGATCGCAACCAACATTGCAGAGAGTGCTGGCGCGCGTGCAGAGGTCAACATCACCAAGCTGTACCCTTCTACGGTCAATGACCCCGCCCTTACCGCCAAGATGGTTTCCACCTTGGAAGCTGCTGCAGGCAAGGACAATGTGCATGTGAACCCACCTGTGACGGGAGCAGAAGACTTTAGCTTCTACCAACGCGAAAAACCGGGTTTATTTATCGGTTTGGGAGGTATGAAAAAAGGAGCTGACCCAACCAAAACTCCTTCGCACCACACCCCTGATTTCTACCTTGACGAGAGTGGCTTCGTACTCGGCGTACGCGTGATGAGCTACTTTGTGGTAGACTTTATGGGAATGAAGAAGTAAAAAATTTAGTCCACGGTCCACAGCCTACCTACATTGAATCTCCCAAATCGCTTTGGGAGGTTTTTTTATGGTCCTCCTCGGCGGACAGGCTTGCCAGAGCTAGATATAGTATCATAAGACAATTACCTGTCTGAAGCAGGAATTTTTTCGTATCAAAATCGTATCAAATCGTATCAAATCGTATCATTCAGCTCTTGCAATTGCCAATCGTAATCGTAAATTTGCGTATCATATCGTATCAAAATGAAAGACAAGGTTTATAATTTCGAATTAAACATCGATTGGAAACTGATTAACTTAATCAGTGAAATAGATCGTTTTGATGCAAACTGGACGGCCATTGAACGAAAAGAAGGACAAAGCCTCAATGAATTGAAAAGCATTGCCACGGTGCGAAGTGTCGGCGCTTCAAACCGAATAGAAGGCAATAAAATGAGCGATGAAGAAGTCGATGCCTTGCTTCAAAAGATTGATTTAACCACGCTTGCGGACAGAGATTCGCAGGAAGTAGTGGGTTATTTCGAGGTACTAGATTTGATCACTGAATCCTACCAAAACATTCCTCTTTCTGAAAGTCATTTAAAAAGTCTACACAACAGTTTGATGAAATACAATGCCAAAGATCAATGGCATAAAGGCAATTACAAACAGCATAGCAATGCCGTAGAAGCTTCATTTCCTGATGGAACAAAACAAATCATTTTCCAAACTACAGCAGCGGGATTTGCTACCGAAAATGAAATACGGGCTTTACTTGATTGGTATACTACAGAAACTGAAGTACACCCATTAATCAAAATCGGTTCTTTTGTCTATGAATTTTTGAGCATTCATCCCTTTCAAGACGGAAACGGAAGATTAAGCCGATTAATTTCAACGCTGCTACTTCTAACTAAAGGATACAAGTGGATCGCATACGTGAGTTTTGAACACGAAATAGAAAATCGAAAAAACGAATATTATCAAGTGCTAAGAAGTTGCCAAGCACAACGACCAAATGAAGATGTAACCGTCTGGATCCATTTCTTTTTGAATTGCTTGTTAACTATCCAAAAGCAACTGCTGACAAAATTGCTTCAAAGCGGATTGGAAACGCAGCTTTCGCCCAAGGAGAAACTGATTTACTCGATCATTCAAAATCGCCCCAACATTCAATCAGGTGAAATTTCTGAGAAACTAGCGATTCCCTTACCTACCATAAAACGCTTGCTTTCGATACTTACTGCCAAAGGATTAATTGAAAAACAAGGCATTGGACGGAATGTGAGTTACACTATAAAATGATTGATTAAAAAGAATTATGCCCAAACAACTCTTAAAATAACCTTCGACAGACCGTACAGGAATCAAGCCAAGGGATTTGCCAATTCTCCTCCGCTTCCGCAAACACGATGACTTCTTCGCCTCGGCTCAGTACCCCTTCAAATACGACGCACATCAACTCCTTGATCTCCTGCTCTTCTCGTGTAGCACAGCTGAAAAAGATGATGGAATACATCATTAGAATTGAATAATTAAGTAGCTTAATCACAGGCTTTTTCTCCTTCAGGAACTGTTCCATAATAATTTCCATTGTATAGTCCTGCTCCAATTCTGTTGGTGATTCTTGCAGTAGGCTATTTGGTGGAAATTTATTAAACCATTCATTTGGGATACCCCTCCCATGCCAAGTTCTTAAAGAACTGATTATCAAAAAATATTGCTATGATTCTCTGCTCCCAAGCTTGGACTATACAGCTCTTTATTTAATTAACAATTGGCTTTTTTGATATCACATAAATTGGCCTTTCTATTCTAGGGCACTTTTTCTGATCTGAAAAGTCAATCAAAGATTCTATAGCAATTCCCATACTGTTAGACTGCTCTGATATGTGATCAAACTGAAAAAATATGGGGTATACAATAGTCAAGTTATTTTCGATTACAAATTTTTGGTCTTCCAAATAGGTAAGTATGTTGGTTTTCAATCTCTCAGTTCTGTTTTTAGCACCCCACGGGGCATTCTCACTTAGTTGTACATTGACCTCTTTTCCAATGAGAATTTCGTAAGAAAAACTTATGTATTTTCTACCAGTAGAATCAAAGGGATTCGACATTGCAGTTGAAGCTACTAATTTCTTTAATCCACTATAAAACTGTTCCTGTTCCAAAGATTGACTTTGGACTAGATTAAAAGAATTTAGAAAAAGGATAAGCGCCAACGTTATTCCTAATTTCATTTTCATAACCTTCTATTTACATTTAACTCCTTTGATTCCTGAGCGATATTCTTGATTTTTTAGATTTCTGTTTTTTTTTCCAGTGCATAACATAGGGGGTTTTCCTAATCCAAAAAAATTGTGATTAAAGTAAACTTGCAAACCCACTCCCATTTGCCCGATTTATTTTTCTTTAAGTAGAAAACTGACTCTTCAAGCGGGCTTTCAA
>CANGUK010000102.1 GCA_947457095.1 Cyclobacteriaceae bacterium
CATTGACTATAATGGAGGCAGAAGTCTCGTCACAAGAGGACTCAATAGCAAGTATAGAAATATCGGTTGTACCCATTGGAAAATAAGGCCAAAGTTACGGATTTTTTACACAAAGCTTTCCGAGTAGTGAGTTGGTCTGTCTTTTCTATCCTACTCCTTTTTTTAGCGCTTGGACTTGTTATCCAACTCCCCCCTATTCAAAACTGGCTTATCGACAAATTCACGAGTTCCCTCAGTGAAAAAACGAAGTTTCGTACCGAAATAGGAACCATACGACTCAGCTGGTGGGATGCAGTCAACTTGGAGGATGTAGCGATCTATGATCAGAAGGATAGTCTCATGATCGGAGCAGAGGTACTTTTCGCAGATTTTTCAATTGGTTCCCTCCTCCCACCTGGAGATCCACTTCTGGACCATATCCGTGTGGAAAAAGCACGCATTCACCTGATCAATCATGCAGGGGATTCTAGCTTGAATATCAACCAATGGATCACCGCTTTGGGTAAGGCCTTTGGAACTGTTCCAACCGAAAAGCCAACCGCACGTTTTTTTATCAACGAACTTGAACTGCGGCAAACCACCTTTGCCTATACAAACCTACAGGCAGCTCCCATTACGGAAGGCTGGGATTATTCCCGCATGGAATGGAACGAGCTTACTGCCAATGCGGCTAATTTCCGATTAGAGGGTCCGAATTTGGGCCTTGATATTCGCAATTTAAGTTGCAAAGAGCGCTACACAGGGTTGCAAGTGAAGCAAATCAAAACCCTACTCGCCTACAGTCCGGAGGCCTTGGAGTTGAAAGAACTGGACCTCCAAACGGACAAAAGTCGAATCCAAAACTACTTGCGTTTAGAACCCAAGGGACCCAAAGGCTATGGGGATTTTGTCAACCAAGTACTGCTCACGGCTACCTTTGAAGAAACCGTTTTAGACCTTTCTGATATTCGCCGATTTGCCCCTTCCCTACCCCCAATCGAAGATGTTTTAAGTTTAAGCGGCACGTTAAAAGGCACTATCTCAGACCTCAGCTCTGAAGAGTTTTTGATCCGTATGGGGGAAAAAACAGCACTTTTTGGGTCTTTTTTAATCGAAGGCCTTCCGCAACTCGGCAGCACCTACCTACGGTTGGACTTGAAAAATTCGGTAGTCTCCGCAAAGGACTTGAGCCCCTACCTGGAGCCAGCAGCACAAAAGGAACTGAACAAGTTCAACATCATCCGTTTCGATGCTGACCTGACCGGTATGCTGAATCGCTTTACAAGTACCGGCTCCTTCACGACCAGTATTGGCAACCTGAATGGACAGTTGGATTACGAGCAGAAAGGGGCCACTACTATTCTTTCTTCCAATTTGCGCATCCAAAATTTGGATCTGGGAGTTCTAGCCGAAAACCCGGAGCTCTTCCAAAAACTTTCACTTGAAGGTACCATTCAAGCCAAGGGCGAATCCTTAGAAACTGCCCTTGTCGACCTCAATGCAAGCATTAGTGAAATCGGAATCAACAACTACCAGTATACGGGGATTCAAACGGACGCGATCTATGGCCTCAATCTCTTTCGAGGCAATCTCTCCATCAATGACCCGAACCTCAAATCTCGAGTCAAGGGAACGCTCAACCTCAATCCGGGTATAGACTCGGTTAATCTATTGGTTGAGCTTGATACGGCGTTTTTGGATCGTCTCAACTTGACCGAAACTCCTGTGTATCTCAGTGGAAGCCTAGATATGGATACACAGGGAATCACCCTCGACGATATCCAAGGCATCGCTCGGGTGAAAGACCTCAAAGTGGGCTACAAAGATCGATTCTTGGATGCCGGTGATTTTTTTGTTCAGGCTTTATTTGCCGGAGGCACCCGCATGCTGTCCCTAAATTCGGACTACCTGACTATGTCTGCCTCAGGTCAGTTTGAACTTGAACAAATGGGCAAAGACTTACCAATGCTCGGCAATCAATACCTTTCCATTCTGCTCAATGAAACTCCTCCGCTGGCAAACCTGAAGGAAAATTTCTCAGAGAATTACAATCTGGACTTGAACATTCGCATGCGGGATATCAATCCGCTCATCCACTTGTTTGAACCGGAACTTAGCATCTCCAAAAACACCCTCTTGGAAGGCGCCTTCTATCAAACTACGGAGAATACGGTATTCAACTTTTTCACCTCCGTGGATACCATCACCTACAAAGGCAATACTGCTTTTGATACCAACATTGACTTCAATACCTCCAAAATCATCAATAGTGCGGATATTTTGGCTTCCTTTTACATCTACTCCAAGAAGCAGGCCGTAGGAAAAACCCTTGGGTTTACCAACCTAGGGGTGGAAGCTATCTGGGACCAAACCAACTTGGACTTGCTACTCAACTTGGATCAGGATTCCACCCAAAGTAAGGCGAGAATTGAAGCAGAAACGCAGTTTACCAAAGCAGGAACCTTCCTCAAATTCAAGCCTTCCCTACTTCGGGTCTTGAATCGAGATTGGAAATTTGACCCAAATAACCTAGTCAGCCTTCAAGATGGAGCAATTACCTTTTCCAAGCTACGCATTGCTAACGAAGGACAGTCTCTCGGCCTAGAAGGAAAAATCAGTTCCAATCCCAACGAATCCTTAGAACTCGACCTCAAAGGCGTCTCGCTAGACTTACTCAATACCATCAGTGCACTGGAGGTGGAAGGGATTGCAGATGGGAGATTCCAACTTGCCTCCTTACAGGATCAGGCCAGGTTATCAGGATCACTCCATGTGGAAGGTCTCGAAATCAACGATTTCCCACTGGGCGAAGTAGATCTCTCTGCTACCATGGAGGACCGAGACATGAGGCTCAACCTAGAAAATTTCTTCAATGAACAGAAGAAAATAGCGATTGATGGAACCGTGGACTTGGACTCTAAAAATCTAGACTTTGACGCCAAACTTACCCAAGCCAATCTGGTGATTTTTGAACCCTTCCTATCCAAATACATTTCCAACGTAGGGGGAACCTTATCAGGCAACCTTCAGCTCCAAGGGAATCTGGATCGTCCCGAATTGCTCGGTAGCACACGTGTAGAACAAGGCAAGATGCGGGTCAATTACCTAAACACCTCCTACCAACTTGACGGTAGCCTACTCTTCCGACCTACCCAAGTCAGCTTTCAAGACCTTGCACTCCGCGACTCGAATGGCAATCGCGCTACGTTTACTGGTGGATTGAATCATCAAGGATTTTCTTCCATTTTCTTGGACATCAACTCCCAGATGACCAATTTCCAAGTTTTGAATACGAGCTCAAGGGATAATGAATTGTTCTTTGGAACGGCCTACGCCACCGGTAGCTTGGCCATCAAAGGAAGTACCACAAATCTGGATGTGACTGCCCGGGTGACTTCACGGCCCAATACCCGAATTTCAATTCCATTGACAAGTTCAAAGGAACAATTCCAGGAAGACTTTATCCAGGTAATCAACGTACAGGACACGGTAAGAATTCGTGCCTTAGCCGAGGAAGTCAAGCGATTGGAGATTGAAAACATTCGAATGAATTTTATTTTTGACGTTACCCCCGATGCATTTACGGAGATCATCATCGATCCAAAGACGGAGGAAAGTATCCAGGGACGAGGAAGAGGTACACTCAACATGAACTTGGATACGCAGGGTAATTTCTCGCTAGCTGGCAACTACGATATTGTAGAAGGAAAGTATAATTTCTCCCTCTACAACGTAGTCAAAAAACAGTTTATCGTCCAACCTGGCGGAAGAATCACCTGGTATGGAGATCCCTATACAGGGATCATGAACCTAAAAGCCAGCTACGAGGAAAATGTATCCCTCCAGCCTCTGCTCAATGCAAACAGTACCGAACAGGAAAATAGCCAAATGCGAAGAAGGTTCCCAGTGAAAGTACTCATGGACCTGCAAGGAGAACTGCTCTCCCCAACCTTTAAATTTGGATTTGACTTCAGCGCATTCCCTTCCAGTGGAGATGTACAAACAACCATTTCTGCCTTCCAAAATCGTGTTGCTGCCGATGAACAGGAGATGAATCGGCAGGTGTTTTCTGTAATCGTCGCACAAAGTCTTTCCCCCGAAGGACAGTTTTCTGGAGGATCTACCCTATCCTCTAGCCTAGGAAACTTGCTTTCCTCACAAATCAACCGCTTTATGGGGCAGCTGGACAAAAATCTTGAGGTGTCAATTGACTTGGCTACTATGGATCAAAATGCCCTCGAAAATTTCCAGATCAGCGTGGCACGAACTTTCTTGGATGGCAGATTACGCGTTTCTAGAGATGGTGGCTTTACCGACAATAGAGGGTCCGCAAGCGCAGCCTCCATCATTGGCGATTGGCAGGCGGAATACTTGATTACTGAAGATGGGGTCTACCGACTTCGTATTTTCAACCGCAACAATTTCAACACCTTTACCTCGCTGTCCTTATCCCAAAATGTGCTCTCCTATGGGGCTTCTGTGACGCAAAACGTTTCCTTTAATTCTGTATCCGAGCTCTTCCGAAAACTCGCTCGAAGAAAGGCTGAGCGCCTCAATCTTCAGGATTCCGATGACTTTTTACGAGATGATTATGGAGCAAAAGAAAACTGGAAACCGATCAATCTCGAAAACCTCCCGCTGCAGGACGATTACATTCCACCGGTACGTTTGGAGAAAATTCCCCCCAAGGAAAATTGAAAGCCTGGCCACGGATTTGTCCACATTTTTAAACAATTTCTATCTCCTCGGTATTCTCTACCTAAAGAACATGTATGAAAAAAATTAGCCTGTGCTGGTTTCGGCGCGACCTCCGTATCGAAGACCAGACTGCACTTTTTTACTCCTTGCAACAGGAAGAACAGGTACTCCCCCTATTCATTTTTGATCGGCACATTTTGGATGCCTTAGAAGATAAAACCGATGCCCGAGTTTCCTTTATCCATACCCAAATAGCGAGTTTGAAGGCTTTCTTCGAGCAGCAAGGAAGTTCCATGCTTGTTCGATATGGACAGCCAGAGGAGATCTTTCCACAACTCCTACACGAGTACGAAGTACAGTCTGTCTACACCAACCGAGATTACGAACCTTATGCCCAAACCAGAGATAGCCAAATAGAAGCCCTACTTCTTGAAAAAAACATTCCTTTCTTGTCCTTCAAGGATCAAGTGATCTTTGAGCCAGGCGAGATCTTAAATGGATCAGGAGAGTTCTACAAGGTTTTTACCCCCTACAGCAGAAATTGGTTGGAAAAATTTAGAACCACTCGCGTACAGCCTCTACCCACTGCCAACTGGAAAAACTTAGTTCAGAGTTCTCCGCTGCCCATGCCTACGCTAACCAACATGGGCTTTGCTCCATCTCCCATTGAAATCCCAAGTAGCGAACTCGATGAGGAGATCGTCCGACATTACGAGGAGCGCCGTAACTTTCCCGCGCAGCGGGGTACCAGCCGCTTGGGAATTCACCTCCGTTTTGGGACCCTATCCATTCGTAAACTAGCAATCAAGGCTGCTTCGCTAAATGCCACCTACTTAAATGAATTGATTTGGCGAGAGTTTTATGCAATGATCTTGGGTCATGCCCCTCAGGTAGTCAATCGTGCTTTCAAACCCCAGTACGACCGAATTCCTTGGAGAAACAATGAAACCGAATTTTCTGCCTGGTGTGCAGGTACCACCGGCTATCCCATTGTGGATGCAGGCATGCGGGAACTGAATGCCACAGGATTTATGCACAACCGGGTCAGAATGATTGTTGCTTCCTTTTTGACCAAGCACTTGCTCATCGACTGGCGCTGGGGAGAGGCCTATTTTGCAAAAAAATTACTGGACTTTGAATTGGCTTCCAACAATGGAGGATGGCAATGGGCGGCAGGCACTGGAACTGATGCACAACCTTACTTCCGGGTATTTAACCCAGACTCCCAAACCGAAAAGTTTGACAAGGAGCTCACTTACATTAAAAAATGGATCCCAGAATTTGGGACTGCAGCCTACCCAAAACCGATTGTAGACCATAAATTTGCGCGGAATAGAGCCATAGAAACCTACAAAAAAGCGTTGACCCCATGAACATAGGTGATCGAGTGCGTGTCCTGCACGGCAAAGAAGAAGGAGTGATTCGCAAAATCTCTGCTGGAGGTCGCATCGAAGTAGAGATCGAAGATGGCTTTGTGATCCCTGTTCTCAAATCCGAGGTGGTGCTCGTGGCGGAAGCGGAGAAAAATCACTTCGGAGAGGCCCAGAGCTCTTCCTCAGAGATCGAAACTCCTCTACCCATCTCGGCCCCGAAAGACCAAGGACTCTACCTGGCCTTTTTGCCGATCAACGACCAAAATCTAAGTCTCTATCTGATCAACGATAGCCGTCAAGCCTACGTCTCCCATGCTTCCGAAGTGTATGGAACCAATCACCGGACCTTGTATGCAGGAACACTTGGTGCTGGCGAAGCAAAAAAAATAGATGATCGATTGCTTCAAGAATTGGACGAATGGCCCTCTTTTTTGCTGCGCTTTATTGCAATTCAACCGAAGTTAGAAAAAGCCATCCCTGCCTTTGAACGGCAGTTTAAGCTGAAGGCAACCCAGTTTTTCAAGCACCTGAGTAAGGCTCCACTGCTAGGCAAGAATACTTACCTTTTTGCCTTGGAGCAAACGACCAAGGAGCTGGACATTCGCGGCCTGAATGCCGAACTCAACCAACTCAGCTCGGCACCTCAACCTACAAAAGTGCAGGCGCCGGCATCCTCCATTGACCTCCACATCGAAGCCATCCATCCGAAGCCTGATAGTCTGAGCAACTCCGAGAAGTTGCGGATTCAATTGGAAGTTTTTGAAAAGAACCTAAACCAAGCGATCGCTGCAGGAATGGACCAAATCACCTTCATTCACGGCATCGGCAACGGAGTACTTCGAAAAGAAATTCACAAGCGATTGAGCCAAATTGGAAATATTTCCTACTTTCAAGACACGCAGAAGGACCAATGGGGCTATGGTGCTACCTTGGTCAAAATTTCCTAAGCAACGCTCAGAATGAAATCCCCTGTATTTCAGCTCTTTTCACACCAACACCAACAGGCCAAAGCCCTTTTTCTAGAACTTGGAAAAGAAATCAAGTCTGCAAAGGCCATTGCCCTCTTGGAACAATTGGAGTTTTTAGAACTCTATTCAGAGCTGCTGGAGAAGATTCACTTTGAACAAAAGCACCTCGGCTATTCCTTATTTTTTCCGCTGAAAACGCTCAAAAAGTCCTTAAAAAAAATCCACCACCTCAAGCTCGTAGAAAAAGGATTAAAAGAGCGCGAGAAAAATTTATCGCTCACCTTTGAGAGCTTCAAAACCTATTTGAACGAGCAAAAAAGGGGGATGCAGAAGGAAGCCTTCGACCTGATGGTAGGTAGCTCCTTGAAAATGTGGGAAGACTATCTGGAAAAAGCCTTTGAAGCCAGTAAAGGCATCAAACCCTTGGTGCTGAATACCTCCATCCACCAACTGGTACAGGAGGAATTGGCTTTTATGACTAAGGAAGTAACTCCCCCCATGTCGACCCAAGGCTTCCGAGATCTTTTTGAGGGACTACGCAAAGTGATTATTTTGGAAAATTTGCTCGTTCACCTCGGGCTCAATCCGATTTACCTCCCACAGATTCACGAGGAACTGGAACGCCTAAAAAATGGATTGAAACCCTGGTATGCCAACCACCTCAATCTTCAAAGCTTGACGCACTTTATCGGACAACAGGAAGAAGTTTCCAAAAAATACCTGGACTGGGTAAAGGAGCTGAAGGACGAAAAGAAAAGCCTAACTGCGACACTGGAGAAACAAGCAATTAGCCTTCTTCGAAAGGTAGGAAACTAACTTCTCCGGAATAAAAAAATCCCCACCGCGATTAGCAGCAGGGATTTGTAAGAAAATAGCGGGGAGTTAAACTTTTGCTAAGGCATCGGCAAGATCTTTTTTGAGATCTTCTACATCCTCTACACCTACACTGAGGCGAATCAAAGAATCCACCAAACCTACCTTTTCACGCTCTTCCTTTGGAATGGATGCATGGGTCATACTGGCTGGATGTCCGCAGAGCGACTCCACTCCACCCAAGGATTCTGCCAAGGCAAAGAGGTGGAAATTTTCCATCACCTTTTTGGCATCTGAAAGTTGATTGCCCACTAGGGTAAAGGAGATCATGCCTCCAAAGTCGCGCATCTGACACTTAGCTACCTGATGATTGGGATGGTCTTCAAAGCCAGGCCAGTAGACCTTGGCTACCTTAGGATGATTTCGTAAGTATTCAGCGATAACTTTTCCATTTTGGCAGTGACGCTCCATGCGAAGATGCAGGGTTTTGATACCGCGAAGCACCAAGAAACAATCCTGAGGCCCAGGAGTGGCTCCACAAGCATTTTGCAAGAAAACCAGGCGAGAAGCGAGCTCATCGTCATTCACGATCAAGGCTCCCATCACCACATCGGAGTGACCTCCTAGGTACTTGGTCACGGAGTGCATGACAATGTCAGCACCCAGATCTAGCGGATTTTGAAGGTACGGAGAGGCAAAGGTATTGTCCACCGCCAAAAGTAATCCGTGCTTCTTCGAGAAGGCTGCCATGGCTTTCAAGTCGATGATGTTCATCATCGGGTTGGTAGGCGTCTCCACCCAAACCATCTTGGTCCGCTCGTTGACAAGGGAAGATAGCGCCTCGGTATCGGCCATGGATACAAAGTGAAATTTGATGCCGTAGCGCTCGAATACCTTGGTAAACAAGCGGTAAGTTCCGCCATAAAGATCATTCGTAGAAATAATCTCATCACCCGGGTTGAACAGCTTTACCACTGAATCAATAGCCCCTAGACCAGAGGAAAAGCAAATGCCGTGTTTCCCATTTTCTAAGGCAGCCAAACTCTGCTGCAAGGCTGTACGGGTAGGATTGTGCGTTCGGCTGTATTCGTAACCCAGATGGTCTCCGGGAGATTTTTGAACGTAGGTAGAGGTCTGAAAGATGGGAGTCATGATGGCTCCTGTGGAAGGATCCGGGGCTACTCCCGCATGAATGGCTTTGGTACCAAATTTCATCTAAAGTGGATTTAGGAGGGTTGGGTTTACATAGAATTCAAAACCTATTTTGGATAAATGAATGCAATTCCAATACTAGGTGCTAAACTTGCTGGCTTTTACTTCAAAAGCGA
>CANGUK010000103.1 GCA_947457095.1 Cyclobacteriaceae bacterium
GAGATTACGACGAAATCCTTAGTCAATCACTTTTAGCAGACCCAAGAGGGCAAATGAAGTCCGTACCAAGTAAACTTTCAGTCCCTTTTTTATTTAAAATAGCTTGCGGTGCCACATTTTACAAGAAGCCGTCTTAAATTCGCCCTACCAAGTGATTGTTAGGAACTAAGCCAATAGCGCTGCTTTGGATTCCTTGACGCTGTCTCTGGGTAAATCGCAAAACCATGAATTTTCAAGATTCCATACTCAAAGGCATCCAAGATGCTTTCACTTCCTGCTTCCAAACGACTGTTGGACTAGAACAACTCAGTTTGGCACCCACCAAAAAAGAGTTTGAAGGCAGTTACACCTTTGTGGTATTCCCTTTTTTGAAGCAATCTCAGTTGAGTCCTGAAGCAACAGCCACACAACTGGGTACCTACTTGAAGGCACATTTAGCCGCAGTGAAAGATTTCAATGTGGTGAAAGGCTTTTTAAATCTAGTGGTCGCTCAGGAGGAATGGATCAGTTTATTTAGACAAGTATATACCTCCAAAAGCTTCGGTCAGCTGCCTAGCAATGGGGAAAAGGTAATGGTGGAGTACTCCTCTCCCAATACCAACAAGCCCTTGCACCTCGGACACCTGCGAAATAATTTCTTAGGGTATTCCGTTGCTGAACTTTTAAAAGCGGCTGGCTACGAGGTAATCAAGGCCAACTTGGTCAATGACCGAGGTATTCACATTTGCAAATCCATGGTTGCTTACCAGCACTTTGGAAATGGCGAAACACCTACCTCCTCCGGACTAAAGGGGGATCACCTGGCAGGAAAATACTACGTCCTTTTTGACACGCATTACAAAGCCCAGCAAAAAAGTTTGATCGAAGCAGGCCAATCCGAAGAGGAAGCCAAGAAAAATGCTCCGCTCCTCCTGGAGGCTCAAGAAATGCTTCGCAAATGGGAAGATCAGGATTCGGAAGTAATCGCCCTCTGGACCCAAATGAACGGATGGGTGTATGCAGGATTCAATGCCACCTACCAACGCATGGGAGTGGATTTTGATGTGACTTATTATGAATCCAACACCTACCTGCTCGGCAAAGACATCGTGGAAGAAGGACTAGCCAAAGGCGTATTTTTCAAAAAAGAAAATGGATCAGTTTGGGTAGACTTGACGGACGAGGGATTGGATGAAAAACTGGTTCTGAGAGGCGACGGCACCTCGGTCTACATCACCCAAGATATGGGTACCGCAGATTTAAAATACCAGGATTTCCAGATCAATAAATCGGTGTATGTAGTTGGAAATGAACAAGATTACCACTTTGATGTCTTGTTTAAAATCATGCGTAAACTTGGACGTTCTTATGGTCCTGGCTTGTACCACCTCTCCTATGGCATGGTGGACCTTCCAACTGGAAAGATGAAGTCACGGGAAGGTACAGTAGTGGATGCAGATGAATTGATGGAAGAAATGGTGGAGACCGCTGCACATCACACGAAGGAGTTAGGAAAGATTGAAGGTTTTACGGAGACTCAGGCTACAGAATTGTATGAAATGCTTGGAATGGGTGCCCTCAAATACTTCTTATTGAAGGTGGACCCGAAAAAACGCATGCTATTCAACCCACAGGAATCCATTGAATTTCAAGGAAACACAGGCCCATTTATTCAATACTCCCATGCACGAATCGCTGCCATTCTGAGAAAAGCCGAACAAATCGGAGTAGATCTTTCTGTTGAAAGTTTTTCAAACCTAAGTGAGCTTGCCGAGACAGAAGCTGCTCTGATTCAATTGCTGAATGATTTTGAGCGGAAAATTAAGCAAGCAGCAGAGGACTACTCCCCTGCCATTCTTGCGCAATACCTCTTTGACTTGGCTAAGGAATACAACCGATTTTATGCAGAACTTCCCATTTTTCATGAGAAAGACTTACAACTCCAATCTTTTCGGGTAGCGCTTTCTTTGCAAACAGCCAAAACAATCAAAAGAGGAATGAGTTTGATAGGTATACAAGTTCCCGAAAGAATGTAATTATGAAAACAGTCCTAATTTCCCTTAGTGTAGCCTTATTGGCTTGTGGCACGACCTTAGATCGTCCTGCTGACACCTCAAGTCTCCACCCTTCCTACGACCAAACCATGGAAAGCTCTTTTTACGATTTCAAAATGAAAGATATCAATGGACAAGAAGTTGACTTTGCCTCTTTCAAAGGAAAAAAGTTGCTTTTGGTAAATGTGGCCTCCAAGTGTGGTTACACCAAGCAATACGCTCAACTCCAAGAGTTGTATGCCCAACATGGTGACGACATTTTAATTCTTGGATTTCCAGCTAATAATTTTGGCGGACAGGAACCAGGTACGAATGAAGAAATCAAAGAATTCTGTTCAACTGAATTCGGGGTCACTTTCCCTATGTTTGAGAAAATTTCAGTAAAAGGATTTGACAAGCATCCACTATACAGATGGCTTTCTGATGCCAGTTTAAATGGTTGGAACAGCCAGGAGCCTAGCTGGAATTTTTGCAAGTACTTCATCAATGAAAAAGGCGAATTGGTTAAATTTTTCCCTTCTTCCGTGAAACCAATGGACGAGGAAATTTTAAGTCTAATCGCTCCCTGATTAACTGTTTTCCTTGAAAAGAGAAATCCAATCCAAAAAAGAAGCCTGGCTGCATGCAGTCAGGCTTCGTACCTTACCCCTAGCCCTAGCAAGTATTTTTGCTGGGTCTTTTTTGGCGAAATGGCAAAATGCCTTTCGTTGGGAGGTCCTGGTTTTGGCTTCTTTGACTACGGTATTTCTACAGATTTTATCCAACCTGTCTAACGATTACGGTGACAGCGTACATGGAGCTGATTCTTCAGCACGAAAAGGCCCCATTCGAGCCGTTCAATCAGGTTTGATTTCTCTTCCAGAAATGAAGCGGGCCATGTTTATTTTTGGGGGACTTTCCTTGGGTACTGGTCTTCTCCTCATCTATCTAGCATTACCGAATTGGTCCTATTTTTTAGGTTTCCTAGCCTTAGGTCTCCTTGCAATTTGGGCAGCCATCCGCTACACTTCAGGCACTAATCCCTACGGATACGCTGGGTTAGGTGATATTTCGGTATTTCTTTTCTTTGGATTGGTGGGCGTATCAGGCACCTACTTCTTGCATAGTCTCCAAGCAGAGCCCATGGTCTTGTTGATTGCTTTAGGATTGGGATGCTTCAGTACGGCGGTTCTAAATATCAACAATATCCGAGATATCGACTCAGATCAACTGGCTGGAAAGCGATCTATTCCTGTACGAATCGGAAGATCGAAAGCCATCGCTTACCACTGGATCTTAATTGCTATGGCTTACCTGGGATTAGTTGTCTTTGTTTGGTTCAATCAAACTTTTGGTTCCTTAGGAGCATGTTTTGTACTTCCGTGGATGGTATACATCGGTATAGGATTACAGAAAGCAACCACAGCTGCTGAGACAGATCCCTATCTCAAACAAATGGCACTTAGCACTTTGGTTTGGACTTTACTTTTTGGAATTGGCTTGATTAGTTAGAAAAACCTGACAAAAGTCCTGTTTTAGCGGAAGGATAGCCATTAAATTGATCCAATAAACGCTAAAACACATGATCCATATCCTTATTCCCTACGATTTTTCGAAAATGGCTACCCATGCCCTTGACTTCGTTATCAAGCTCAGTTCTCAGTATTCCAAACTTCATCTTACCTTGATTCATGTGGTCGAGTATCCATTAAACACAAGTATGGGTACTTTAGGAGGAGGAATGGACCCCTTATCGGATTACCAAAATCAAGTTTATTTCAGGGATTTGATCGAACAAAAAAAGCTTGATTTGGAACGGATTAAAGACAACTTGTCGTCTTCGAGTTACAGCATAGAGGCACAGGTCGTAGTAGGCGTAATTTTTAGAGAAATTTCACAGGCGATTGAGGAACTTAAACCCGATTTACTTGTGATGGGTTCTTCCGGTGCTTCAGGCTGGGATGAATTCTTGATTGGAAGTACTACCGAAAAAATTGTTCGTACAGCCATATGCCCAGTACTTACGATCAAAGGCGAAACAGATCCCCTTTCCCTGAGAAAAATTGTGTTTGCATCTAATTTCAAGGAGATGGATGTGGGAGTAGCCTCTCGAATCAAGACCATGCAGTTACTTTTTGATTCGGAGTTTTATTTTGTGAGTGTCAACACCCCAGGGGAGTTTAAAACTAGCAGAGAAGCAAATGCAAGCCTTGAAAAATTCATTGCTAAGTTCAAATTTGAAAATATTCATACGCAGATTTACAATTCCATATCCGAAGAATCTGGAATTCTTGAGTTTGCTGACGATATTGGAGCAGATTTAATTGCAATGACCACCCATGGGAGAACAGGCATCCTGCATCTGCTCACGGGTAGCATTGCAGAGGATGTGGTCAATCATTCCAAACGACCTGTTTGGACATTAAAAACCCCGTCTTCGAAAGCTTAAAACCAAGACATCTTTCAAATTTCATGAGTAAAAAAAACAACGATTGGAAAAAAAGAGACGGCGTCGTTTTCTCCACGGCTGATTCCTTTGACTACAATTTTGGAGCAGAGGAGTCACAGGATACCCTTCCTCCTTCCCAACAAAAGTTACGCGTGCTCCTAGATAAAAAATCCCGAGCGGGAAAGCAGGTAACTCTTATCGAAGGATTTGTAGGCACTGAAGAGGATTTGAAAGAATTAGGTAAGCACCTCAAAAACAAATGTGGGGTGGGTGGATCTACCAAAGATGGAGAAATATTAATCCAGGGAGACCATCGCGACAAGGTGGTGCAGGTATTGACTCAGGCAGGATATAGCGCAAAAAAAGTTGGGGGATAAATGACTCCCTACTGGATTTTTCAGCTACGCATCTATCCCTGGCTTCCATCTCTAGTTTACCAAGCCAAGCAGGTACGGAAATCCAGCCCAAAGCTTCCCTCCCAATCCTCCTTACTTACCTTGGGCCAAGGTGAAAACCACGTCCTGCTTATCGGGGAATCTACAGTTGCTGGAGTAGGTGCTAGTGCACCTGCCCATACCCTAGCTGGTAATTTTTACCGACTTTTTGGTGAATCCTATCAAATTGAAACCATTGGCAAAAAAGGTTTGCGCGTGAAAGATGCGCTCTCACTTTACCACCAACATCGGAAAAGCGAAGCACCAAAATCTAAAGGAGTTATTCTTTTCTTGGGAGCCAATGATTGTTTTCTTTTGACAAACCCAATAGCATTCAAAAAGGAGGTGGAGACCTTGATTCATCAAATCCAGATGACCACTTCCGCCCAATGGATTTACCTAGCAGCTATCCCTCCTGTGCATTTATTCCCAGCCTTTTCAAAAAGAATGCAATCCTTTCTTCAGGTGCAACGGGATTATTTACAAGCAGAATTAGAACAAATAGCTGCATGCAATCCAAAAGTGATATACCAGGAAATACCTATGGACCTTCAACCAGAATTCTTTTCTGCAGATGGTGTACATCCTTCGGATTTGGGTTATCAAAAAATTGCCGAATTGGCTTTTGAAAAGCTAGCAGAAAACATTCAATAAATACTATAAAAAGAAACCTTATCCCTGCTTAGGTCCTTCAATATCTTCCACCAACTCTGCATACCAAGCTTCTCCATACTTTCGGACAAGGGCATCTTTTAGAAAAGCGTATAAAGGAACTTGGAGACTTTTCCCTAGTTGGCAGGCAGGATCACAGATATGCCAACGATCGTAATTCAAAGCATCGTATTGATCGTATTTGGTTACGCGTATGGGGTATAGGTGACAGGAAATAGGCTTTTTCCAGGAAATTTTTCCATCCAGATAGGCTTGTTCGATTCCACATTTCAAGATGCCTCGCTCATCATACAGCGCATAGGCGCACTCCCGATTGTCTCCAAGCGTGGGGGTTCCCTTGTCTCCATCTTTGTCAATCACCCAGGTACCTTGGGCTTCAATCACTTTTCTCCCCTCTTCCGTAATGTAGTCTTTCACTAGTGGATAGATCTCTTCCAAGATCTTTGTTTCCTCATCTTCCAAAGGTGCACCTGCATCCCCTTCTACACAACAAGCCCCTTTACAGGCTTCTAGGTCGCATACAAAAAAGTTTTCTTTGATGTCATCAGACAAGACTACGTTACCTACTAAAATCATTGGAGACTATTTTTTTCAAAGATAGGTAGAATAGCGGCTAGGGAAAAAGGAAGGTAGAGACAAAAAAGAACCGCTCCTCTCGAAGCGGCTCAACCCAGCACTATGATGAAAAGCATTTAAGCCTTCTGATATACAACAGGTTATCCTAAAAAAGGTTTTCAAAAAATGTAAAATTTAAAAGAATCTTTGAATTGAAGTGGGAGAACATCCCGATTCCCCAAAATTGCCGTAATTTGCAGGGTGCAAGTCGTCTTGCCGCTCCGATTCTATCGGGGAGGAAAGTCCGGGCAACATAGAGCGCCATACTTCCTAACGGGAAGGGCTTTGACCGGTGACGGTCAGGGTACAGCTAGTGCCACAGAAAACAAACCACCTCTAGTAGGTGCAAGCCCAGCTTGTATCCAATCTAGCGGAAAGGGTGAAAAGGTGGAGTAAGAGCCCACCGCCTCTGCAGTGATGGAGAGGGCATGGCAAACCTTATGGGTTGAAAGATCAAATAGGCCTCGGGCAAAGAGCTGCTCGTTCGATATCTTTTCTTCGGAAAAGAATTCCGAGGTGGGTAGATCGATGGAGTCTAGGTGTGAACCAAGATCGAGATAAATGGCAAGAGCAAGACTACATTCGATTCGTTCGAAGTGTGCCTTGTAACAGAACCCGGCTTATAGACTTGCACTTTTTTACTACTTTTAACTATGGCAAAAATCCTGATTATAGACGACGAGCGCTTTATTCGTTCCTCCTTAAGAGAAATTTTGGAGTATGAAAAATACGAAGTGATCGAGGCCCAAGACGGAGCAGAAGGCTTACAAAAAATTAAAGACGAGGAAGTGGATTTGGTTCTTTGTGATGTAAAAATGCCCATCCTAGATGGAATGGACGTCCTGGACCAAGTCAGACAGATGGATCGCTCCCCTCAGTTTATCATGATTTCGGCACACGGAACCATCGAAACAGCCGTAGAAGCCACCAAAAAAGGCGCGTTTGATTTTATTTCCAAGCCACCAGACCTCAATCGACTGCTTCTAACCGTTCGCAACGCACTAGATAAAAAGCAGTTGGTCACCGAGACTAAGGTGTTGAAGAAAAAGCTATCCAAGAAATTTGATATGGTAGGGGAATCTTCTGCCCTGCAAGCTGTAAAAGACACCATTGAGAAGGTTGCACCAACCGATGCTCGCGTCCTGATTACAGGTCAAAACGGTACCGGAAAGGAACTTGTGGCACATTGGATCCATGAAAAAAGCAAGCGACAAGAAATGCCTTATGTGGCTGTGAACTGTGCCGCTATTCCTTCAGAATTGATTGAATCTGAACTATTTGGCCACGAAAAAGGATCCTTTACCTCTGCACACAAGCAACGCTCAGGAAAGTTTGAACAAGCAGACGGGGGCACTCTTTTTCTTGATGAAATTGGGGACATGTCTTTGTCAGCACAATCCAAGGTTCTTAGAGCTCTTCAAGAAAACTTTATCAATCGGGTGGGCAGTGACAAGGATATCAAAGTGGATGTTCGAGTACTAGCTGCTACCAATAAGGATTTGAAAAAGGAAATTGAAGCAGGACGGTTTCGAGAGGATTTATATCACCGCTTGAGCGTAATTTTGATTCATGTTCCCCCATTAAAAGATCGAAAGGAAGACATACCTCTCCTACTCGACAAGTTCCTAGAGGACATTGCGCAAGAGAATGGTAATGCCAAGAAAAAAGTTAGCAAGGAGGCTGTTGCTCGATTGCAAGAACTCCCCTGGACTGGAAATATCCGGGAACTTCGCAACGTAGTCGAACGACTGGTAATCTTAGGAGAGACTACAATCAGTCTGGAAGATGTAAAAAAATATGCTGACTATTAAGTCAGCATATTTTTTTAGCTCAATCCTTTTTTAGGAGTGATTTCCTTGGCATAAGCCGGACAAGGTCTGGTAGATGCACAAGAGGCTAAAGCTAAAAGTGAAATGACTAGCGCTACTGAGGCAATACGTTTCATAGAAGATCGATTAGATAGCTAAAGATGTTTATTAATTTTTTCTAAAGCAATTACTGAACCAAAAGGTTAAATCAACAAAAATTACTGAACCAATAAGTTACAACCGCGTAGATCGGAATGATCAAATCGGCCCAGAACTTCCAAAAACCCGTTTTCATCCCACTTTCCAATATCCTGGGTTTCAATAAATGCACAGGAATGGAAATTAGCCAAGTCAATCAAATTGATTCCACCTTGTCTACGACTGGCTGGACTGAAGGGATCATTAAGGTCACGAAGTACTACACGCATGCAAGTTGGTACTTCGTATTTGCCATTGCCTTGGGAATAGACCTGTGAGAGGAGTTCGGTCATCCCATATTCCGAATGAATCGAGTCTACATGAAAAAAAGAACACAGCTGCTCATGCACTTCCGCCCGAACCATCTCCCTCCTTCTCCCCTTCATTCCTCCTGTTTCCATCACTATCAAATTGGGAAATCCTTGGAAAGTTTCCTTAGATTCTGCTAAATCCAATAAGGCAAAGGTCACACCCAAAAGCAATACTTTACGGCTTCCTGAGGCAAGGGTAGAGAGTTGCTGTAAAAGTTCCTGTTGATTGTACAAGTAAAATCCTGAAGCTTCTGATTTGCTTTGATTGATAAAATGGCTTGCCATCGCAACCAGGCTACTTCCAGGACGTTCCAAATATGCTGGAAGTAAAGCCAGCACATGAAAATCTGTCAAAGGCCCATACACCTGTTCAAATAACCGTTGGGCATGATTGAGGTAAAATTCTTGAGACCAAAGCAAATGCTTACTTGTAATCATTCCTGTGGTGCCGCTACTGCTATACGTCTGGGATGCAGCATTGGGATTTCCACAGTAAACAAGACTGTCCTTAAAAAATTGAATCGGCAAAAAAGGAATATCTTCCAACTTTTGGATGCTTGGCACTTCTATTTTTCTAGCTTTCAAGTAA